>JAAWEL010000024.1 GCA_022794255.1 Lachnospiraceae bacterium
GCGGGAGGTACGCTGGACGTTCCGGAAGTTCACAAAGATGCCCTGGGCTGTCTCCGGCCGCAGATACACCGTATTCTTGGCATCCTCAGTCACCCCCTGGAAGGTTTTAAACATCAGGTTAAACTGACGGATATCTGTAAAATCATGCTTGCCACAGCTGGGACAGCAGATATTGTTCTCGTCAATGTATTTTTTCATATCCTCCTGAGACCAGGCATCCACAGAACCCTCAATCTTGATCCCATGCTCTTCCATATAGGCCTCAATCAGCTGATCTGCACGGAAGCGCTCCTTACAGGCCTTGCAATCCATGAGTGGATCCGAAAAACTGCCCAGATGGCCGGAAGCCACCCAGGTCTGGGAATTCATCAAAATGGCACAGTCTACTCCTACATTGTACGGACTTTCCTGAACAAACTTCTGCCACCAGGCCTTTTTCACATTATTCTTAAGCTCCACCCCCAGATTCCCGTAATCCCAGGTATTGGCAAGTCCACCGTAAATCTCAGAACCAGGATACACAAATCCTCTGCTCTTTGCCAGTGCAACTATCTTATCTAATGTCTTTTCCATGTAAATCTCCTCCCTTATTGAAATATGATGTAATTCATTCCCTCACCGGTAACAGCTGTATGCGCATCCCGGATCACCGTATCCCCGGCTGACACATATTTCACCTTTCCTTCCACAAACACCACCCCGGCGCCCTCTACCGCCACCGCCTTGTACTTAGGCTGTTTTGTCACCTCTCCGATCTCCACCTCTGCTCCGTCCACAGCCGTAAAGGTTCCGGAATAATTCCCGGATGTGAGAACTTCGGATGCCGCACCTACCGTGAGAGAGGTAACTGTGTGGGTATCATCCCCAACGGTCTGCGCAAATGTCACAAAGTCCTCCGGACTCCCGTAGTCAAATACAAGGGCCCCCGTCTGTCCCTCTAAACGACAGGATTTTAACGCCACCGGAAGCTTATTCGTACCGTCTTGATTTTCTGCAGCCGCAGCCGCCCCCCTGGCAACATTGTAATCCTTTATCCAGCCTCTTGCCTCCTCTGCCAGTTCCTCCTGATTGTACAGTTCATTGGCCTCTGCTGAGGTAAAAACCATGGCACTCTGTACTTCCAGCTTTTTTGTCACATAGATACTATTTTCACTGGCGGCCCATTTGCCACTTCCTCCCAGGCTGCCACAGGAAACCATCAAAAACCCGGCCACTCCTAATGCCAGAAAAACTGGGAATTTGCACTTTTTCATAATTTCCTCCATTCTGTGCATTCCTGCAGCATTTTGCTGCCTTCCTGCCCAATACCCTTCCATCAGCCCCAAATCCCTCTCTGGCATCTTCTATCCAATCCCAAAGGCACCTAATTTCTCTGCGGCTGAAACTCAGTGTTCCTATTATATCGTCAAATCCTTATATTTTCAATACCTTCCTTAAATTCTTCCATTCCCCTTATCCCTGCATCTGCTGCAAAATCTTCAGTGAACGGAATGTCCGGTCTAAAAACCGCCTTTTATTCATCTCCACACACTCCTTAAGCTCCTGCTGTACCGACTCCTTCAGCACAAAAGTATAGAGGGACTCCAATGGGGATGCAATAATAAATTCCCAGGCATAGGCAGCAGAATCACTGACTGCCTTGGGAGGAGCAGGTGTGTATTCTCCACTCACAGCCATGGCCCGCAGCTCAAATACCAGCTGCACCAGAGCGTTTGGCAGCACTGGCTTTAAAAGAGCCCGCACAGACTGATAGAGAAGGAGCAAAAGCTCTGCTCCTTCCATATTTTCCCGACTGTAATAATCGGCAAACTCCAGAAAATAGGAGCCGTAGCATGCAGCCTCCACATCCTCTGCCAGCTCCGTAAAATAGTTTTTCACCTCTGCTGATGCCAGGCTATAGGCGTCCCGTCCTTCATAAAGCTTAAATCTTCCAAACACAAAGGGACGGCTGACTGCCATCAGCCCGTTTCCCGGTCTCTTGGCTCCCCGGGCAAAGGCTGTGATCTTCCCCCTCTCCCGAGTCAGGATCTCCAGCCGCCTGTCATACTCTCCTACCGGGGTGGATTTTAGCACCATCCCCACAAGGCTCACTGCCTCCCTCACGCTTTTTTCCGCCTTTCTCCCCAATATACTTCCAAAGTCTCTTTATTCCCCAATCACCTTCACGACCATCCGGTTAGGAAGGCAGACGATCATCTCCCCGTCCCGGGACTGCTTTCCCTGATGGACACACACCTTATCCGGACAGGATGCCTCCTCACACCAGATTGCTCCATTTTGCACTACCAGAAGGTTCTCTCCATTCTGAACTCCCTGGATGGTAATCTTCTGATCCTCAGACAAATCCAGAGTCTCCACCAGCTGCCCGTCCACTGTGACTTCTGCCGTTTGGGCCAGCTCCCGGTGTCCCCAATAATATCCGCCGCCACAGACTGTCGCCAGCCCCAGAAGAACCGCTGCCAGCAAAAGCTCATTTCTCCTCTGCTTCTCTGTATTTGTCTCATCTTTATCCTTCATAACTACTGCTCCGGCACAACCGCAAAAAATATCAAATCTTCATGGCTGTTATTAAGCATGGAATGGCTGTGACCTTTTGGGCAATAGTGACATCCCCCTGCCTCAATCGCTTCTTTTCCCTCGTCATACAAAAAATCTGCCCGGCCGCTCAAAATATAGATAATCTCACTGCTGGTCTCATGCTTATGATATCCAATGGAATCGCCTGGCTTTAGTTTTCCATAAAGGATTTTCCCCATCTCATCCGTATGCATCTTGGCAATCATCTCTCCCTTGCCGCCTTTAAACTCTGGTAAGCATTTCTCCTCCATGTTATCAAAATTTATAATCATTGTTTTCTCCTCTCTGCTACTTTTTTGTCACCATTCCCTGACTATTTTCTTAAGCGATGTCTTCTGTTTTAAATCATCACCCATCCTTCCGGTAGCCATAATTCTTCATCAAAAGCTCATTGTCCCGCCACTCCTTGCGGACCTTCACCCAGATTTGAAGGTTCACCTGCATCTCCATCATCTCCTCGATCTCCCGCCTGGCGCCTGACCCGATCTTCTTTAGCATACTGCCTCCTTTACCGATAATGATCCCCTTATGAGAATCCCGCTCACAGATAACAGTGGCTTCAATATCCATAATTCCATTGTCCCGCTCTGACATTTTCTCCACAGTCACAGCAATCCCATGGGGGATCTCCTCTGCCAAAAGCCGCAGGGCCTTCTCCCGCACCAGCTCCGCCACGATCTGCCGCATCGGCTGGTCAGTGACCGTGTCCTCGTCATAGAACAGAGGACCATAAGGAAGATACTTAAAAATAACCTCTGTCAATCCGTCCGTATTCTTTTTTCTTAAAGCCGATACTGGCACAATCTCTGCAAAAGGGCAGATATCCTTGTAGGCATTGATAAAGGTCAGAATCTCCTGTTGATCCTTTATGGTGTCAATCTTATTGATCACCAGGATCACCGGCTGCTTTACTTTATTTAACTGCTCTGCAATGTGCCGCTCCCCGGCCCCGATAAAGGTGGTAGGCTCCACCAGCCACAAAATCACATCCACCTCCTCTAAGGTGTGCTCCGCCACATGGACCATGTACTCTCCTAACCGGTTCTTTGCCTTGTGAATCCCCGGTGTGTCTAAAAATACGATCTGCCCCCGGTCATCGGTGTACACGGTCTGAATCCGATTGCGGGTGGTCTGAGGCTTTGACGAGGTGATAGCAATCTTCTGACCGATCAGATGGTTCATCAGTGTGGACTTTCCCACGTTCGGCCGGCCAATCAAGGTCACAAAACCAGATTTCTTTTGTTGTTTACTCTGCTCCATATATGCTCCTTCTTTTAAAGAATATCCGTCATTCCGTTTGGGTTCTGTTTCTAATCCATTATATATTACATTTTCCAAATTAGCAAAAGAATTATAACTGCAAAATAAAAAACTGCCGGGCCAATTCCCATAGCATCGGCCCGGCAGCTTTTCCATTATAATTTTCTCAGCCCTTTCACCCCATACCCCCGGAAAGATTTTTCACTTCTTTAAATGCAGCCCGGTTGGCCTCGATCTTGTCCTCATTTCCCACCACACAAAAGCTCTGCGTGTCTAAAATGGCCTTAATCCGGCCAGCCAGAGCCCGGATATCTTCCTTGGTGGCTTTCAGCACCTGGTCACGCTCCTTTTGCAGCATCTCATCGGTCACGCCTGAAAGATAAGCTGACAAAGCCCGGCTGCCCTTCACCGAAGGGGTGAGAGGGGTGTCCAGATTGCTGATAGTACCGATCACATACTTGGTCATATCTCGCTCATCTGGATCAAACTCCTCCAAATATCTGACGATTCCCTCATAAACCTGGTTCGTCTCTTCCAAGTTAGGATCCCGGTAAGAGACCAGATATCCCTCCCCGGACCGGCCAAATCCGCTCATGCAACCGTAGGCGCCGCCTTTGACCCGAATATTCAGCCACAGATAATCATAGCTTAAAATCACCTGCAGGATCTTCAGCGCTCCTGTGTAATCGTAGCCTTCTTTTCTAAAATCTCCGCACCGGGCAACATAATTGACCTGGGAGGAGGTTTTAAGCCCCTCATTGCGGTTTGCAACCGGATGAGTAAACCTATAACAAGTTCCATCTCCCTCCGGCAAACGGTCCGTCAGCTTTTTCATGGCCTGAGGAAGCTTCTCGTAGCCTTTTTCATCAGCCGTATAGCTGATGAGGATATTAGAACGGGTAAACAGCTTTTTGCTGACCTCCCAAAGTTTGGCGATCACATGATCCTTCTCAGTCTCAAAATTCCGGCAGATTTTCTCTAAGAACTGGAAATAGGAAGTTCCACCCACAAGCTCGTTAAAATATGCTGTCGGAGAAAAGTAGGATGTGGCCCGGGATACTGCCGTACTGTGGCCTGCATTTTCCAGCTTCATCTTCGCCCTAGAACAGGTTTCCCAGAGAACCTCCTTAAGCCTCTTCTCGTTTTCAAAAACGGACCGACACAAAATCTCCTCCAAAATTTCAAATCCAAAATCCAGACGGTCATACAACACTCGCACTCCCGCAACCAAAGCTCCCGTAAAGTGCTCCGGCTCTTTCAGATTGGCATAGGATGCCACCGAAATGTCCACGCCACCACTGTTTAAATGAATCTCGCTGGTCAAATCCGAATAGGTATAATGCTCTGTGTCCATCCCCCCCAACACGGATTTTAACAAGCCCACATAAACTAAATCCTCCTGGGGAATCACATCCGTCTTAAACAATACCTTCAGATACCCGATTCCGGAGGTGAAGAAATTGTGGTGAAGAACCAGGATCCCATCTTCCGTTTTTTCATTCCACTTAAGCTTTTCCGCCTCTTTCCCAATATCCGCTCTCTCCAGCAAAGGAATCTTTGCCAAATCCTCCGGTTTTGAGGGCGTATCCTGATATAGCTCAAGCTCCTTGGTAGCCTTAATAAGCGCTTCCACCTGTTCCTGGTCTAAAGATTCTTTATAAGCGGCAAGCGTCTCTGCCACCTTTGCCTCATTTCTGGCTGTAAGATTTTTCCTGGGGCTTAAAATGACCACGGCCTCAAAAGGATTGTCCAAAAGATAATCTCGTATCAGCTGCTCAAAATATCCCTCATCCACCGATTTTTTCAGGGCATCAAAGGTGTGCTGATATTCCAGATGCATCATAGGATCCCCATCATAAAGCCAGCTATCCAGGCTCTGCAATCCCCACATCAGTCCTTTGGGAGCTGACCCATAATCTGCCTCCCTGTATTTAAACTCATAGTAATTCATCCCGGCCAAAAGGCTTTTCCGGTTGATTCCCTGATCCGCTAACTTTCTTAAAGTCCCCTTCACAACAGCCAGGAATTCTCCCTTTTGTTCCCGGCAGGCATCTTTGGCAATCACCGTAAAGTAAGGCTGTAAGATCCCGCTCTCATAGCCTCCCATTACATCCTTGCCGATTCCTGCATCAATTAATGCCTGCTTTAAGGGCGCTCCCGGCGCACTGAGAAGTGTGTACTCCAAAATCTGAAAGGCTACATACAGCATGGGATCCAGATCCGTTCCCACCACCGTACTCAGGGACAAAAAGGTCTTATTCTCCTGGGGTTCCTCCTCTGTGATGGAATAAAAAATCTCCTGCTCCACCGGCTTTTCAAAAGCCTTCTGGAAAGGGATATGAGAATCCACCTGCCGCTCCTCATAGTGGCTTAAATACTCCCGGTCCAGCCATTCCAGCTTCTCTGCCATATCCATATCCCCATACAGATAGATGTAGCTGTTGCTGGGATGATAATAAGTTCTGTGAAAATCCAAAAACTTCTCATAAGTCAGCTCAGGAATTGACGCCGGATCTCCACCAGAATCCTTTCCATAACAATTATCCGGAAAAAGGGCGCTCTGGGTATACCGGTCCAGCATCCCCTCAGGAGCAGAATAAGCTCCCTTCATCTCGTTGTAGACCACTCCGTTATAGATTACAGGAGAATCCTCATCCTTCAGCTCATAGTGCCACCCCTCCTGTCGGAAAATCTTTTCTTCCTGGTAAATATTGGGGTGGAGCACTGCATCCATATATACATCCATCAGATTTTGAAAATCTTTGTCATTACAGCTTGCCACCGGATACACCGTCTTGTCCGGATAGGTCATAGCATTTAAAAAAGTGTTTAAGGATCCTTTCACCAGCTCCACAAAGGGATCTTTTAAGGGAAATTTCTCCGATCCACACAGCACGCTGTGCTCCAGTATATGAGGAAGGCCTGTATTGTCGTCTGGTGGTGTGCGAAAGCCAATGCAAAACACCTTGTTCTCATCTTCGTTGGAAAGCAAAAATATCCTTGCTCTGGTCTTTTTGTGCTCCATCACAATCCCTTCAGACTGCATCTCCTCAATCTGACGATGCTCTACCATCCGGTATGCCTGAAGCTTCTCAAGCTGTGTCAACTGTTTATCCCTTGACTGACTCATGTCTGATTCTCCTCCTGATATTTTAGTGACTCTTTTGAAATCTTTTTGTGATTCCTTCTTTTACAGATTCCCTGCCAGCCTCTCCTTTAAAACAGCCAGTCCATCCCGGAAACAGAAATGGACAAACAGGATTCTGTCAGAGGGGGAGGCGATGCCGCTGATCCTTACCATCCCCTGCTTTCTGGCTATCTGCATAGCCCGATACAAATGAAAATTGCTGGTCAAAATCCCGATCTCATGGGAGGAATCCGGTCTCTGCATCATCACTGAGGGCAGGTAGGCAGGCAGAGCTCGTTCATCCTGGTGATGCTCCTCCTGCTTTTCTTTTTTTAAAACCTCTATAAGAATCCGGCTGTATGCAATATTCTCCATTGTACTAGTAGAATTGGTTTCCAGAACCATCTGCTCATTTGGTACTCCTTTTTCCAGAAGATACCTTCTCATCACCTCTGCCTCTGTCTCTGCCTGACCTTCGGTTCTTCCTCCGGAAAGTATCATGATCGTCTCCGGATTCTGAAGAGCATACTCCGCCGCTTTGTCAAGCCGCAGTCTGAGTGTATGCCCAGGCTGTTCCTCCTTTACAGATGCCCCCAGCACAATTACGTATTCCAGTCCCGATTCTGCCACCTGAGGGACTCTTCCAATGATCAGGATCTGAAGTATCAGCATAATCACCACCCCGGCTCCACAAAGAGTCACCAGAGATACAGGCAGACGCAAGGGAAGCTTTCTGGGGTATCTTTGATGATACCAGACGCACCAGGCCGTGATTCCCAGTCCCCCGGCGAACAAAAGCCACATAAAAGCAGAAGCTGTGCCCATGCCGGAATATACCAGAATTATGATAAAATAGGCAAGGCAGATCACCGCCCCTGCCGCCAAAATCCAGGTCAGCATATCCTATCCCTCCTTGTGTGCCACACCGTTCACATCTCGTTCCTTTCATCCCGGCGCAGAATATCGTAAGCTTGTGTCTCTGTCCCCAGATCCACATAGAGCACCTGGCGGGCATGGGGAGCGCTCTCCATGGATATTCCCTCCTCATCTGTGATCCCCAAAACCTGTACCGGAATATTCCGCCCGTCCGGCTTCATAATCTCTATCCATTCTCCTGCCACAAACTTGTTCTTTTGTTCAATCCGGACTCTTCCATCAGCCATTACCTGATTCACAGTGCCCAGATAAGTAAAATTCTTCTGATATGTGCTGCTTCCATAGATCTGAGCACTCTCATCTGGCTTACCAAAATAAAAACCTGTGGTAAACTGCCGGTTTGTACACTTGTCAATCTCCTCCCGGTACCAGGACAGATTATCCCTATATTTCTTTGGATCTTCTCTGTAATCGTCAATCGCCTTTCTGTATGCCCGTGCCACCACAGCCACATACAAGGCTGTTTTCATCCGCCCTTCCACCTTAAAGCTGTCAATACCTGCTTCTATCATTTCCGGAATATGCTCAATCATACATAGATCCTTGGAGTTAAAGATAAAGGTTCCTCTCTCATTTTCAAATACCGGCATATACTCCCCTGGCCGGGTCTCCTCCATCAGTCCATAGCTCCAGCGGCAGGGATGAGTACATGCTCCCCGGTTGGCATCCCGCCCTGCTAAAAAGCTGCTGAGAAGACATCTTCCCGAATAGGAGATACACATAGCCCCATGAACAAAGCTCTCTATCTCCATTTCTTCGGGAATCTTCTCCCGTATCTGACGAATCTCCTCCAAGGACAGCTCCCGGGCTGACACCACTCTTTTCGCTCCCAGATCATGCCAAAACCGATAAGTTCCATAATTGGTATTGTTGGCCTGCGTGCTGATGTGGATATCCGTATCAGGCATCACCTGCCGGGCTATGGAAAAAATCCCCGGATCAGAGATAATCAGAGCATCCGGGTTATATGATCTCAACTCCCTGAAATACTCCTCTGCCGCCGCCAGATCCTCATTGTGAGCCAGAATATTTGCTGTGATATAAACGCGAACCCCATGGGAATGGGCAAATTCAATCCCCTGCTTTATCTCCTCATTGGTAAAATTCTTTGCCTTTGCCCGCAAACCAAAGGCTTCACCGCCTAGATACACTGCATCCGCACCATAGATTACGGCAGTTTTAAGAATATCCAGGCTTCCTGCCGGGATTAAAAGTTCGATCTTTCTCATCGTTTCGTTGTATCCCTCACTTATCCTTAGTCAAAAAACACGGACTGTGCTTCACACTCAGTGCCACACCATCGCCGATAGGCACAATGCTGGTCTCTAACAGGGAGCTGTGCTTTAGCTGGTAGAGATACTCCCGCATCCGCCCATGGATGGTCCGGTCACGCCGTTTTACGGCAAAACGGGATTCCAGTACATCCCCCTCCTGAAATACATTGTCAGAAAAGAGCACTCCGCCTTCTTCCATCAGTTCCAAAATCCGGGGAAGCCAGTGAAGATATTGTCCCTTGGCTGCATCCATAAAAATAAAATCATAAGGGCCGGAAAGCAGCTCAAGCACCTTCCCGGCATCTCCCTCAATCAAAGTAATCCTCTCAGAAAGCCCCGCCTGATAAAAATGCTCCCGGGCCTTTCTGGTCCGGGGAGCATAATTCTCAATCGTGGTAATAACTCCATCCCCAGGCATTGCCTGGGCCATCAAAAGGGCGGAATATCCCACCGCTGTCCCCACCTCCAAAACTCTTCTAGGACAGGTAATGGCAACCATTGTCTTTAAAAATGCGCCTGTCTCAGGACGGATCACAGGAACATGGTCCTGACGGGCCTCTCTCTCGATCTGGTCACACAGTTCTCCATGTCCTGGCTCTAAAGACAAAATATAATCCGCGATTCTGCTCTCCCGGGTCATGGCAGATCCTCTCCATCCTGATTGTCAAAGACTTCTTCCTCCATGTCATCCGACAGACCTGTGTCCATCTCCTCTGTCTGGCCGGAACCAGGCTCTCTTCCTTCCTCTGATATATCTGACAAGGCCTCTTTCTTGTCTCCGGTTTCCGGCTTCACATTGAGAATCTGTAAAATTTCCTTGGAGGTCATGGCTGTACCCAGATCATAAGTGCCAGGATAAGCCTCATAATCGTAAAACCACATCTGAATCCGCACTGCATACTCATTGCGAATCAGACCTGTGTCCTTTAAAAGCCTGGCTGTCTCTGATGGCTTTTGTCCCTCGGGAATCGTTACGGAATACATGATCCCCGGCGCCGGCTCCATGGAGGTTGCATAAAACACTTCATGGCCAAAGGCATATCCCCGGGTCATACCTTCCACCAGCAAGAGAATCACCAGGGCATATATGATCAGCTTGCCGGAAATCCCTATAATGGTTCCTGTTATGGCATTGATCTCCTTTGTCATCTGGCTCATAATACGTCCACCGCCTTTACTCCACTTCCATGATAATCGGCAGAATCATGGGATTGCGTTTCATCCGTTTCCACAAAAAATCACTTAAGCTGTCCCGGATAATGTTCTTCATCTTTCCCCAGTCAGTCAGATGACGGTCCAGACAGTCCATAACTGCTTCATCCACCACCCTCTTGGCCTCGTCAAGAAGATCCTCCGACTCCCGCACATACACAAAACCCCGGGACACAATATCCGGCCCGGCCAAAAGCTGATTGCTGTACTTTTCCAGGGTCAAAACCACGATAATAATACCGTTCTGAGCCAGGTTCTGCCGGTCCCGCAGAACAATGTTTCCCACATCGCCCACGCCCAGTCCGTCCACCAGGATCCCTCCTGCCGGAACATGTCCGTTGATCCTGCAGGAATCCGGACTGATTTCCACCACATCCCCGGAAGACATAAGAAGAATGTTCTCTTTGGGAATCCCCATGGATTGAGCGATCCCCCGATTAGCCACCAGATGACGATATTCTCCGTGAACCGGCAGGGCAAACTTAGGATGAAGAAGGGCATACATAAGCTTGATCTCCTCCTGGCAGGCATGCCCTGATACATGAGTGTCCTGAAATATCACTTCCGCTCCCTTCTGGGACAGCTCATTGATCACCTTGGACACTGCCTTTTCATTGCCGGGAATCGGAGTGGAGCTAAATATTACCACATCATTGGGCTTTATGGAAACCTTCCGGTGAAGGTTGGATGCCATGCGGGACAAGGCAGCCATCGATTCCCCCTGACTTCCGGTTGTGATGAGAACCGTCTGCTCATCTGTATAATTTTTCAGCTGTTCAATATCAATCAAAGTCCCGTCCGGTATATTGATATATCCCAGTTCACTGGCCGTTCCGATAACATTGACCATACTACGGCCTTCCACCACAACCTTTCTACCATAGCGGTAAGCCGAATTGATGATCTGCTGAACCCGGTCCACATTAGAAGCAAAGGTTGCCACAATGATTCGGTTGGCCCTATGCTCTGCAAAGATCGCATCAAAAGTCTTGCCCACCGTCCGCTCCGAAGCCGTAAATCCGGCGCGGATAGCGTTGGTGGAATCACTCATTAAAGCCAGCACACCCTTTCTCCCCAGCTCCGCAAATCGCTGCAAGTCTGCTGCATCTCCAAATACCGGTGTATAATCAATCTTAAAGTCTCCTGTATGAACAATAATGCCTGCAGGAGTGAAGATCGCCAGCGCAGCTGCATCGGCAATGCTGTGGTTTGTCTTGATAAATTCCACCCGGAAACAGCCCAAATTGATGGACTGGCCATGGCGAACCACCTTTCTTTTGGTGGATTTCATCAAATTATGTTCCTTTAATTTATTTTCGATCAGTCCGATGGTTAGTTTGGTGCCGTAAACCGGCACATTGATCTTCTGTAAAATGTAAGGTAAAGCCCCAATATGATCCTCATGTCCGTGGGTGATCACAAATCCTTTGACCTTGTCCAGATTCTGCTCTAAATAAGTGACATCCGGAATCACCAGATCAATCCCCAGCATATCATCTGTGGGGAAAGACAACCCGCAGTCAACCACCAGAATACTGTCCTCATATTCAAAAGCCGTAATATTCATTCCAATCTGCTCTAAACCGCCCAGGGGAATGATTTTCACTTTTGGCTGGCTTTCGCCTGCCTGTCTTTTGTCTCCCTTTTTCTTTTCTGTCTGCTCTCTTCTTGTGTCCCGGGACTCCGCTGATTCCTTTGTGTCCTTCTGCTCTCTGGATTCTCTAAGCTCTCTTGTATCCTTATGATCTCTCAACTCTCTATGACTTTTCCCATTTCTCTGGTTTTTCCCATTCTGTCCCTGATTCTTCCCATCCTTCTGATTTTCTGTCCTCAATTGAATTCCTCCATATTTTACTGTTGCTCCTGTTCTTATCCGGACGATTTTTCCAGTCAGTATTCTGGTGTACTTAACCGAAACCTTTCACTACATTCCCTGCAGTAACCTATTAGCTTGACCGCATGATCTGTCACCTTAAATCCTTCTGTGTCATACAATGCCTGTTCCAGAGGCTCCAAAAGATCCCCCTCAAAAGAAATAACTCTGCCGCATTTTATGCATATGGCATGATGGTGGCGGTGGCGGCTGTCCTTTTGTTCCTGTCCCAGCTCATACCGGACAAATCCGTCATCAAAGCTTACCCTGTCAATCACGTTCAAATCCACCAAAACCTGAAGAGTGCGGTAGATTGTAGCCAGACCGATCTCAGGATATTTGTCTCTTGCCAGCTCATAGAGCTCCTCTGCTGTCAAGTGCTCCCCCGGATGATCTGCAATCGTCTCCAACACTAACAGGCGCTGGTTTGTAACCTTCAGCCCGCGCCCCCGCAATATTTCTTTAAACCGTTCCTGCTCCATACTTTTTTCATCTCCAGAGTCAGGCCTTTCATGCCTGCCTACTTTCTCAGCTCCACGTCCATGTCCTCTAAAAGCTCCGTGAAAATCCGGTAGAGATAATCCAGCTCATCGTCATTCTCCACAAACTCATAGACTGCCTCATTGTCTGAGGAACCAGACACATCCTTAAGTACATAACACTCCCCGTCCTCATCCTCATTGGAATCCGTCACCATCAGGTAATTCATTCCGTTAATCCGGGTCTCCTCAAGCACATAGAAATCCACTGCCTCCCCACTGTCAGTGTGCAGTGTAATCTTTTCTTCCTGCATCTTTTTGCTTCTCCTGTACGAAGTCCAGATAAGACCTGAGAATCAGGATCGCTGCCACCTTATCGATCACGCTCTTTCTACTCTCTCTGGGCACTCCGCTTTCTATTAAAATATCATTGGCCTCCATAGTTGTCAGACGCTCATCCCACAAAATCACAGGCAAACCTACACGGCGCACCAGAATATCCCGAAATTCCTCTGTTTTTTTTGCCCGCTCTCCAATCGAATCATCCATATTCTTAGGATACCCCAAAACGATGGTTTCAATCTGATATTTTTCTGTCAGCTCTTCAATCCGGGCCAAAGTTCTCCGCATCTTATTCTCATCTTTGCGGAAAATGGTCTCTACTCCCTGGGCAGTAACTCCCAGAGAATCACTGACTGCCACTCCCACAGTCTTGGAACCATAATCAAGTCCCAATATTCTCATGTGCAAACCAGTCCTTTCCTGCGCCCGAAAAGACTGTCAGCCCGCAAATCCGGCCAGGCTGACAGTCTCCCTTATCTTTTGGCTCCAACAACAAAAAACTGCTACTGCTCCTCTAATCTTGCATGAATATACACAGACATCAGTTCTTCCAGAATCTCATCCCGCTCCACCTTCATAATCAGGCTTCTTGCGCTTTTGTGACTGGTAATATAGGTCGGATCTCCGGATATAAGATACCCCACGAGCTGATTGACCGGATTGTATCCTTTCTCTGTAAGAGCCACATACACCTGCTCTAAAACCTGGCTGACATCCATTTTATTCTCCTGTACTGCCTTAAAAAATTGTGTATTATGAATTTCGCCCATGTTTTCACGTCCTTTAACTATTCCCCTCTATTCTATACCACTTTGTCCGATTCGGCAAGGAAAATATTTCTTAAGATATTGAGGAGATTCACTATCACAGCAGGATTTCCTCTGTCAGCATTTGCTTTGGTACAACCTGAACTATGGTATTTGACTGACAGACTGAGGAAAACGTTTCTGTCAAAACTGCCACCTTCACATATTCTTCTGTATGGCCTATCATATATCTTCTGCCCCGGATCTCTGTCTCCTCCTCCAAAAGCACCTGTTTGCTTTTCCCTGTAAAACTCTGACGGTATTCCACGGACATTCTTTTTTCCAGCTCCAAAAGCTCCTCGCTGCGCTGTGTCTTTACAGATTCCGGAATCTGATTCGGCATGGATGCAGCGCGGGTACCAGAGCGGAGAGAGTATTTAAAAATATGCATTTCATAAAAATGAATCCGTTCTAAGAATGCCTTCGTCTGTGCAAATTCCGTCTCAGTCTCCCCGGGAAAGCCCACAATCACATCCGTAGTGATAGCTGGATTGTCAAAAAAACTTCTGAGTATCTGACAGCGCCTTTCATATTCTTTTGATGTATAATGACGGTTCATCCGCTTTAAGGTCTCGTCACATCCGCTTTGCAGGGACAGATGAAAATGAGGGCAAAGTTTTGGAAGCCCAGCCAGGATATTGGCAAATTCCTCCGTGACAATCCCTGGCTCTAAGGAGCCTAAACGGATACGACTGATTCCCTCAATCGAATGAAGCCTTCTGATAAGCTCCGACAAGCGGATCCGTTCCTCCTCAGGAAAATCAACCCCATAAGAGCTTAGATGGATTCCTGTCAACACAATCTCCTTGTATCCCGCCAGGGCTAAGGTTTTCACCTCCTGCTCCACATCCTTTGGCCTGCGGCTGCGGACTCTCCCCCGTGTATACGGGATGATGCAGTAGCTGCAAAACTGATTGCATCCGTCCTGAACCTTGATAAAGGCCCTGGTATTGCCGGATGTGCCGCCAATATGCAATGGCTCATACTCCCGTGTACTGCCAATGTCAATCAAGTACTCCCCTGTTCCTCTTTCTCTCTGGTAAAAATACTCTTCCAAAACAGAGACCAGATCCTTCTTTTTATTGTTTCCAATAATCAAATCCACAGACAAATCCTTTTTCAGCTCACTTACCGCCGCCTGGGCATAGCACCCAGCCGCCACCACCACGGCCCCGGGATTCTTCTTTTTCGCCCGGTGCAGCATTTGCCGGGATTTCCGGTCCGCTATATTTGTCACGGAACATGTATTGATAATGTATACGTCTGCCTGCTCTGTAAAAGGCACAATCTCATATCCTGCCTCCTCCAAAAGCTGCTGCATGGCATCGCTTTCATAGGCATTCACCTTGCATCCCAGATTGTGAAGCGCGGCTTTTTTCATGTGGATCCTCCTGGTAAATTTCTATATTTCGTCTGCCGGTAAAAGGCAGCGCTTTTTTGAAACAATTTTTCTTATAAACTTTCTATTGACTTTTCTTCCATATCTGGGTAGTATTGTTATAAGGCAGAGAGGGGAAGGACATCCCCATGCTACCATAAAATGAAAATGACCATTAAGGAGGTTTGTACATGAAGACAGTCCGTATTTCGCTCAATTCTATTGATAAAGTAAAGTCATTTGTAAATGATCTGACCAAATATGATGTGGATTTTGACCTGGTATCCGGCCGATATGTGATCGATGCCAAGTCTATTATGGGCATCTTTAGTCTGGATCTATCCAAGCCCATTGACCTCAATATCCATGCCGAGGCTGGTATTGATGAGATTTTGGATACGCTGGCTCCCTACATCATTCAGTAGAAGATGAAGGACATAAGACGCTTCCGCTTTTCCGGAAGCGTCTTTTTTGTGCTCCATAACGCACCGTTTTAATCACACCATATCATCTCTGCTGTGTTGATGGCTGACTCCATCATTTCTTCGATTTTCTCGGTCAGATACTCTTCTGATTTGCGGATCCGCTCCAGATTCGGTTTGATCACCGGATGCTTTGCCACAAAGATGGTACAGCAGTCCTCATATGGCTGTATAGAGGTCTCAAAGGTTCCTATTTTCTGGGAAACCTCCACAATCTCCTGCTTATCAAAGCCGATTAAAGGCCGGAATACTGGCATAGAAGAGACTTCATTCGTGGCGGCAAGAGATTGAACCGTCTGGGAAGCCACCTGCCCTATGCTCTCCCCGGTAATGAGCGCTAAACCATCGGTTTTGCAGGCAATCCTCTGGGCGATCCGCATCATATACCGCCGCATGATGATCGTCAGCTCCTCATGGGGACATTTATCATAGATATAAAGCTGAATATCCGTAAAATTCACCACATGGAGAGGAATCGGCCCGGAATACCTGGCCACCTGCTTTGCCAGATCCACCACTTTCTGCTTCGCCCTCTCGCTGGTATAGGGCGGTGCGTGAAAGTACACTGCATCAATCTTAACCCCCCTCTTGGCAATCATGTATCCTGCCACCGGACTGTCAATTCCTCCTGACAGAAGAAGCATTGCTTTTCCATTGGTTCCCACAGGCATCCCGCCAGGGCCGGGAATCATCAGGGAATAGATATTGACCACCTTGCGTATCTCCACTCGAAGCAGCACATCTGGCTTATGAACATCCACCTTTGTCTCCGGAAACGCTTTTAAAATCACCTCTCCCAGATCCCGATTCATCTGTTCTGAGTGAATGGGATACTGCTTGTCCGCTCTCCGGCTCTCCACCTTAAAGGTAAAGTGTTTCTCCGGGTACACCTCATCCACATAATTTGTCACTGTCTCCTTCAAATGCTCAAAATCCTTATCCTCAATCTGAAGCATTGGACAGATCCATGCAATCCCAAACACATGCTGCAGGGCAAATATCACCTCGTCATAATCATACTCACTCATTGCCTGAACATAGATCCGGCCCGATTCCTTGGAGGCCAGAAAGGCGCCCTCCACCTTTTTTAAAGCATTTTTAATCTGATGAATCAGAGCGTCCTCAAACAGATAGCGATTTTTTCCCTTCGTTCCGATCTCCGCATACTTTATTAAAAATGACTGATATACCATATATTTATCCTCCGATTTTTTTCCAAAAGCCCTGGCCATCCTTCTTTTTCTTTCCTTCTGTCCTAAGCCACGCTACTTGCGGGAGTATCTCCTAAGCACCGGAAGCAGCTCCTTTAGAACCTGGATACAATAATCGATTTCGCTCTTTGTATTAAACATGCCGAAGCTGAACCGGATTGTGGATTCCTGAAGTCTTTGAGGAATCCCGATACCCTTTAGGGTACCGCTGACTCCCGGATGATGCGCTGAGCAGGCAGACCCGGAAGATACATAGATCCCCCGCTCCTCTAAAGCGTGAAGAAGCACCTCACTGCGCACCCCTTCAAAGCTGACACTTACAATTTGAGGCGCACTTTTGTCTCCTTTTTTGCTGTTGATTGTAACCCCTTCCAGCTCCTTTATACCGTCCATCATATAATCCTTTAATTCGAACAGATGCTCTACCTTTGCCTTGTGGTCTGTGTACATTTCCCGGGCCGCCACTCCAAGTCCTGCCACTCCCGGCACATTCTCTGTCCCGGAACGCAGGTTATTCTGCTGCCCACCTCCGTAGATCATGGGTTTAAGCTTTACCCCCTCCCGGATATACAAAAATCCCACTCCCTTTGGCCCATGTATCTTGTGACCACTGACAGACAAAAGATCAATCCCCTGCTTTTTCGGACAGATCACATATTTCCCATAAGCCTGGATGGCATCTACATGAAAAAGCGTATTCGGATTCTTTTCCTTGATCACGCGGGCGATCTCCTCCACCGGTTCCACTGCCCCTATCTCATTGTTCACATACATAACAGATACCAAAATTGTATCCTGCCGCACAGCCTCATAAAGCTCTTTAAGGGAAATATGCCCATCTCCATCTACAGACAGAAAGCTTATCTCAAACCCCAATCCCTCCAAATACTCCATAGGATTATATACGGAAGGGTGTTCAATAGCAGTGCTTACAATGTGCCTGCCTGCTCTCTGGTTCGCTAAGGCCCCTCCGATCAAAGCCAGATTGTTGGACTCCGACCCCCCGGAGGTAAAAAGGATTTCTTTCTCCAAAGCCTTCAAAGTTTTTGCAATCTCTGCCCGGGCCCGGCGGATATACTGTTCTGCCTCCATACCTTTTTTATGTCTGGCAGAAGGGTTGGCATAATCCTCTGTCATTGTCTTTACAACAATCTCTTTTACACTGTCAAGAACCCGTGTAGTCGCCGAATTATCAAAATATGCTTCCAATTTTCTCCTCCTTCACGCTTCCAGGTGGAACATCAATATGGAAAGAACAGCCATACCTGCTGTCTCAGTCCGCAAAATTCTTCGGCCCAAAGTCACCGGGCAGAGCCCTGCCGCTTTTGCCTCCTCCACCTCTTCCACATCAAATCCCCCTTCAGGGCCAATCAGAATCCCCACCTTCATACCAGGAGCAAGGGATTTTAATATCTCCTTTGTCCTTTCCATACCCTCCGCCAGCTCATAGGGAATCAGGCCCAGATCCATCTCTCCAGCCATGGCACAGGCTTTGGAAAATTCCACCACATCTGTCACCTGGGGAAGAACTGAACGGCCGCACTGCTTTGCGGCGCCTTCTGCAATTGTATTCCACCGCCGCACTCTGGCCTCAGCTTTCTTTTTATCCAGCTTCACCACAGACCGCCTGGTTGCCACAGGAACGATCTGAAAAGCTCCTAGCTCCACAGCTTTCTGGATAATCCAGTCCATCTTGTCACTTTTGGGAAGGCCCTGAAAGAGATAAATCCGGGCAGACAGCTCACTTTTCCTATCTTCCTCCTCCACAATGCGGGTGCAAATCTCATCCGTACCTACCTTCTCAATCCTGCATATATAATTTCTGGAAACCCCGTCCCGAACAGCGATAAGCTCCCCCTGCTTCATCCGCAGCACATTCCGGATATGATTCACATCCTGACCGGTGATATAACAGCATCCGTCCTTTACCTGGGCCGGTGTCACAAAAAAATGATGCACGCCTATCCTTCCTTTCCTGAAGGCTTTCTGCACGCCTTCTATTTTTTCCTGGCTGTTATGGACACCCAGTCGCCCTGATAAGTGGTCTCCAAAATATCCAGCTCCTCATTGGCCTCCATGGCTGCCCGGACTTCCTTTTCTTTGGTATTGATGATACCGGAAGTAATGAAAATCCCTCCCTGCTTTAAATGGCGGCTGATCACTCTTTGCAGCAGAATAATAACCGGCGCAAGGATATTGGCTACTGCGATATCGTAGCACTCCTCCCCTGCCTGCCTTTGTATCTCTTCCTCTTCAATAATATTCCCCTGAACCACCAAAAACCGGTCCTTTGGGATCTGGTTCGCCTCCAGATTCTCTTCCACTGCACGAATGGCATTTTCATCCAGATCCGTTCCAAATACCTGTCCGGCTCCCAGCTTTAAGGCAGCTATCCCCAAAATTCCGCTGCCGGTTCCCACATCCAGGACAGACGGACTCCCTGATATGTATTTGCAAAGCTGGCGGATACACAGCTGAGTTGTCTCATGCATCCCTGTGCCAAAGGCTGTTCCCGGATCAATCTGAATTAACAGCTTGTCCTTATGCTCATCCGGAACCTTCTCCCAAGTAGGTTTGATCAGAATATCATCCACTGTAAATGGCTTAAAATACTGCTTCCAGTTGTTGATCCAGTCCTTATCCTCCGTCTCAGACATAACAATGGTCCCATCTCCCACGTCCACAAACTGCCTCAAATCCGCCAGTCCGTCCTCCACCTGTCCTAAAACCTTCTGAATAGCAGTGGGATCCTCCAGATAAAAGCTGACTCTGGCCGTGCCGTCATCCGGGGGAAGCTCCGGTAATATATCAATAAACATTCCCTTGGTATCCGCCTCTGACAGAGGAATCGTATCCTCAATTTCAATCCCTTCAATCCCAATCTCATCCAGCATACTGCTGATTAGATCCACCGCTTCCGTGGTGGTATGCAGGGTAAATTTTGTCCACTTCATAAATGATCTCCTTAAAATTATGTATTTCCTGCCAGTGTCCTTTCCTGGCAGGCTTTTGTATGCCGGAAAATCAAACTTTCACAATAAATCAGAGATATCATATCATAGAATTTGTGGGTTTACAACTGTTAAGGAAACACTGCCTGATGAACCCCTTCTGATATAGTAAAGCTTAAATGACCGATCATCTCATCAATATTAGGAGGTGTCACATAGAGACTTCCAAATTCCGGCTCCAAAAGCTCCCGAATCAGATCATACTGTTCATCTGGTGACATTTCCTGGACAAAATCTCCCATCCCCTTGGTGGACATACTGCTGTACAATGTCTCTATCATAGTATTTACCGTATCATGAACAATGGCAGCCGCTCCCACCACTGTGGGAACTCCCACAGCCAGTACCGGGATTCCCAGGCTTTCTCTTGTCAAGCTGTGCCGGTGATTCCCCACACCAGAACCCGGGTGAATCCCCGTGTCAGTCAACTGGATGGTGGTACACAGCCGGCGGATACTGCGGGCTGCCAGGGCATCAATAGCAATCAGAAGATCTGGTTTGGTCTCCCGGATAATCCCCTTCAATATCTCTGCCGTCTCCATACCAGTCTGAGCCATGACTCCGGGTACGATACCGCTTAATACCGGAAGCCCCCGTTTTCTGCAAAACCCTTCCCCATACTGCTGATCCAGATGACGAGTCACCTGCAGATGACTGACCGCCTTCGGTCCCAGAGCATCTGGTGTCACAGACGGATTCCCCAAACCTACTACCAATATTTTTAAAGGTTCTTTTTTGGTTCCCCTTTCTACCATATTCCCAATCAGCCGCCGAATCTGTTTTGATAGCTCCTCCGATACCATCTCATGATAATCCTCATCCTTCTTTGCCATCTGATCCGCCTCCAGGGTCAGATAGATTCCCTGAGGCTTTCCCATAGCCTTTGCTCCCTGCTTATCCAAGATCTTTACTTCCGTCAGTTTCACCTGACTTTTCTCTTCTTTCCACTCCCGCAGAGAAACCCCTGAGATCTCCCCTCCATCTCCCGGATAGCTTTCTCTCTCCTCCAAAGCCAGATCCGTCCTCACCTCAAAATCTGGTTTCTCCTTCTCAATCACATAATCCTTCATGATAATCCTTTCTCTCCTTCCTTCATCACACCATATGAACACTAACAGTTTTCTTCAAAATCTCCTAAAATATGTATTGACAATTCTACCTGGATTCGCTAGAATAAAACAGTATGTTTACATTAAACTGTCCGTGTCCAGACTTTGATGCAAACCAGCGATTATAAATCTTTAAATATCGGAGGTGAACAGATTGGCAAATATCAAATCTGCAAAAAAGAGAATCTTAGTAAACGAGACAAAGGCTGCAAGAAATAAAGCGATTCGTTCCAAGGTTAAGACTGCCTGCAAGAAAGTGGATGCCGCCGTGGCTGCCGGCGACAAAGCTGCTGCTCAGTCCTGCCTGACCGCTGCGATTTCCGAAATTGACAGAGCCTGCACCAAGGGCGTATATCACAAGAATACTGCTTCCAGGAAAGTGTCCCGCCTGTCCAAAGCCGTAAATTCAATCGCTTAATTTAAATTATAGACAAAAAAAGCTTCTCTCCGGAAGGTGTGCCGGAAAGAAGCTTTTTTCTTTTATTTCCATACAAATTTCACCTTGTTTTGCTTATGAATCGCATAGATTATCCACTTATGGGTAATATGCACTACTAGATAATGCTGGTTTAATAAGAGCAGAGGTGAATCAAATGATAATATACGACCGACTCTGGGAGACTATGAAAACCAAAGGCATCAGTCAGTACCGCCTGATCAAATATTATGGCTTCAGCGCGGGACAAATCGGCCGCCTGAAGAAAAATTCCTATGTATCCACCCATACACTTGACGTTTTGTGTACGATTTTAAATTGTCCCATTGAAGATATCATAGAATTCCGGCTGGACACCACCATAACTCCAAAACTTGGAATCAATCCGTCCGTTGCCACCACACCACCGGATAAGCCCATTGACAAAACGGAATAGCAATGGGTCCATTAAGGAGGTCTGAATCAGTAATTTTTCGTGAGCAAAAGCTCCACTGCCAGGCGGTCCGAAAGCTGTCCTGTTTTTACCGCTTCCTCCACTTCTACGCAGAGATTCACGTAGGAAAGGATCTGTTCCCTGGAAAACTGCCTGGCCTGAGGCATTGCCTTTCCCACCACAAAAGGCTGCATCTTCAGCTTTGAGGCAATGCTTCCCCGATCCATCCCCTTTTCCATCAGCTCCTTCACCTGAAGAAGCTGGTTAAACTGGCGTGCAATGAGAAACAAAATCCGCATTGGCGGTTCCTTTAAGGTCATTAGATCCTCATAGAGATCCATGGCCTTTTTTATCTGCCGGTTTACAATAGCTGCCACCATCTCAAATATCCGATTGCTAACCCGAACAGCACAGACAGATTCCACATCCTCATCCGTGATCACCTCTCTTCCCAGCGTGTAGGAAATCAGTTTTTCCAACTCCATCCGGATATTTTCCATGTCATCCCCGGTCATGCTCAGAAACAGTTCCATGGTATGGCCCGTGATTTTTTTCCCTTCCTTTGCCAGGATGGTGCCTGCCCACTTGCCCAGCTGAGCCACATTCTGTCTTGCCATCTCAGACACATAGCCCATGCTTTTTACCTTTTTATACAGCTTCCCCCGCTTGTCCACCTCCCTCTCCACAAACAACAAACAGGTACTCTCTGGCATAGAAGGCAAATATTGCACCAATGCCTCCTGGGCACTTTTAAAAAAACCACTGTCCTCCACCAGAATCAACCTCCGCTCTGCAAAAAACGGCATGGTATCTGCCAAGCGAATCAGCTCATTTACATCCAGCCCTTTCCCCTCAAATCGAGAAAAATTCATGGTATCATCTCCCACAATCTTTTCCCTCATCCGGTTTTTATAACTGTTTTTTAAAAACTCCTCCTCCCCGAAAAGAAGATATACCCGCCTAAAAGCACCTTCCTTTATATCCTGATTTAAAGTCTGCATTCGTTTCCTGCCTGTCCCTCCTTAAACTACAATACATGTTCTGTCTGTGGCAAGCTATCAGCCACAGACTTCTAGCCCTTGGCAAAGCCTTTCAGAACAGAAAATGCGCCCCTTCCGGAACGCATCCTCTTCTTTTCCGACAGTCCTTACTTCCTTCTGCCAAGAACTCTGAGCAGATAAATAAACAGGTTGATAAAATCCAGATACAGCTGCAATGCTGAAAAAATAGATGCCTTCTTTGCCATCTCGGGATCATGGGAATAAGCCTGATGATAGGCCTTGATTTTCTGGGTGTCATATGCGGTAAACACCAGAAAAATAAAGATCCCCACCGTACATGCTATGATCTCGAACTGTTCCAGATTAATAAACATGGCAGCCAGCCAGAACACGAGGAGAAATACCAATCCGCCTACCAAAAAATTGCGGAGGTTACTTAAATCTGCTCTGGTAAAATATCCGATTGCCGCCATGATTCCAAAAAACACAGCTGTGGCTCCAAATATAAACACCAGACTGGGAAATGCATAAATCAGAAAATATGCGGAAAACACCACTCCATTAAGCACTGCATAAGTCAGAAATAATGCCCTGGCTGTCGTCACAGACACTTTATTGATCTGAGATGACATATACAAAACCACCCCTACCTCTGCAATCCCCAGCACAAGCACGGCATAGGGAATGGCAAACACATACCAAATCAAATCACTCAGATACGTGGCCATAGCAACAAAGAATGTTACCGACAGTCCTGCACACATCCACCCAAAGGTCTTTGCAGTATACCGGTTTAGCGGTTCATATTCCTTGACCGCACCATATACACCATAATTCTGCTCCAAATTCTGATAATCCATAAGTACTCCTTTCCGGTTATCCGCACAATCGCGGAGTCCCATTGCATCTATTCTCTGATTTTATCACATTTTTTCCTGTTTGAAAATGGAAATTATAGATTTTTTGTAACCGATTTTTATAGTGATTTTTATACTCTCAGGGAACAAGAGGACTCTCGCTAAGGATCATCGTTCTTAATGACATCTTACGGCCGTCTGTTTTTAAGATAACAGCTCCTTTTTGTGCAGTCTTAAAAATCTTCACATTGTTTTCCTCTAAAATTCTCAGTACTTCCCGGCCCGGGTGCCCATATCGGTTTTTCTCTCCATAGGAAATCACAGCCCATACCGGCTGTATCGACTCAATCCAGAGCCGGGTCGTAGAATGGGAAGAACCATGGTGTGCCACCTTTAAAACCTGGATTTCTTTCAGTTCCTGTGCAGATGTATTTTCCCTCTCTAAAGCCAAAAGCCTTTTTTCCCCCTCCCCGCTCATATCTCCAGTTAAAAGCATGTGAAAATCTCCATAATTTACCTGCAAAACCAGAGAATGTTCATTGCGATCCGCTGCTGTTCTTATGCCATAATCTTCTTTATCCTTTTCTCCTTTTGGGGGATAATGGCAATATATATCCATCCCTCCAAGTTTTATCCGATCCCCCCGTTCCATCCAAAGTACAGCCCCGCCCCGGGCCTTAACAAGTTCCTCCAGACGGTCATAGATTTTATCCCCTTTTCCTGCCGCGGGAAGCACCAGGCTTTTTATACCAATCCGGCTTTCCTCCATAAGATACACAAGCCCGCTGATGTGGTCCTGATCCCCATGGCTGACAATGGCATAATCAACCGCTGAAATCCCTCTGCTTTTTAAAAAGGGCTCCAGGCAATTCTCACCTAATTTTTTTTGATCTGTACTCCCTCCATCTACCAGAATAGTTTTTGTCTGTGTATGAATACAAAGCCCATCTCCCTGCCCTACATCCAGAAAAGTGATCTCCATCCCCCAAACCGGAACAGGGAGCAAAACCAAAGGGGACGCAATCAAAAGTATGGCACCTCTGCGCCGTACTCCTCTTTTCCACAGCCATATAGCAGCGCCAAAAAACCCGATATAAATCCAAATCTGCCACAAAGCAGGGCGGCCCAAAATAAGACTGCTCAGCGGCAGAGCGCTCCACACGCTGCAAAGATACTCATAAAGCTTCAGGATCAGATGACCACTTCCTGCTGCCAGTCTCCCCCATGGCAAATAAATGCTTCCAAGGAAAATTCCTGCCACACCAAAAGCAATCACCCCACCCATCAAAGGGACAACAAGAAGATTCAAAAATATACCATACAGAGGGATCTGAAAGAAGTGGTAGAGAATAACCGGAAGAGTCACGAGCTGCATAATTACACCTGACTTTAGAACCTTTAATCCCCCTTTTTTTGCTGTATCCACCGAAATTCCAATCCCAGCCACTGCTCCAAAGGACAGCTGCACTCCTCCCTGAAGCATAAGATACGGATTTTTCCATAAAAGAAGAATCGCCGCCACCCCCATGGCGGAAAAAAGGTCATAGGTTCTTCCCAAATAAGTCGCCAGAAAACCGCTGAGAACCATAACACAGGCACGTATCACAGAAGGGGACGCACCTGTCATGATAGCATATCCGATTAATATCAATCCCCCTGCGATTCCGGCTTTCCCATAGCCTGCACCTGCTTTTCGTAAACCTCCATATACTGCTGAGCTGATAATTGACAGATGAAGACCGCTGATAGCAAGCAGATGAGCAATGCCGTTCTCCTGGTACAGCCTGCGGATTCCTGCTTCCAGCTGGGATTTATCTCCCAGAAGCACAGCGCGGTAAATACCGCAGTCCTGCGGAGCCGATATCTTATCTAACAACTGTCCTGCATATTCGGACCACTGATACAGAATTTCCCTTCCCCATCCATATCCGGCCTTCACCTCCTGCCAGGAATCTGCAAACATACGGTAATTTAGTCCCAGAGAACGGTAATACAGCTGATAATCAAATTCCCCCGGATTCCTGGCCTGTCCGTAACAGCTCAACGCTCCGGTTGCCTGGATTCGGGCCCCGATCTGGGGCCGCGGGCTTTTTTTATGATTTTCTTTCACATATACCTGTACCTGATTAAGCTTATCTGATATTTCCCTTTCCTCCGGAAAAGAAACCTGCCTCCTGACAGTACAATCCTTCAGGCCAAAAACCTGGTACTCCCCACTTTTTTTCACGGAATCTAAGGTTCCCCAGAGAGTTCCCCTTACCCCGTCTAGCATCAGTCCCTGCTCTCTTTTGCTCCACTCTACAGCCTGCCTTCCCCGGCAAAATCCCGCGCAAAGAAAAACCAGCCCCCAGAGAATCCATTTTTTCAAGGTTTTGTTTTTCCTGCTGCCTAGACAACTTTTCTCTTCTTTCATCCAGAAAGCGCCTGTCAGCTCTTCCCCCAAAAGGCACAATAACAGCGCCAGCCCAAAAGCCAGCGTAACAATCACTGTCATCCAAACCGCTAAAGCTCCAAACAGACCAAGCGCCTCTCCAAGTACGAATCCTGCTGTTAAAATCAAAAGCGGCCGTTTTATCTTTTATTCCTCCTCCACAGGCACTAAGGGCTTTAGCTCTGCCTGCCTGTCACCCTCCCCAATATAATCCAGATTCCGCTCAAACATGGTATTAAGCTCAATGGAATCACGGAATTTCACATTCTGTACCCCATTGATGCTGATCTGAACCCGATTTACTGAGGATAACTCAGACAGAGAATTTACGATCGAATAGATAGGGATATAATCCTTTACCTCCAGCGGATTATTCAAAAATGCTCCGTCAAAATTTAAATAACACACGTTTTCATTGGTAGATACATTTAGCAGCCGGATACCCGGATCCAGCGTAGGCTCTAGCCCTGGCTGTCTGGGCCCGCCTAAAAGTTCCTCTAAAATCACCTTTTCCACCGAAGTATTAATATTGTGGACCACTTCCCTTTTCTCTGCAAAAAGAGCTTCTCCTCCCCCATCCGTAAAATACAGAGTCAGCTCTGTCCGCTCATATGCATTTACATCACTGATGCTATCTACAAAGTCTGTGGCTGACAACATTCCAACTGGCATTCCCTTCGTATCCATCAAAAGCTGATCCCCGGAATAGATAGAAATATAATCGATTCCCGGAACCTGGGTGAGCGTTCGCACCAGTGCTGCCCGGCACAAAATCTCCCTTCCTGGCTGCATAGCCCCATAGCCACTGTCAAAATACAGATATAAAACCATGTCCTCCTGCTTGTATCCCTGATAGGTTGCTTTTTCTGACAAAGCCGCCTGACAATCCAAATCTGCCGGAACCTTTAAAAACCGATCCATCATTTCCTGAATCAAAAGGTCCGTATCCTTTGTTCTGCTCCGGTATTCCTGGGGGATCAAACGGGTCATGGCTGCATTGAGATAATAAATCTGGTATACGATCTCCCCCTCTTCCAGCGGAGCCGTCTTTGTCCTACAACCTGCCAGCAAAAGGGAGGCCAGCAATGTCAGCCATATTCTTAACCATTTCATTTTGTATCCTCAGTATCCTTTCTGTTTTGCAGTAGTACAACTGCTTTTTCTGCTGCCTCTGCTCTAACAGGATGATGTTGTTTATGCAATATAATTCAAGGGTATCCGCAGAGTGAACGTGCTTCCCTCCCCCTCCTTGCTGCTTAAACGGATGGCTCCCTTGTGCATAAGCACCACCCGGCGGGTAATCGCAAGCCCCAGCCCACTTCCTCCGGTCTGTCTGGAACGAGCCTTATCCACCCGGTAAAACCGTTCAAAAATCCGATCCTGTTCTTCCTCTGGAATGCCAATACCTGAATCTGCCACCTTTATATAAAAGAACTTGTGATCCGCATCCACAGTCACCCGAACCCATCCATCCGCAGAATTATATTTAATGGCATTTTCCACCAGATTGCTGATAGCAAGAGATAGTTTCATCTCATCTACATCGGCCGTCACTCCCCGGATGCTCTCTAAAATCAGCTCCACCTTCCGCCTGTTGGCAATCGGACGCAGCCTTTTTAAAATCTGCTTTACCAAGGTCACAATATCCACCTGAGACAGATTGATCTCTGCCTCAGATTTATCCATCTTCACAAGAGCAAGAAGGTCATCAATGATTTTCCCTTCCCGGTCAATCTCATCGGAAATATCCTCCATAAATTCCCGGTACAGCTGTACTGGCACTTCCTCCATACCCATCAGAGAATCTGCCAGCACCCGAATAGAGGTAATCGGTGTTTTCAGCTCATGAGAAACATTTGATACAAATTCCTGCCGGGACTGATCCACCTCCCGTAATTTGGAGATGGTATTTCCCACTGCGTGAGAGATCTCCCGGATCTCTTTATATCCTTTGGTACGGATATCCGTATCCAGAGCTCCGGCTGCAACCTGATTCAGCTTTTTCTGGAGCTCCCTAAACGGCCTTAAAAGTATGTTTACCACTGCTGCGGCAGCCAGCAAAAGAATCAAAATCATCAAGAGCTGCATGAACAACACCTTGTCATAGACCGCGTCCATTAATGTCATGATTCCTTCCGTGGAAGCCGTAATCACCAAAACCCCTTCAATCCCCTTAACCGGAGTATTATCATAAATAGGAACTGCCTGGGCGAAATAATGCTTTTCCTTATTGTACTTACTGCTGCTTTCCCCCTGAAAACAGCGCACCACTTCCTCTGCCACCAAAAATCGCCGTTCTGCAATATGAAAGGTATCCTGGACAATCCTGAAATCCCGGTTAACCACCACAATCCTTCCATTATATACATCTGCCATAGCCTGAATTTCACTGTCCATGGTTCCGTCTCTGGCATCTCCCCTAAGATACCCTGCACGGGTCATCTTACTGCTAAGAATCTGACATTGATTCTGAACCTCGACCATACGGGCATCTGTCTGACTTTGACGAAGAGCCCCAATTAGCACCTGCGTGCATAAAATCATCGGAATTACTCCAAATAACACCAAAAGCGCTGCCACCGGGATCTTCAGACTAACCAAAGACCCCGGAAGGCGAAATATATGCCATCGCTTTATTCCATTTTCCATGCTCTCTCCTGCCGCTTTTTCTCTACTGACACACCTTTATATCTGGAGACAGGCACTGAGTCACTGCCACTGCCAGTGCTCCTGGTCCGATATGACAGGCAACACTTAAAGAAAGGGGATCGGCAATTATCTTTCCGGTTTTTGGATACAGATTGCGAAGCTCTGCCACAAATTCTTCTGCGGCACCATAATTGCACGTATGTGCCACAGCGATCCAGGTATGCTCTGCCTCCGGATCCTGAAACCTGTTTTTCAAATCCTGGGCAATCGCTGTTAGCATAGTTGCCTTTGCCTGCTTCATAGTTCTTGCTTTTGAAAATGCATCCAGCTTTCCTCCTTGGATCTGTAAAACCGGTTTGATTTTAAGAAGAGTTCCCAAAGCAGCTGCGGCAGGAGTGATGCGCCCTCCCCGCTTAAGATATTTCAAAGTGTCAATAGTAATATAGATACTGGAATCCCCACTCACCTTTTCTAATTCTTTTCGAATCTCCCTGGCAGAAAGTCCCAGCTCTGCCATCTCTTTTGCATCCAGAACTGCCTGCCTCTGGGTGATGGAAATCCGGCGGTTGTCCGCCACCTGTACCCGTTCCTCATAATCCTGGGCCAGCAAAAGAGCCGTCTGACAGGAGCTGCTAAGGCTGCCAGACATAGGTATATGAATAATCTCATCATATTTTTCAAGAATCCTGTCCCATGTGTTCATCACCAACTTCGGAGATGGCTGTGATGTGGAAATATTTGCATCCTCCCTCAGCCTGCTGTAAAATTCCTCCTGGGTTAAGCTGATATCCTCCTCATAGGTCTCTCCGTCAATCATAAAAGGCATTGGCACCACAAAAATTCCCAGCTCCTTTCCCTGACTTTGGGTAATGCCGCTATTGCTGTCTGTTACAACTGCCGTTTTCATAATTCCTTATACCTCCATATCTCCCTTAATTTCCTCAGCCGTTTTCTCTATATCTGTCCCTTGATCCCGAACAGACTGGTACAGCTGGTAATAGATTCCCCTTTTCTCCAAAAGATTTTTATGACTTCCCTCTTCCATAATTTTCCCTTCTGAGAGCACCAGAATCCGGTCTGCATTCTGGATCGTTGTAAGGCGATGGGCAATCGTCAGGGTTGTTCTGCCCTCCGCCAGCCTGTCTAAGGACTGGGAAACCAGATGTTCACTTTCATTGTCCAACGCTGATGTAGCTTCATCTAAAATAAGAATCGCAGGATTTTTTAAAAATACCCGGGCAATGCTGATGCGCTGTTTTTGTCCGCCTGATAATTTGACCCCACGCTCCCCCACATAGGTATCATACCCATCTTTTAAAGCTGTGATAAACTCATGAGCGCCAGCTAACTGCGCTGCCTGAATCACTTCTTCCCTGGATGCATCTGGCTTTCCATAGGAGATATTTTCATACACGGTTCCGGAAAACAGATACACATCCTGCTGGACAATCCCAATACTGGTCCGCAGGCTTTGAAGGGTAATCCCCTTAAGCTCCTGCTCATCAATCCAGATTTCTCCCCTGGTCGTGTCATAAAACCTGGGAATCAGATTACACAAGGTGGTCTTTCCTCCTCCTGAAGGGCCAACAAGAGCAATCCGTTCCCCTGGCCGGATCGTCAGGCTGATATTTTCCAGAACAGAGTTGTGATCATCCGGATATTCAAAGGATACATGATCAAAACGGATCGCCCCCTTCACATCTGTAAGAGGCATAGCCCCCGGCTCATCCAAAATCTCCACTGTGGAATCCATGATCTCCACAAACCGCTCAATCCCGGTCAATCCCCGCTGAAACTGCTCTGCAAATTCAATGATCCGGCGTATAGTTACTAACAGGGTGGTCACATACAACGTATATGCCACCAAATCTCCCGGTTCTATCCACCCTTTCACCATAAAGATCCCACCAGCCACAATGACCACCACATACATCAGGCCATCAAACATGCGGATCGTATCCTGAAATGCCGCCATATAAAGATAACTTTCCCTTTTTATCTGTAAAAATGCCTGATTGTCCTGGCGAAATTTTTCAATCTCTATATTTTGGTTGGCAAAGGCTCTCACCACCCGATTTCCCAAAAGATTATCCTCAATGCGAGCATTTAGCTCCCCGATCTGCTGCCTCTGCCTGCGGAATGCCTTCTTCACCTTCAGATTAAAATATGTGCAGGACAGAACCATAATCGGAATAAATACAAAAATAATCACGGTCAAGGTCACATTGATCCCGGACAAAACCACAAAAGAGATCAGGGCCTTCACAAAAGCAATAAAAAACTCCTCTGGACAGTGATGAGCAAACTCCGTCACATCAAACAGATCACTGGTGATCCGGGACATGATCTGACCGACCTTCGTATTATTGAAATAACTGTCAGACAGCTTTTGCAGATGTTCAAATGCATCTTGCCGCATATCCGTCTCAATCCGCGCCCCCATCACATGTCCTGTATAAGCCATATAAAATGCTGCTAAACCATCTACAATCCGCAGCGCAAAATAAATCCCACCAATCTTTAAAATAATCCCCACGGTTATCAGGCTCAGATCCTGCATCCCCTGATTGGTAATATACCGAAGAAGCATGGGAAACACCAGCTCGCACACTGTAGTCAGAGATGCGCAAAGCAAATCAAACGTTATTATTTTCCAATATCTTCTATAATAAGGTACAAACCGTTTTAAAAGTGTTGAGGTTTCCATAATCTCTTTCTCCTATGTCAAACAGCACGTTTTGGTGTATAATGGACACCTTTTCCTATTCTATCTTATTTTCCCGGGAAAGGGAAGTAATATTTTGTAAATTTGCTGGACGGATGAAGTCCCGGGGATTATAATGAAAAATATATGTCCGCACAGCAGTCCATTGCTGTCGGAAGTAAAGGGAGGATACGATATGCCTTACTGTCCAAAATGCGATATGGAATTTATTGATGGAATCACCGTGTGCAGTGACTGCGGCGGTATCCTGGTGGAATCCCGCCAGGTGGCTCAGGCCATGAAGGAAAAAGAACAAAAAGAGGCCCTTGCACGCATGCAGCAGGATTACGAAGAGCAAAGACAAATCATGGAGGAGCTGAAAAAGGAAGAATCCTTTGAGGAAACTCCCTCTTGTAACAGCACCGACAAAGCCAGCTCCGGGCCGCCTTCAAGAGAACAACAGCGGGTTCCTTCATTTACCCATGTATATGTGAAGAAGTCTCAGCAATATGAAGATCTGAAATCCTCTGCCTCCGCCTTTTTTCTGGTTGGAGGAGCGCTCTCTGTTTTTGCCGGTCTTTGCTGGCTCAATATCCTAAAGCTTCCTTTAGGTCTTATCGGACGCCTGACTATCACAATATTTGGTCTGGTTTCCCTGATCATTGCCGCCAAATCCGCAAGGGATGCCAAAGCTGTTCAGGCCCAGATAGGAGAAGAAGATGCAAAAACCAGCGACCTGGTTAAGTGGTTCACAGATAATTATTCAGAAAGCCAGCTGGATCATCAGCTTCTTAGTGAGTACGGAGAACTTCTGCCGGAAGAACTAAGCTTGAAACGCTTTGATCTGATCCAGGATATTCTGATCACCAATCACGACCTTTCTGACCAGTCCTACGTAGATCTTCTGGCAGAGGATATCTATGGGAAGCTGTTTCAGGATTGACACCACAGATTGTATTTTTTTCTGGTAAATGTTATAATGCATAGAGCAATTCATAAAGCTGCAACCTAATATCATACAATTTCAAACAAGGAGGAACTATTTCTATGAAAATGACGTTTCGCTGGTATGGTGAAGGACGAGATTCTATTTCCTTAAAGCAGATCCGTCAGATTCCTGGTATGAGCGGGCTCATGGGCGTCTTAGATGAAAAAGCTGCCGGGGAAATCTGGACCTACGAGGAATGTAAGGCCTATGTTGATCACGTCCATGCTGCCGGTCTGGAATGCGAAGTCATCGAGAGTGTGAATGTCCATGAGGATATTAAGATGGGATTACCCACGCGAGATCTGTATATCGCTAATTACTGTGAAACAGTCCGCAATCTGGCTAAAGTTGGTGTCAAGGTTATTATCTACAATTTTATGCCGATTCTTGACTGGCTGCGCACAGATCTGGCCCGGGAAATTCCGGAAGATGGTTCCAATTCCCTGTATTACGATGAGGCAGATATGGCCAATCTGTCTCCCATGGATATTGTCCGCAACACAGCCAACCAGTGCAATGGCTTTTCTCTCCCCGGCTGGGAGCCCAAGCGGCTGGCTGAGCTGGAAAAAACCTTAGAGATCTACAAATCCATTGATGTGCCAAAACTTCTGGAAAATTATAAATATTTCCTTGAAGGTATCATTCCCACCTGTGAGGAATGTGGTGTAGTGATGGCCTGCCATCCGGATGACCCGGCATGGCCCATTTTTGGCCTTCCCCGTCTGGCCCATGACCAAGAGGGATATGATAAAATTGTCAAGCTGGTGGACAGCCCCAGCAATACCATATGTCTTTGCACAGGCTCCTTAGGATCAAATCCGGACAATGATATTCCTGCCATTATCCGCCATTTCGGCCAGATGGGCCGTATTGGCGCCATGCATGTGCGCAATGTCAAATACCTGGGCTACCGCAAATTCCGTGAAGCCAGCCATCTGTCTTCTGATGGGGATCTGGATATGTATGCTATCATGAAAGCTATTTATGAGACCTGTCCTAACACCTATATCCGCCCGGACCACGGACGCATGATTTGGGACGAGGTCGGACGTCCTGGCTACGGACTGTATGACCGCGCTTTAGGAGTTACCTATTTAAACGGCCTGTGGGAAGCGATTGACAAAGAAGCAAAGACAAAGGAGTAAAAATATGGAGGAGATTGGCTCCAACCAATTTTTGTTTGTGGCTGTCCTGGTGTTTCTGATGATGATCATCATTCCTGTTCTCCAGAAGCGCACCGGGAAAGATCTTACGCAAATGTTGTTTGGCATTAAAAGCAGAAAAGCTTTTGAGGGCAGGGAATCCATAAAAGCCACCAAGGAGCCCCGCGTCCGCAATGGCACCAAAAGTGAACTGACATCCTTTGTTGCTCAGCTCCTGCGCTTTACATCGAAAAATGGTATGCGCCTGGTGGCTCCCGGCACTATAAGCCATAATGGAAAAACTGCCCGCCTCACCGCACTGGTTGTAGCGCCGGGAGGGATTATTGGCATCTATTGCCTGGGCTTTGGAGGTACCATTTCTCCCGGCGATCCGAAAGCTCCGGCTGGAAAAGCTTCCCCATGGCGCCAGCATATCAATGGGGAGGACAAAACCTTTGATAATCCTATAAAAGCCTGTGAAGAGCAGAAAGAGCTGATTCAGGCCGCCATGGAGCAGGCTGGAATCCACACCCAGCTAACGGTTTTGACCGTGTTCACCAATGCACAGGCCATGCTTCAGGCTACTCCGGCTTTTGTCTACAATCCGAAAAACCTTTTGCAGTATTTAAAGGACGAGCCTTCCCTGAAATCCGGCAGCTTAGATATTCATGGGACAGCTCAAACCCTGGCAAAATTAGCTGGAATCAAAAAGGATGAACCTGAAAAAAAGCATGGAAAATCCAGAAAATAAGATTTTACAGGAAGGACAGAACCAGAAAAGATTTCCGCCCTTCCTGTTTTTATTCCTTATCGATTATTTTATCAGCAGAGACTTACCTGTCATTTCTTTAGGCTGCTCCAATCCCATCAGCTCAATCAGGGTGGGGGCGATATCTGCCAGACAGCCGCCCTCTCTCAGCTTGTATGCAGGATCTGCATTTACCAGGATAAAGGGCACCGGGTTGGTGGTGTGAGCGGTAAATGGCTCTCCCGTATTATAGTCAATCAGCTGCTCTGCATTTCCGTGATCTGCACAGATAAACATCACGCCATCCGTCTCCTTGATGGCATCCACCACTCTGCCCACGCATTGGTCTACTGCCTCGATAGCCTTGATAGCAGCGGCTTCCACACCAGTGTGACCAACCATATCCGGATTGGCAAAATTAATAATCACCACATCATAATTGCCTGAGCGGATCACCTCCACCAGCTTATCGCACACAGCCGGTGCGCTCATCTGCGGCTTCAAGTCATAGGTGGCAACATCCTTTGGCGAAGGAATGAGGAAGCGGTCCTCCCCTTCATTGGGCTCCTCGATTCCGCCATTGAAAAAGAACGTTACATGGGCATATTTTTCTGTCTCTGCAATCCTGGCCTGCTTCATGCCATGAGCTGCCAAAAATTCTCCAAAAGTATTGGTAATACTCTCCTTTTCAAAGGCAACCAGCTTATTGCCAATGGTCTCATCATAGTCTGTGAAACACACATAGGTCGTCTTTACCCGCTCTCCCCGATCAAACCCGTCAAACACTTCATCGCAGAACACATGGGTAAGCTCTCTGGCCCGGTCAGGACGGAAATTGTAGAAAATGATGGAATCATTTTCCGTAATAGCGGCCACCGGTGCTCCGTTCTCCGTGATCACTGTGGGCATCATAAACTCATCCGTTTTCCCCTCATCGTAAGAAGCCTGGATGGCACCGGTAGCACTGTCACTTTTTGGTCCTTCATTCTTTGTCAAAGCATCATAGGCAATCTTTACCCGATCCCAGTTTTTATCCCTGTCCATTGCATAATAACGCCCGGCCACCGTAGCCACCTTGCCTACACCAAGTTCCCTCATCTTCTCTTCCAGAGCCGCCACATAATCCTTTCCGGAAGTGGGGGGCGTATCACGTCCATCTAAGAAGCAATGGACATACACTTTGTCAAGGCCATTTTTCTTAGCCAGTTCCAGCAGGCCGTAAATATGGGTATTATGGCTATGCACTCCACCATCTGACACCAGACCATACATGTGCAGAGAGGAATTGTTCTTTTTGCAGTTCTCTACTGCAGCCATAAAAGCCTTGTTCTCAAAGAAATCCCCATCCTGTATGGATTTGGTAATACGGGTCAGCTCCTGATATACGATTCGCCCGGCTCCCATATTCAGATGGCCCACCTCTGAGTTGCCCATCTGTCCGTCCGGCAGACCTACTGCCAGCCCGCTGGCCTGCCCTTTCACAAATGGGCATTGGCTCATCAGCTGATCCATCACGGGAGTTTTCCCTTTGCATACCGCATTGGCCTCACAGTTGTCATTAAGACCATATCCATCAAGAATCATCAATACTACTGGTTTCTTGCTCATGTAAAATCTCCTTTGATTTAACGACTGGTTATGCCAGTCCTTTCCCGTTCACGGTTTTTCGTGTTCATTGTACTTTATTTTAAACATTTTTTCAAGATTCTCTGGAAAATTTTGAAGAACCGTTACCTTTTCTCCTTGTGGAAGCTTCCTCTGCTCTTCCTGTATCATTGCTTCGGTTCTTTTCACATCCTCCCAAAGATCCTTTGCCGACATCAAAAGGCATCCCGCTCCCCGGATAATAAGCTGTTCTAAGCCATCGGATGTGGCCACGGTCACATGAGCATTTTTCCCCATTTGATAGGCAAACTTTTCAATGTATTGATCTGCCGTCTCCGCCTCCTTTGTAAAAGCCACATGAATATTGTGATAGTCCATAATATTTCCCTTATTTCCCAATACCTTGTAGGCATCAAACACCACAATCAGAATACACTGACGAAATGCCTGATAGTTGCATAAAATATCCATCAGATGATATCTGGCCCCGTCAATGGTTTCCTTAGCCAGCTCCCGCAATTCCTCCCAGGCATAGATAACATTATAACCGTCTATCAGCAAATACTCCTCCTTCTGTTCCCTTTTTTTCTGCTCCTTTCTTTCTTCCGGTGCTTCTGACTGTCTGCTCTCCTGATACCTTACCTGCCTTGGCCCGTTTTCATAAAAGCGCTTTCTCTTCGGTTCTCCGTAGGTGCGAGCAAAAATTGCTTCCAGTTCCTTATCCTCCACCCCAAAAGGGCTTTGAATATCCCTGCCTTTTCTCTCTGTCCTTTTCCCTTTTTCCTCCCTCTGTTTTTCTTCCTCCATAGCTGTGGGAAGGCTTTCCAGATGCATATAATCTTTCACCTGATCCCAGGAGACCACAAAGCCTGCCCCATGAGAACAAAATACAGAGCCTGTGGGATTGTCCAAATCAGCTTCCGGATCGTATCCAACTGCCTTAACTACTTCTTCCTCATTGTGGCAGGACTCATATCCTTTCAGAGCACAGGTAAACATTCCCCTTCCTCTCGTATAGCGGATCACTTCCTGCTGATAATCTCTCAGCGTGGAGGCCGGTCCTTTCCCTGACAGAACAGCTATATCTCCTTCAATCTCAGGCGGCTCAAACACTCCCTGCATCCGCTCCATGTCAGCCATAGCCCGTCCCACATTTTCTGCCGGCACCCGCAGACAGAATGTATAGTAAGGCTCCAAAAGCATACACCCTGCCTCTCGAAGCCCCTGACGCACAGCCCGGTACGTAGCCTGCCTGAAATCTCCTCCCTCTGTGTGCTTAATGTGGGCGCGGCCGGATACCAGCGTAATCTTCACATCCGTAATTTCCCCGCCAACCAGCACCCCTTTGTGAGGCTTTTCCTCCAGGTGGGTAAGAATCAGGCGCTGCCAGTTTTTGTCCAGAACATCCTCACTGCAGTTTGTTTCTATCTGGATCCCACTTCCTCTTTCTAAAGGTTCCAATAAAAGGTGAACCTCCGCATAGTGACGTAAAGGCTCAAAATGCCCCACTCCCTCCACAGGTTTTAGAATTGTCTCCTTATATACAATATTCCCAGCGCCGAACTCCACACCCACCCCAAATCGTTTTTGGATAAGACTCTTTAATAGATCCATCTGCACCTCACCCATAACCTGCGCATGAATTTCCTGTAAGGTCTCATTCCACACGATATGAAGCTGCGGCTCTTCTTCCTCAAGCTGCCGTAAATTTCCCAGCATTCCGGAAATATCACTGTCCTTAGGAAGAAGAATCTGGTAAGTCAAAACCGGTTCTAGCACAGGAACCTGCGCCTCCTTCTCTGCACCGATTCCCTGTCCCGGGTAGGTGGAGACCGGTCCGGTAACTGCACACACCATTCCCGCCTCCACCTGATCTGTCACTTCAAATTTTTCTCCGGAATAGATACGGATCTGATTGATCTTTTCAGCCTCTGTTCCGGAAAGGATCGCCTTCACCCGCAGACATCCGCTGGTAATCTTCATGTGTGTCAGGCGATTTCCCTGTCCGTCTCTGGATATTTTATAAACTCTTGCACCGAAATCTTTTTCCTCTTCCCTGCAGGCTTCCATAAACTCCCTTAAACCATCGAGAAATGCATCTACCCCGTCCCCCTTTAAGGCTGAACCAAAATAGCAGGGAAAGACAGCCCTTTTCTGGATCAATCTTCGGATTTCCTCTTTTTCGATCCTCCCCTGTTCCAGATAGGTTTCCAAAATCTGCTCATCACACATGGCCAGGTTTTCCCACAATTCCTTTGTCTCTACACTAAAATCCACACATCCCTCATCTAAGTGCCGCTGCAATTGGGACAGCAGCATCTCCCGGTCTGTACCATCTTGATCCATCTTATTGACGAAAAGAAAGCACGGGATCTCATATCGTTTTAAAAGGCGCCACAAAGTCTCAGTATGTCCCTGTACTCCATCTGCCCCGCTGATCACAAGAACTGCATAATCCAGCACCTGCAGGGTTCTCTCCATCTCTGCCGAAAAATCCACATGTCCCGGAGTATCCAACAGCGTTACAGAAAAATCCCCCAAGGAAAACACTGCCTGTTTAGAAAAAATCGTAATTCCCCGTGCCCGCTCCATCTCATAGTTGTCCAGAAATGTGTCACGAAAATCCACTCTTCCCATCCTGCGGATCTTCCCTGTCAAATACAGAATCCTCTCCGACAATGTGGTTTTTCCCGCATCCACATGGGCCAATATGCCGATAACCGTTCTTTTCATGCCTGCTTTCCCTGCCTTTTGCTGTACAAGTTTTCTTTCCTGCCTTCCTTCCACTTATTATAGCGAATCTTCCACGTTTTGTCACTTGTATTGCAAAAAAAGCGATTGCTGCTCCAAAAAATGACAGTACAAAAACTACTCCATATATCTTGACAAATGACGCATCCCCTGCTGAGTCCAGTCTCAAAAAGCCTTTAGGAATCTGGTCTGAAAATTCTCTCCCGGCCAGAGGAATCCCTGTGTCATACCAGGCAGTTACATATCCTGGCTCCCTGGGCGGTTCTAACTGGTCTGTCCCGGGTGTTCCCGGATCCTTGGGATGTTCCTTTCTTACGTCTTTCTTATGATTTTCAAAGGTCAGTTTTAAAATCTCTGCTTCCTTAGGCATCTGAAATCTCAAAGGGCCAGCCAGCCGGTATCCATCCGGAGCCTTTGTCTCATAAAGAAAGTATTGCTCCCCTGCCAGAAGTTTTCCTGTGATCTTGTGGCTTTCCTCTCCGGAAGTCCATTGCTCTAAAATTCTTCCCTGATTATCCCGTATCTCTAAAGCTGCTCCGGATATAGGCTTCCCATTAACAGCATCTGTTTTTATTATTTCCACCTGGGTTTTTTCATTTTTCATATATACCTTGTCCAGACTTCCATCCAAGCTGACTGTAAAACGAATCTCCTCTGACCAGGCAAATCCATTACATGGTCTTATTTCCTCAAGAATATAGGTCTCCCCTGCATTTAATACTCCTGCCAATTCATAGGGTTCTTCAGAGGATATCCAGGAAGCAATCTCTTTCCCATCCAAGGCTTTTATCTGAAGATGATTGCCTGGAAGCTCCTTCTCCCCAGTGATATCTGTCTTGTGGAAAGAAACTCTTGTCTGGCTGTCCGTCATAATCACCATCTCTTCTCTGCCGTCCCGTCTGACAGTAAAACGCATATCCTCTGCATAGGCATAGCCAGGTGCAGGTTTTACCTCATGAAGCAGATACTCTTGTCCTGCCGACAGCTGCTGCCAAAGCTTTATGGGATCTGTTCCTGTAACAAAAATCAACTCCTCCCCTTTCTTATAAGGCTCCTGATCCCAAACTGCCACGGCTGGTGTTCCATCTAAATTTAAAATCTGCAAAACAGCTCCCTCAACCGGTTTGTTATGAAATCCTTCTGAAAGCTTTTGCACCTGAACCTTTGTTATATCATCCTTCATAATCACCTGTTCCCGGATTCCTCCCTGGGACAGGGTAAACCAGATTTCTTCCGCCCATGCAAAACCATCACAGGGATGATTCTCCCTAAGACAATAGCTTTCTCCTGGCTTTAGCACCCCTTCAATCACATAGGGCTCTTTTCCGGACACCCAGGATCTAATCTCCTTCCCGTCCTTGTCCGTTATACTCATCTCACAGCCGAAAAGCTCTTTCTCTCCGGTTATATCGGTCTTAGACAGGCTTACCTTTGTCTTGCGGTCTGGAGCTATTATTCCTCCGACTGCCGCCTTTTCATCAATTGTAAACATTATCCGGCTGCTTTCCCAGAAATCACCATCAGAAAAGATCGTATATTCTGTTAAAATATAACTTTCTCCCTTATTGAAAAGCGCTTTTCCTGAATCAGCTGAAGGAATATGATTCTGAATCGTCTTTTCCTGAATCACTTCATTAGGATAAAAGAAATCAATTTGCGTTCCATCTCTGTGACTTAATGACAGAGACGTCCTTATAGCCTGACGTCCTGGAATCAACAGATATTTGTCCTCTCCAAAGGCCAGTATTTCCGTTCTTTTTCCAGTAACAGCTACCGAACCATCACTGTAAAGCGTTCTCTCCGTGATCACACAGGGCTCTCCTTCTCTCCATCCGTTTTCCAAACAGATCCGATGTCCATCCCTGTTCCCTGTCCAGCACACGGTCCTTCTGCCGGAAACATCTCTTAATTCATACTCGGTCCGAACCGGATAACGCCCCTTTAAGGTCACAGCCTGAATCAAGTCCCTCTTTTCCTCATCCTCTGAATCCGAATGGATGGTAATGGTATTTAGCTGGTTGCTGATTCCCACAATCCTTCTTCCATCCAGAGACATGGTAAACAGCACCGGCTCAAACAGATCATATCCCAAAGGAGCGGAAAGCTCCTTTAAAAGATAGCTTTTTCCCGCTGTAAGTCCCTCTGTCACATGTTCCTTCTCCCCGGTAGTCCATTGATCTTTTGGATCCATTAAATCATACAAAAGCTGCCCCTTCTCATCCCTGCCGGTAATCTCGTAGATCGCCATTTCTGCTCCCACAAGAAGCTCATCCGTTCCGTGTCCCATTGCATCAAAATCCTTTTTTCCGATGGAGACCCTGGTTTTTCTGTCCGTTACCTGAATCTGCTTTTCTGCCTTATGGCCTGGCTTATAGGAACTTCCCTCTGTATCTGGTTCAAATTCCCATGTAAAAATCTGAGTGTTGACAGCATATCCTTCCGGGGGAACAATTTCCCTCAGCTTATAGAGATAAGGTTCTATCTGTCCGTCCGCCTGCACCTCACCAACCAAAAGATTATTGATCCGAAGCGTCCCTTCATGATCACTGATACATTGTGTCTGTACAGGATTTCTCATGTCATCTTTTTTGTATGCAGTAAGCTCAAATACGGCACCAGTGAGAGGATTCCCCTCAAGATCCGTTTTTCTCACCTCCAGACTTCCTTTCACCGGCTGGTCCAAGACCCGAACCACCCGGATCTCTTCCTGCTGGTGATAATCGATCCGAACCGGTTCCATCAAGGTGTAATACTCAGGGCTTTTTTGTTCCCGCAGCCAGTAAATCCCATCACTTAGCCTGCCAATTTCGTGAGGCCGTAAATCTCCTTTCTTATATCCTGAAGGAATCCTTCCATTGACAAAATCCTCTTCCGAATAAATCCCATCCGTTCCGGTAATCCACCATGCTTCCAGATGTTCTTTATCTGCAAGAAAACTTCCATCTTCTCCGGCCCTGAAAAGCTCCATATAAGCTCCGGTCAATTCTCCCCTCCGACCTTCTGCCTCCTTGGAAATATACAGCCTTCCTTCCATGTTCTCCACCATATAACGTTGTACATTTCCTGTGTTTTTTGCCAGAATCACCTGGTCCTCTGCCTTCGCATATCCTTTGGGCACCTGTGTCTCCACCAGTACATAGGCTTCCCCCACCGGAAGATAATCGATACGCCGGACACCATCCGTGGTCACATAGGAACATGCATATGGATTTATCTCTGTAAGCTTATGGTAATCAAACTGATATTCAAAGGAATCTTCTCCTGTAACCGTAACGCGGATTTTTCTTCCATCATCCATTTGAAATATCAAAACAGCAGCTGTGGGGTGGCGGGAAGGCTCTCCTCCGCTCACAGAGGCATCCAAAGAACTGGAAGAAATATGCCTGGCCTGGAAAGTTTTCTTTCCCTGATCCCACAAAACCACGGTTCCATCTTCTGTCCCAAAGTCCTGGTACATGGCCTCAAAAGCCGGGATAAAGCCAAAGTATTCCTCTGGATCCGAGGTGGTCCAGGTATCTGTTATAGCACCAGAATCGTACACTGGCGCTCCATCCTGACATATCACATTTCCATCTCCAGATGTAATTGCCTTGTACAGAGTGAATCCGGCCCCAAAAACCGGCTTTCTCTCAGCTTGTTCCATGACATATTTCTCAATTTCTATCTTTGTATGATCGTTGTATACAGGGATCACCTGCACTTTTTCCGTACTCATTATCTCCACCTCCTGCGGCTTAATGGTGACAAACCCGGACGGTGTGACAAGCTCCTCTAAAATATACGTTCCTGCAGGCAGACCTTCTGTATAAACAGGAATCTCCCCTGTAACCCAGCTGGCCTTTTGCCACTTAAGACTTCCTGCTCTGCTGTCTGTTGATTCATAGCTCACCGGTTCCTCCCCTATCTTTTTCAGATAATATCCCTTTTCTAAATCCGGGCTGTACACTCTTTTTGCCGGAAACAATGCCAGCCTGGCTCCGGAAACCGGGCCATAGGAATAGCTGCCTTTTCCCTCTGTCATTTCTCCTAAATCCCGGGAGGATCCATCTTTCCAGATACCTGATATCTTGATCCTTCGTGTGTCTGTTCCATCAATTTTAGGAAACTCGACCTTTATCGTCTTGTCCACCATGGAGACAATCTGCATATCTGCAATCTCTCTGACCTGGGTTCCCACAGGCATGGCCTTCACATATCCAGACGGGTTGTCTAATTCCTCTATTATGTAGCTTCCAGCAGGCACTCGCTTTAAAATATCCGGCTGTCCTGGCATCTCCTCGGTATCAAAAGGATCATTAGGTGTTTTATCCGAGGTAGTCCAGATATTTTCTAGAATATATCCCTCTCCTTGCCGGTGATAAAGTTTTTTCTGGATCTGCTGTTCTTTTTTCTCATCCCCATCATACAGCTGACCGTGGGGATTGATATGATAGGCATTGTGATTGTATTTTTCCAAATTGTCCGAATCCTGATATCGGACAAAATCCCCGTTTCTGTCGTAAAGCTCTGTTCCCTTGTCATACATCGCTTCACTTCTCTGATAATATTGTGGCAGTCCATAGTTGTCATAGACTGGATTTAATTCTCCTGCAAAGCTGCCATTATTTTCATCTGTCAGCACCTCCTGATTCAGATTCTGGCCGTGGCTGTTGGTTGGAAAAGTAGTTTCCTGGTGACTCTCCCCGCTTCCCTGACTCTCCCAGGTTCCGGTAATGCTTCCTGACTCATTATGCTCATAGGAAGGCAGTTCCTTTTGGGGAATCTCATGGCCGGAATGGTTAATTACCTGAAGGATGGACTTTTCCTCATAGCCTTCCTGGTTTTCACCTATGGTAGCCACCCGGCATGTGGTGATCTTGTCCCTGGCAATCACATTTCCATATTCATCTCTGTGGGTGTGAACTGCCCATACCATCACCATCCCCTCTGGGCCTTCCTCTGGCACAACATAAGCCATACCTGTGTAAGGATCCACCAAACAATCCCGGTTTCCATTCTTGTCCAGATGGTAGACTAAAGTTTTTTCATCTACCTTCAGAATCTTATCTGCAGAAGAATATCCAAGCTTTGTAAAATCACCTCCCACAAACTCTAAAAAGGGGATTCCTCCTTTAAAAGCAAACAGGGAATGATCCGTGTCTGTCCGGCTAAAATTGGCTTTCTCCGACTCTGCCTGCGCTACAGATACCTTATTGTGATTCTTGTCATAACCATAGACTATACTTCGCCCATCTATATTCCTGGTGACAGTCACTTCCAGACTGTCCAAATCATAAAACAAAATATCCGTATCCGGCCGTTCAAGCGTCTCTGCTCCCCACACCGCTCCTGTTTCCTTTACCGGATTTCCAGAAGAATCCACCCCTGTCTGAATTTCCGTCACATATTCCTCTCCCTTTTCATTTCTTTTCTTCACAAACTCAGTCTTTTTTCCGGCATAGCCTTGTTTCACATACATCCGAATAACATTGTTTGTGGAGTTTCGCTTTATTTCCAGACCTTCATAGGCATGATCCTGAATGTCACCAGACGCCTTTAACACAATGGCATCAAACAAAACCATCCGGGCACCTGCCACATAAGTATTGGCATCATCTGCTGTTTCCAGCTTTCTGGTTACATACCCATATCCGGCAAAAACCGCACCCTCATAGGCAATTTCCACCAGTTCTCCTGCAGCTTTTCTGGATGCCAGATATTCCAGTGTGCCCTTTCTCCATCCATATCCCAGATAACACCCATTTTCATAAGCATATTCATAGTCCGGATCCCCTCCGATCTCCACAAGGCTTCCGTCAACCCTGCCGCTTACTTTATAAGTGACCGTTTTATCCCCAGTGGTGTTGGCTGCCCTGGCGCTGGACTCTTTAAGTTTCTCCACAGTCAGCTTAATCGGCACGTTCTCCACATTGACTCTTGCCAGTTTCCCCCTGTCCTGTGGCTTATTTTTATTGGCTGTCTGTTCCATGGCATCAATCTCATAAATGGCTGCCAGAACCCGACTGTCTTTGTTTCCCTCCTTATAATAAGTAACCTTATCTGAATAAATCTCCAATGCTATCGGTTTACTTCTCACATATCCAGAGGGAGCTTTCTCCTCACAGATCACATAAGCTCCTGCTCCCAGAGGCTGTGGTGTTTCCAGATATCCTGCTGTCTGAAGCTGCCAGGCCATTGTCTTTTCTTCCAGCTCCTCCTTCATCTGCTCATCCAGCACTGTGGAAAAGGAAGAAAAAGCCACTGTCTGCTGTCCTCTTCCATCTCCTAGTATGATTTTCTCACTTTCCTCACACATGGGCGTTCCGGCCGGAACCACACCTGTATAAAGGTTTCCAGGGCCTTGGTTCTTTCCCAACAAACGGTCTAAAAGAGAAAGCTTTCTGGCCATGGGGCGGATGTCCAAAGCCCCCATAGACTCTAAAAATCCTCTGGTACCAAAGATGGTTGTATCCTTCTCATAAAAGCATACCCTTCCGCTGCCATCCTCAGACGCCTCCCTCTTAGCTCCATAGACAGCAAAAACAGCACTGTCATGAAGAATATTTTCATGGGTTTCCCCATCTAACTTTTCCAGACGCAGTCTGGCGGTAAAGAATCGGTTTCGGAATTTTGCACATGCAAAACCCGTATAATCACTTTCTCCGGTAGCCTCCTCCTTTCCTCCGGACACAAACGTCCCCTGATTTCTGTCCGGGCCGAGAATACTCCATGGCACCAGCATAGAAGCATACTGTTTATCACAGGCTGTCTGCATCCCCTGCATTACAGGGACCTGATCCCGATACCCTGTTCCAGGTACATTATCCTCGGTGGAGGTTCCACCAAAAAATGGTACATTGTCCATAACTCCCCTGTGCTCTGACACAGAACTATATCGATACTGGCCGGCGATCCCCTCTCTCCCAGACTGACCCTCCGTAAGATAAAAATCCACTTTGGCTCCCTCTCTGTCATCCTGCTGGTTATAGTAATTTTTATACGGATTGTAGGTACTTTGGGTAAGGGCAAAACGATTGCCTTTTCCCAGAACAGGTGGGACTCCGTTGTCAAGAAGGTCCACATCCATGCCATATTTGTAAATCTCAAAATCCCCATAATGGCTGTGGGCAAAGATTTGATGATTTTCCTGATTAAATCGAATCCGGTATTTTCTCTCCATCTCCGGTCCGGCCATGGAGGCATCATAGCAATAATAATTATTGGTCCGCTCCGGTGATGCAAGAAAGCCTTCCGTCCCCTCATACACCGATGGAAGCACTACCTCTTTCGGCCTGTCAATCTGATAATGTTTATTCTTAAAATCCTTTTGATTCCGGCCATACTCTGCCCCTGCATACTTTGGCTGCTGCTCCACTACCACATAGGTTCCATACGGCAGATAGGAGGACAACCCACAATATCCTTTTGATTCATCGCCTTTTTCTGCCAGCACATCCGCTGACAAGGTGGTCCGGTCATGATCCTTTCCCCCAGATGCTTCATCCCATTGAATTCCGTAGATTTCGTCCAGATCATAGGCAAAGAAGGGCACCAGATAATTTTCCGCCTTTATAATCGCTTCTCTTAAGGCATGGTCATAGATTTCATCCGGATAGGAAACCTTTTTATCCTTTGCTTCTTTTTCTGTTTCATTTTCCTCTACCGGTTTTACCAGCTTTCTCACTTCATCCTCCAGGTACCAGTCGATTGCAAACTGCCGTACCTGATCCGATACTTTTACATTTTCTATAGAGTCCTTTGTCCTGTTTGCTTCATTGCCCACAGGCTGCCAGCTGGTATACGTAGGCGCCCCGTCATCCCATTTGTCTGCATTTGCCACATAAATGGCCTGAAAAAACTTATCATAATTCGGTACTTTTACAGTCCTCATTTTCTGACCATCCTCTGTCAGTCTTTCCTCTGTCTCCAAAACCGCTGTATAGCCTTTCCTTGCCTCTTCATGGATCTTTCCATCTGAATATCCGTAAAGGGCCTCATTTGCCACTATCGCATCCCGGGAGTCTGCATATAAGGGATCGGTTTTGTGCGTTACCTTTGTATAGATTTTCCGCACCAGACCGGGAAAAGCACGATTTTCGGCCAGCACCTCTTCCTCCCCTAAATCCTGCCCCTGCCGGTTCTGCCAGACAATTTTTCCTTTCTCAGTACGGTACAACCGGGAGAGATTGGATCTTAAATATATTTTAAAGCGGAAATTATCCATCCTTGTGGCTGCTTCCTTTTCCTGAACTTCCTCCGAAAATCCTCCAAACAGCCAGGTAAACCAATCTTTATGAACCTTTCCATAGGAATTGGTATGGTTGTAAGAGGTTTTCTCAATATCCTTAAACACCTCCACTCTCTGAACAATGGCTCGTTCCCAGACCTCCACCGGAGCCTTTCTTGTACCTCCATCCTCATAGATGCAATCCTGCCCGGGATAGGCCAGCGTTACCTGACGCATATAGGTCTTTGTCAAATTCATGGATGGGACTGCTGTCACCACAGGGCTCCTCCCCTCCCCTGTAAAACGGTTTCCATAGCGAATGGTCATTAAAAGCTTCTCTTTTTCCAATATCTGATTTTCAGGAACATGAATTTTCCAGGTCCGGGACAAAGGATCGTATGCCTCCTTAAGCTTTTCATAATCTATAGTCTCTCTGACCTGATAGCCCTCCCGGTCCACGTATCGGATCTTCTCCTTTTGATAAATCCCTCCCTTCTCATCCCTGAGAAGCTCTCCCTCTCCATAGACCCAAAAAGATTTGAATTTTTCTGCACTAACCCAAGACAAAGCAGATAAATCCTGATAAGGATCCAGCTTTTCTTCTGCCGGTTTTTCATTGGGAACCCGCACCCACCGGAAAAGATGATTTCCCGCTCCCCGGTCCTCAACCGGTATGGCAGATAATGGATAGCCGCGATACAGATAGCCCTCTGCCCCATCCTGAAATTTCACAGAATATTTTACATAAAAAGTATCATCAGAGGCACTGTATACAACCGGCTGTGCCTGTCCTTTCTCCAAAAAAGAATACCGAAGCACCCCATAATTTTCTCCGTTTTTCCTTATCACTCGCTCAAAAAATGCTCCATTAAAGGCAGGACACTTTTCATCTTCAAAAAAGTTATACATTTTTTCCGCCCATTGGCTTTTGTCCTCCCCCAGCTCTATCAGAAAATAGGGAGCATCTGTTCCGGCCCACTCCATGCCAATAGACAAAAATGCCTGATTGCACATTTCCGCAAATTTTTCCTCACCTGTTTCCCCGCCTGTCAGCTCTGGTATATACTGGGTATCAAAAGCCGGAATAGCCCCTTTTTGTCCTGTCAGATAACGTTTCTCAGGAGAAACCACAAATTCCTTTGTATGTTCTGCCAAAACTGTTTCTCCGTTGGGAAGATCAATCCATTCCCCGGCTACTGCCTCCACGCTTTTCCCTTCAATCATCACCTGTGTCCCGGCAACCGCCTCCACCGGCTCATAGTAAGTCTCCGGCTCCCTCCATTGACAGTATTCCTCCCGCTTCCCCTTTTTTGTGATCCAGAAGGATGGCATGGACCGTGGATCTATATTTTTTATGGAAATGTCCCATCCGTATTTGGTATCGCTGCCAGAAAGGGTGATCTCAGTCACCATCTCCTCTTCCCCGGTGTCCTCCATTCTACAGATATTTCCCTCTGTTTTTTCCACCAGCACATTACCTCCGGACTCTATGCTTCCTCCTGCCAAAAAGCTGTTTCGGTTAGAAACCTCTGCCTCCACCCCATATACGGACAGCTCATACCCTTCCGAGCGGGTCAGCTCCTGCACATAGTAGGATCCTAAAAGCAATGGTCTGCCAATCCAGCAGTTTCCATTTTTCGACTGATTATCTGATAAAGGATAATACCATCTTTCCTGTCCGTTTCCATCAGGGTTGCTGGTATACTCATGAACCGTCCTTATGTATTTGTTTGTTGGTCCCGAAAAACCGGTTCTTGCCATGGCTCCCAGGCTGTAGTCATAAAAAGTTCCCGGGGCTTCTGTAATCGCCATAAAAGAGGCATCCCCATTTTTGTCAGTAGTCGCCACTGCCACTAAGTTTCCCTTCTCAAAAACCACCCCGGTCTTTCCGTCCGGATGGATCAAATCCGCTGCAGCATATAGCCCGTAGACAGCTCCTTCCAATGTTCCATCCCCCTGCGTATCACCGTAAGAATCATAGTTTTTTCCTTCCCCCTTCTTTAAGAGAAGATCCCTCTTATTTATGTGGATCTCTCCTTCTGTCCGGTGGTCATAAACCTCAAAGCTCCAGTCTGCCCCCTGTCGTCCGGAATAATCTGGATCTGCCGGGACAATCAAAGCCAGGGGCGAGGGCTGAAGGCTGACCTCTCTCCCCGCAGCCAGGGGCTTTGATCTGGGAGAAGAAAAAAGGGGGATTGTCTGTCTTAAATTCCGGATACTCCCGGAAAAAAGGCGGGTTCCATTGGACGGACTTGCCATTTCAGAGCCTTCAAAAGCCTTCCATTCTTCCTCTTCATCTAAAATCCATATCTCATCCAGATTCACTTCTTCTCCGGAAATCACCTCTGTTTTTATAGGATAATTGCTGTTGCTCCCGGTAGCCAGAGGAACGATTACTGTTTTCTGTATTTCTGTTTCCTCCGGGCCCTCTGTTTCCTCTGCATCTGACATAGTTGCCATTTTGCTATTTTCTGATTGCTTTTCAAATGTATCCTCTCCTTTTTCTATGATTTTATATGGAATTTCAAATAGTGTTGCTGTTTCTGCCAACCGGACTTCCCCTGCCATCTCATCCCCTTTCTTCCTTTCTTCTGCCATCAGCTCATCTTCTTTCTGGCTCTCCTTTTCACCCTCTGTTTCTCTTTCACTGACACACTCTCCTTCCAGAAAACCCTGCATCAAATCAATACCAGTCTCTGATATCCCTTTCCATCCATACTCCTCCCTCTGATTCTTTCCCTGCAAATCGTAATATTGACTGGAATGTATGGTTATGGTCTCAATGGGAACGGTATCCCTGTGAACCCCATCAAAAATATTTTCAAAAGGCTGATGAACCAAATCCTGATTATGGACAATATAACCCTTTCTTGCTGACAACTCCCGGGCTGAATAATCATAGGTGAGAGACACAAAAGCCTCATAGTGCTTATCTCTGTCCGCTTCCAAAAGCTCTGCCGCCCCCGCATCCAGGGAATGATAAAAGCCACCGGCACTTACCAGATTCTCACAAACTTCAATCTCTCTTTCGTATTCTTCTACAGCCTCCTCATCTTCCGGCTCCGGCTCCGGATGTCCTCCGCAATACCCTTTCGTGTAAGAATAATACTTAATATCCCGGTGGGCGCGGACACCAGACGGCTGCAGCTCCCCAACCCCATAAGATCCTGCCTCAACCAGCCATCCGTCCGGACCAGTCACCTCCTGATCCTTCTGACAGGGATCTGGATCTCCATTGTCTCCGTAAGGGCTGTCCCATCCTCTCCAGCGAATAAACTGGCTTCCCTTATCATTGTCCCAGTTGTCATCCTCCAGCACGCTCTCCTCTAGCTGGCTGTCATCAAAAGCCTCCAGAATATCAAACCAGACATTTTCCAAAGGTTTTCCTGTTTCTGAATCCAGCTTTCTCAGATTTACCACATAGTCTGCCTGCCATTTTTCTGTATGCTTGTACCGCATCACCGAAGAACCGCCATACCCTGGAGCATCCTCCCCCGGGGAAGTTCCCACCAGAATTTTAAGTCCATCCTTCAAATTAGAGATCAGATTTCCCTGGGCAAAGGTCAGACTCCATCTGTTTCCCAGCTTTACCGGCATGTGGAGCTCCCGGATACTCTCTCTTCCAATCCATTTCCGGATAATTCCATTGGCATTTTCCAGATTGATCTCCGCCACATTGCCTCCCTCTGGTATCTGACCGGTCTGAGAGCGGAAATCCAGTCCGGTTTCTGTCATCTCATAAGTCCAGTCCCCATAGGGTAAGATCGAGGCTGCCCCAAAAAATTCCCTTGTCTCCGGGGTAAGGGGATAGCTGGCATGATAGAAACCATCTTCTCCCAGGGATATTACCGGGCGAAACACATACCCGGTATCAGAACATTCCACACAATCAGCAGCCAGCTTTGCCGTATTCCATACAGACCGGAAGGTTCTCTCCATATCTCTCATCATGTCCTGGTATACCTGAGTGCTTCCTAACCCGGACGGGTTGTACCGTTGTGCAATCTGAGTGGTATGCTGTTGGTATATGCCCCAGTCATGTCCATATTCTCCGGTAAATTTTGCCTCTTCAGACAAGGTGCAAAAACTCTGGCAAAGATAATAATTTGCCGTGTTGATCACCGGATCCGAATTCACAGTTCCCTGGTAGGCCTCATGATTTGCCGCGTATGCCATGAGAAGAAAATTCAGTCTCCGGCAATATTCATCCGCTGTATTGTTCACAATAAAGGGCGGCAGATTCTGAAGGGTATAAGGCTCTTTCTTTATGTACCATATGGCCGTGGTCTCCATGGTGGTATTGGGATTTTCCGCCAGTTCCCGGCTATGGGAAATACAGTACATATTCCGGTACTGATAGTCCTTCCACTTTCCTCCGGGACTGACACTGGTTTGCTGCTTGTAGATCACAATTCCCGGCTGGGGATAGGTAGGTGTCATATGCCCGATAAAATCAGTCCTCTCCAATCCAGCCCCGTCCTGCGCTGCCAGCTGATCCCATAAAGCCACCAATTCCTCACTGTAGCTAATCTCTCCTCCGCCAAAAGACACTGCTCCATACGCTCTGTCTGTAAAATGCAGATAAGGCAGAAAGGTCATGAAAAATACCATTGCTGCCACAATCCCTGCATATCTCCGCCTTATTTCTCTCCCCTTCATCTCCACTGCCTCCCTTTCTCTTATGTGTTCTTGGGATGTACTCTCCCTATCTTATCCTTTTCACTCCTTCTGTAATCCAGCAGCCCTCCTGGTCTACCAGATACCCGTCCGGTGTCTCTCTTCCACAGAACAGGGCTCCCCTTGTTCCGTCTGATTTCTCGTTAAAATAGTAGCAATATTCTTTTTTATCATCCCCCTGGATCCAGTTCCATCCCACAAACATCCGTCCCTGTGTGCCATCTGAGGCTGGATTCAGATAATATGCGTTTCCGTCAGCATCTTGATGCCATCCGGTTGCCATACAACCGTTTTTGTCAAACCAAAACCACTCAAAAGCGTCTTGTCCTAAGTCCGGATTTCTGTAGGGATTGACAACGGCTGCCCATTCGTCTGCAAAAAACCGGGTTCCGTCATTCAATCGCCATCTTCCATTCTCATCCTGGATCCAGGTCCCCAAAACCACATACTCCGGCAGAAATCCTGCCTCTGGTGATGCTCCCTTGGGCACGTTGGCCCCGGCCATAACCACCGTTCCCGAAGCTGCACCTGGGCCGGATGATGCAGTACTTCCACCCTGGCTGCTGCCCTTACTGGACGAACCGCCTCCTCCCCCGCCTCCTGACGAGCTTCCACCTCCATAACTGACATGAGAAGAACCTTTTGCCTGAAATGACAGATGGATGTCACATTGAGCCACATGTCCCCCATCCCTTGTCTTTGCAGTGATCACCACCTTTTTGTCTGCCTGATAGGGATAAGCCTTCAACGCCTCCCTGATCCACCCTGCCTGATCGCAAACGGTAATCACTCCGTTTTGAACAATCACTGCATCCGGGTCGGAGGAGCTCCACAAAACCGTCTTGTCATAGGGTTTATATTCCTCCTGATCCCTAAGTTTAGGAACCACCACAGCAGTCAGAGTATCTCTTACTCCAAATCCGCTTTTACCCTTTATAGAAGAGCCCACGTATCCTGTATAATCATAAGAAAGCAAGTAGTTAAACCTGGTCTGATCAAGAGAAATTCCCTCCGGGCGGATCACAGTCTCATCCTCTGTCACAAAACGCACAGTCACCGGACAGGAAAATGTCACATGCCCGTTGGTCTGATCCTCGCTGGAAGCCGTTATGATCTCCTGATGCACAGCCGAGCCATTGATTTTTTCATAAGGCTTCAGCCTTCTTTTTTCATTATCTTCTAAAATAACATTCTGAATCCACGCCGGATTTTTCTCTCCCGCCGGGTCAAAATTCACAGAAACCTGACAGTCCTGGGTATTGGCACCGGATGGTTCCAGAGATAAAATCTTTTTGTCCTCTCTTGTATTCCAGGACACATTTTTGAAAAACGGACGGACGGGACTTAAAGTAGCAGTCAAAACCACCGGCTGGGAAACGGTTATTGCTTCATCTGGCTTTAGCCGGTCTCCTGTCAGCCTTCGGGTAATTGTAAACCCCACATGATCCCGGTTCAGCTCTAAGCCTTCCACCCGGAGCGTGGTATTATCCACAATCTGAAACGTCACATTTACCCGGCAATTGGCATAAACAGAACGATTGTTCACAGAGGTTTCCGGATTGGTGGAGGCTGTCATAACCCCGTGTTGTGTATAAATGGTATTGTTGATCTTTTCCTGATATTGTCCGTCCGCCTGAGCCTGTACCTCCCTGTTCATAATCCCCTGAACGAAGGCCGAAGAAAGGTTTGGCATAATCACCCCATCCTTTGTTGTGTAGCCTTCATCTGATAAATTGGTCAGAAGATTGGTGTCATCCAAAGACCATTTCATTGTGCGGTCTGCCGTAAGTCCGGTTCCATTGTGTTTTCCATGAATGGTGACTGGCTGCACCTGAACGGAAGTATCCGGATTCTCATCAATGTATCGTGCAATCAGTATCCCCTCCTGATTGGTAACTTCTGTGACAATCTTGGGATTTTTCCGGTCTCCGCTGCGGGTCTGGATAATATGGATAGAGGTCTCTGACGGCTCAACCTCCAGACGGGTTGTTACTTTAATGTACTCTACATTCAGCTCTGTATCACATTCCGGCATAACAAAGGTGTAAGCTCCTCCATTTACATAATCCATCTCCACCATTTTTCCTGTCTCATCCAAAAAGGTAGGTGCTTTCACCCCGCCGGGCACATTGGAATCCACCACCATCTGATACCGGTTTTCTCCTCTGTTTTTCGGTGCTGTTGCCACTGTCACAACAGAACCAGGCACAACAGCTGCCCCGTGATCCTTATCAATCGTCCGACAGTAAGAGTTGCTGGTAGCAGAAATAGCTGTCAGCTCCGCCACATCCGTATCATAAGTTCCATTGTCATTTTTGGTGTCGATTCTGGGAATCGATACCAGACAACCCTTCACCGGTTCTCCCATATAACCTGGAGCAAAATGATCTATTTTAAAGGATACTCCATTGGCATAGTCTGCTGCCGTAAATTCTCGCCCCAGTTTTTGCGTCACAATGTAGCGGACCCCATCCTCTAATTCTTCATAAAAATACCGGTTTTTGCTATCTGTTTCTGTCCGGCCGGCTATAATGCTGTACTTTCTTTCATTGTCCGTCCAATAGCCAATGTGGGCATCTCCTGTAAAAGTATTGTCTCCGTCAATGGTACTGCCCATCACATTCTTTCCCTTGGCCCCGTCAGTAGTAAAAAGATAACTGAAATTGCTGTTTTTTTCCGTTCCATAGGTAAAGCGGTCTCTGGATTCTCTGGTTCCCACAAAAGTTCCCTCCCGGGAGGCTGTTCCATTGTTGGTAGCGGAAATCCGGCCAGCCATCCGGGCCAGAATCAGGTTACCGCTGCGATACTGACCTACAATGCCCCCAACTGCCCGGCTTCCGTTTCCTCCAATGGTTCCGCTCACATAAGAATTGTAAATATCTGCCTGGTTGATTCTTCCGGCAATTCCTCCCACATATCCTTTCCCCCGGATCCGGTTGGAATCACCATTCTGGGTTGTGACCGTATTATCCACCAGCCATGCATTCTGCACATTGCCTGCAATTCCCCCTACGCAGCTATCCCTTCCCTCAGAATTCAGCACAATGCTTTCTGCTGTGCAATTCTCAATGGTAATTCGTCTGGAAGAACCGGTCACCTCTCCGGCGATTCCTCCCGCATTTCCCATAGAATTCACAAACCCGGAAACCGTCACATGGGAAATCACCCCGTCTCCCACAATGGCTCCGGCCAGGACTCCTGTCTTGTCCTCCCCGATAATATCCTCTGCCTCTACATTCAGATTTTTCACAGAGCCTCCGTCAATAACACCAAAAAGACCGATATTGGTTAGACTTAAGGACGGATTTACGATTTTCAGACCAGATATGGTATTCCCTCTGCCGTCAAAATGTCCCCGGAAAGGATGACGCACCTGACTGCCACATTCCGTCCGGTTCTGATACCAGCCGATTGGATTCCAGTTTCCGGAATTTGCCAACAGATTTCCAAGGTCAATGTCCTGAGTCAGTTCAAAATACTCCCCCTCAAATTCCATTCCCGCAGCTACTGCCTCAGAAAGGCCCATCAGACGGGAAAGGCTGTCAATCTGATAAGGCGCCTCCCTGGTTCCGTCTCCTGAAAAATCCATATTGGCATTCCAGTTTTCCCACAGATCCCCCACACAAGAGGATGTGGCAGTTATCTGATTCTCTGGCATGGAGTAAGAAATATCTTCCTTTGCATTCGACCTGGTGGCAAAAGGCTCCGTCTCTTCCATTGATCCCTCTTTTATTGCAATCTCCTCAGTCGCTATTCCGTCAACTGGTGTTGCCACATTTCCTGCAAATTCAGCCTTTTCCTCTCTCCACCGCTGATTCCCGTATTTAGTCTCGGCTCTCACCGTCATGGCCATGAAGGTCTGTAAAAGCAATACAACTGCCATTGCACCGGCCATCTTTCTTCTGTACCTCATCATAAGCATTCCTCTCCTTCTCACTATTTTCATGAATTTTTATCTCATTTTCTCACTGCTGAGGCATAACAAACGCAGGTCTTACTCCCACCGGACTAGTCACCTGCAATTCCAGATCCTCCGTTCCTCCTTCCGGGCTCACTTTCACAGGGCAGATTTTGCCATTTTCCAGATCCACCTGATAGACCAATCCTGTATCATGATCTTGTGAAGTTCCCCCAGGGCTCCGAAGCCAATAGCCTTTGGAAAATGCGCCTGTCTGACTTAAGGAATTTTCTTCCACCGAGCCGTCAAATCTCCACAGCCAGTCCCGGTACTTCAATGCTTCATCCACGGACAGAATAAATAATTTCCCCGTAAGCTTCTGATTGCCAATCGGATATCCCTTTAAGTCCGATTCCCTTAGCTGATCATACATTCCCTGACCAGTGCTTCCCAAATAGGCAAAAGAACTCCCAATATCAATATCCTTTGCCCTGTAAAAGTTATCCTCCCAGGCCTCAAGCCATCTTCGGATGTTAGAATATTTGTAGTCATTTCCATTTCCAAAATTCACTACCGGCCCCGGGCAAAACACATACCCATAGCTTCCTTCTTTCAGAAGCTCATAAGTATAGGAAGAGCCAGTATTGGCAGGTATCACGGAATCACAGAGAAAGAGGGCTCCTTCCTGATGATTTCCTCCCAGATCCGAATAATTCTGATCTATACAGCGAAACCGATAGCTCTCTCCGTCAATCTCCCCTGTAAGCACATCCCCTACATTCCAATGGATTTTATCCCAGGATTCTTTCGTGTCTGCTTCTCTTTCCCCGCCTGGATCCCCTTGTTCCAATTCTCTTTTCACAGAAAAGCGGACCACCGTATACACATCCCCCTCCAGTAAGAACTGATCCTCTGTCAGCTTAGAATACACCGCCAAATCCCCGTAATGGTCTTTTAGAATCATCCCCTCCGGCTCATGGTTTTTGCCGATCAGATACACTGCATATTCCATTGAAGGAGGAATCTGGCCGGCTATAGTAAGAAGCCGCTGGTTTGCTTCCCTCTGGCTCTCCACTAAAAGCCGGCTGTCCGGGATTTCTGACACATCTTCCCCTGTAATTTCTGCCTCCTGCAATTTTCCCACTTCCAGCCAACTGCCCAGACGTTCTCTGGCCTCTTCAAAAGGATCCTCCGGTGTATCTAACATTCCAAGCTGCACATACTCCACATAATAAATCTGATCCCCGGGCCCGTAGACTGGGATCTCTATAGGAGGCTTTTCCACAGATTCCCACACACGTCTTTCCCGGTCCACAATCCGGTTGCGGAAATTCACTACAAGCTTCTCTCCATCCTGTATCCGCCCCTGCCTGGACTCTGCCAATAAAGCCTGATGCGTATCCCGATCCACAAAATGTACCTGCCAGTTTACCTCTATTGCATTAGAATGGGTCGCTTTTAGGTCAGATATTTCTGAGTCTGATGGTTCTGTTTTTTCAGGCAGACAAAAGTCTGTGGCGCCGTTGCTGTCACTCATGCTTCCTTTGCTGCTTCCTTCTTTACTACTGCCACTGCTTCCTCCTTTACTGCTGCTTTTCCTTCCCCCGCTGCTTCCTCCTGCTGACACAGCCTTGCCATACTCCGAATCTCCTGGTCCTCTTGTAGAAATCCCCTTTCCCGGAATTTCCACCATTTCTCCTCTCGCATCCACCCAGGCTCCGCTTTCATCCACCCAGTATCCATCCGGAGTCTGACCATTGGCATACATCGCTCCCTCCGGATATTCCCCATTGACTCCATCCGACAGATAATAGCATCTCCCATCAATCCACTGCCAGCCAGTAAACATCCGGCCCCACGTTCTCCCTTCCTTCGGGTTTAAAAAATACCAGAATCCACCGATCTTTTTCCAGCCAGTCTCCATCTTTCCTTCCTCCCCCAAATAGTACCACCCAGAGGAATCCTTCACCCAGCTGCTTTTAACCCATCCTCCATCTTGTTCATATTTCCAGCAATCCTCCTGCTGCTGCCATGCTGCATAGGCGGGCATTGACCTGCCCACCACAGCAAGAACAGCCAGCACAGCCAGCTCCTTGACAAATTTTCTCTTCATTCTATCCTTTCTGCCTGTCAAAAGGCATACAACACCTGCTATCCAATAGCATTCACAAAAAATAACAAATTGAAATCGCTGAGGAATCCTCAAAAGTGCAGCTTACTTACTGCAAAATGATCTTTAGAAACCAGACCCGGACCCGGGTCTCCAAACGAACCATTGCCATATATCCAAATAAAAACCTACATGATATAAATTATCACATAAAATCACCCCATCTCTCCACAAAAAATATAATACAATCTTATACACTGGTATTTTCCGGCGAATACGCCAGACACACTTCCTGATGAAGTGTCCGACAGACAGCCATCTGCTGCCTCTCTGAATTATTGCAGATTGAATATCTGCGATAAGTAATTTCAGCATATCATAATTCCTGTCATTTGACAAGTCAATTTTCTCAAAAACTACGAATTTTCTCCCTGAATTCCCTTTCCTGTTTTGCACCTCTAAATTCAGCTTGCCACCCTGCGCCAATCCCGTTAAAATAAAAAGGAATACTCAACCTCAGGAAAGGAACCCTCCCATGATAAAAATATCCATCCCCCACTTCAGTCTCTCCCAAATCTGCCAGTCAGGGCAATGTTTTAGAATGTACCCTTTATCCCCTCTCTCCCCCGAAAGAGAACGCTATCAGATTCTGGCCGGAAACCGGAAGCTAGAGATCGAGCAGCAAGGGCAGATTTGTCTCTTTCATTGCGAAAAAGAACCTTTTGAAAAATTCTGGTACAATTACTTTGATCTGAATGCAGACTATGATATTTACCAGAATCAGATTGACCCAAAAGACCGTTTTCTCCTCCACACGGCCCGCTTTGGATGGGGTATTCACATTCTCCGTCAGGATCTGTGGGAGATGATCGTTTCCTTTCTCATCTCCCAGTAAAATAACATTGGACGGATCCGAAAATGTATTGAAAATCTGTGCAGTCAATACGGCGAACCCATCGAACCTGAGGAAACATCCGGCCCAAGAGCCTTTCCCATCCCCCAGGCTCTCGCCTCCCTAGATAAGGACGCTCTGATGGCATGCAATTTAGGCTACCGAAGCAAATATGTGGTTCAGGCTGCCAGGAGTGTAGTCTGCGGCCACATAGATTTAGAAAAGCTGCAGCTCCTGCCCTACGAGGAAGCAAGGCAGGAGCTTTTAAAGCTGTATGGGGTTGGGGAAAAGGTGGCAGACTGTATCTGCCTCTTCGCCCTTCACAAGCTGGAGGCCTTCCCCATTGACACCCATATCCGTCAGGCCCTGAATCGCCATTATCCTCAAGGTTTTCCAAAAACCTATCACAAGATACAAGGCGTTCTCCAGCAATATATCTTTTACAATGAATTAATGAAGCCTACAGATATTTCGGCACCAGAAGCCTGGGCAAAAACAGAATCAACTCTGGCGAAAAAATAATAACCAAAAGCACCACAGCCACAGCTCCCAACATAATCAGCAAATTCCGAAACACCCTTTGAGGCTCTATTTTGGCAATCTGACAGGCCAGCAAAAGACATAGACCGTAAGGCGGCGTCACCATGCCGAAGGCCAGCACCAAACAGATAAGCATCCCCATGTGAACCGGGTGAAGTCCCAGGGCCGTTCCCACGGGAACCACAATGGGAACAAAAATACAAATCGCTGGTGTTGCGTCCATAAAGCATCCCAAAATTAGAAACAGAACTGTCACAAACAGGATAAAGCCGCCGGCAGACAGATTCATGGATTCCATAAGCCAAAGTACCATGTCATTTGTTCTGAAGTAAGCTAAAAGATACCCAAAGGTGCTGGCTGCCCCGATGCAAAACAAGCTTGTGGCTGTCCCCTTTGCCGTGTTGATAAAGATGGGAACTAAGTCCTTAAAGGTCAGGGTTTTATCTACAAAGATGGTAATAATCAAACTGTACACGACCGCCAAAACCGCACTCTCTGTAGCCGTACAGATACCAGATAAAACTCCTCCGATAATGATAACCGGCATAATAAGCACAGTGGCAGCATCCTTTAATGCCCTGAAAAATCCTAAAACCCCTGCCTTCTCCTCCTTTGGATAATCATATTTTACAGCATAGACATAGCTCACTACCATCATAATCGCCGCAAACAAAATCCCTGGAACAATCCCGGCAATAAACAGGGCCTGTACACTGGCTCCCGCTGTGGCAGAGTAGATGATCATAATCAAACTGGGAGGAATAATCTGCCCCAGCACTGATGAAACTGCAGTAATCGTAACCGTAAAGGACGGATCATAACCCTTTTTTACCATGGCCGGAATCAGGATTGTCCCAATTCCGGATGTGTCTGCAATGGCAGAGCCAGAAACCCCGCCAAACAGCAAACTGACTACCACATTGATGTGAGCCAGGCCACCCCGGATATGCCCCACTGCCGCAGATGCCAGACGAATCAGCTTGTCCGTGATCTTTCCCGAATTCATCAGATTTCCCGCCAGGAGGAAAAAGGGAATGGCAGTGAGTACAAAGCTGTCCACCCCTGCAAAAAAACGCTGAATCAGCTGCCACAGAGAAATGTCTGTAAAAATAACAGCAGTTAAAGTGGAGATACCAAAAATGGAAAACGCCAGTGGCAGCCCTAAAATCATAAAAAGCAGCATCCCCAAAACTAATACAAGAACCGGTACCATACTCATGCGCTTCCCCCTTTCTTCCACTCCTCCACAACATTTTCCAGACCATTTAATATCATGACAAATGCTGAGATTGGTGCGGCGATATAGACACAGTTGGCAGGAATCGGTAAGGTAACTGCCGTCTTTCCCACACTGCGGACCACGTAATTCCACCCGTACCACAAAATCACCCCGGCAATCACAACCACTGCGAGATTTATGAGAATTTTCATATAATGCGCTGTCCTTTTGGGCAAGGCTTTCATCAGTATCTCAAGAGACAGATGAGATCCCTCTTTCACTCCCAAAGCTGACCCCAAAAGTATCATCCACACAAAGCTGATTCTTGCCACCTCCTCTGACCATGAAATCGGTATTTTCAGCACAAACCGGCACAGCACCTGCAAAAAAGTCACCGTAATCAGCACACACATCCCGCAAAACAGAACCGCCTCGATCCCCCGGTTGACTGCCTTTGTAATTCTTTTCATGGAATCCCCCTTCCATTATTCGCCAGACTGAATCTTCTCAATCAGATCTGTCAGACCGGTACTCTCTCCAAACTCTTTAAAAATCGGCTTTGTCCGTTCCATAATCGGCGCCTTGTCAATCTCTGTCTCCGTCACTCCAAATTGTTCCACCATCTGTTTTTCCGCCTCCTGCCCAAATTCCAGCTCCTTTTGGCGCGCTACATCTGTGGCCTCGTCAATGGCCTTTTGAAGCGCTTCCTTAAGCTCAGGCGACAAGGACTCATACTTGTTCTGATTCATAAACAGAGGGCGCACCGTGATCTCATGCCCGGTCATGGTAAAATAGGGAGCCGGCTCATAAAATTTGGATGACAAAATCGATGGCATCTCATTTTCCATTCCATCACACAAACCGGATGCCAGGGCAGAATAGGTCTCCCCAAAGGCAATTGCCACAGGCAGGGCTCCCACAGCCTCCCATACCTTAAATTTAAGCTCCGAGGGGGCCAGCCGCAGCTTAAAGCCCTGAAGATCCTCAATATCCTCCACCGGCTTTTTCACGGCAAGAACATTTCTTGAGGAACCTCCCCAGTAATCCAGAATCATGATTCCCCCGCTGTTTGCGGCGATCCGACTTTTGTAGGTCTCTCCAATCTCCCCATCTAAAACCCGTTTCCAGTGGTCATAATCCTTAAAAAGAAAAGGAAGGGCAAATAATTCCAGTTCCTTACAGAAAGTAGTTCCCACTGTGGGATCAACCACACACAGATCCAGGCTTCCCTCCCGCACGCTTTCCAACATGGCATCCTCGGCCCCTAAAGTGGCATTGGGATAATTTATGATCTCAATCTGTCCGTCTGAGTATTCTGATGCCTTCTGGACAAGAACCTCTATGGCTACATTCCAGGGGTGAGAATCTGCCTGGCTGTTTCCGATCTTTAATGTAATCTTTTCTGCCGGCGCAGCCGCTTCGCCACTCTTTTGTCCCCCGGCCGTTGCCTGGGTAGCTGCAACCGTTCCTCCGGATGTGCCTCCATTAGTCCCACAGCCTGTCAAAAAAAGCACACATGCCATCCCAACACAAATTAATTTCTTCATTCCTGTTCTCCCTTCTTTATATAAAATTATCTTTTTGCTGACCATGTTAATTCATTTTGTATTTTTCCAATATTTTGTGGTTGACCTCCACCCCATTGCCAGGTCCCTGAGGTACCTGTACCCAGCCATTTTCAAACACAACCCCGTCATAGATCAAATCAAGGCGGAAAGGATGGGAGGACTGGTCATATTCCAGCATTGGCTCTTGAGGCTTCATGGACAGAGGCGCCGAGGGCAGTGTTGCAATAAACTGAAGCGATGCTGCTAAACCGATTCCCGAGCCCCAGACATGAGGAATCAGCATCACATTCCAGGCCTGGGTCAGGGCAGCAATCTTTTTACATTCCGTATAGCCTCCGCTGGAACAAAGATCCGGCTGGTAAATATCCAAAGCACCTGCCTTTAACCATTCTTTATACGCAATTTTCCCAAATATATTCTCCCCTGCAGCAATATAGGAAGGAGTAAGGTTTCTCAGTGACTGATAGCCGCCGATGTCCTCGGGAGCCAGAAGCTCCTCAAAAAATTCCAGCTTCACGTCCGCAAGCTCCATCACAATCCGCCTTGCCACTGATGCATTGTAGGCACAGTTAAAATCCGCCATCAAAAGCGTGTCCTCCCCCACTGCCTGGCGAAGTGCCCGGATATACCGAATATCCTCCCTGGCCCCAAATCCGGTTTTCAGCTTCATTCCCTGAAATCCTTTTTCCAGATATCCCATGGCCTCCTTTATGGCATCCTCCGGATAAACCCCATTCTCTTTTCGGTAAAAGCCGGTGGCATAGGCTTTTACCTTGTCCCGGAATTTCCCTCCGATTAAGTTGCTGACCGGCTGGTTTACTTCCTTTCCCATGGCATCCCACAAAGCGATATCCACACCGCTCAGTGCATTTACCGCCGCCCCCTGCTGCCCAAATGGCCTTGAGCGGTTATAAAGCTCCTCCCACAAAACCTCCACATCAAAGGCAGACCGTCCGATCATCAAAGGCCTGAAGCAATTCTCAATAAATGCCTGGGCCACCTGGGGAGGCTGCTGCCCATGGCAGAGACACTCTCCAAAACCATGAATCCCGTTATCGCAGATCACCTCCACGATCACAGAACTTCTGCATGTTACCCAACCTTGAGAAAAACAAAATTTTTCTTCAAGAGGCGCCTGGATGACATGTACCTTCACATCCTTAATTTTCATTGATAACTCCTTTCTTCTTATATGATATCAGATATCTTATAACTTTGAAAAACACTACGGATTTAGCTTAAAATCCGCATATGCACATTGTCCGATGTGGCTTTCATATGGCGCTTTACCGCTGTCATTGCCTCCTCTCCCTTTCCAGCACGAATCGCCTCGAAAATTGCCCGGTGATATCCATATTGCCGTTCAATGCAAAAATCCTCCTGTGATGATACAATCACCACATCCCGCAAAAGGGGCTCAAAGGATTTCATTATGGAATACAGCAAAGGATTACCTGAAGCTTTTGCCATAATCAGGTGAAAATTCAGATCATTGGTGTAGTAAGACTCATCCATTACAAGAGCTGTCTCCATATGCTCTAAATATCCTTCCATCTGGGCCAGATCCTCTGCCAAAGCCCGCTCCGCCGCCAGGCGGGCCGCTTCCACCTCAATAATATTCCGAACCTCAATCAGATCCAGCACGGAGCTTTCCCCCCGGCTGATCACATCAGACAGAGAGCGGGTCAGCACCTTTACGCTGTTATCCACCACCACAATCCCCTTACCGTGCATCCTTTTTACAAACCCCCGCACCTCCAAGGACCGGACGGCCTCCCGCACTGTGGCCCGGCTCACATCAAACTTCACACACAGATCCCCTTCACTTGGAAGATAACGGCTCTCGTCATACTCTTTATTCAGAATCATCTCCTCAATGCCTAACTGTACCTTCTCCACCAGTTTCATTCTGTTTTCTCCTTCCAGCACATCGCTGCACCTGTGTGCCGACATGTTCACTTACACTCATATCGTACACTAGTTGTATGATATCATATTTGTCTATTTCAATCAAGTATAGCCTTTCATCTCATGTATTTTTCGTCTCAATTAACTATTTTTTCTGTTTTTCCGAGATTTTTATCTTAAATTTTTGTCAAATTCTTCTGAAATTCACCTACCGGTTGTACGATTTTAAGGGGGCGCTTATGCACCCCCCTCTCCTCTCATAAGTTCACCAGGACACTCCGAGTCACAAAAGCCAGAATCTCCAAAACTACTGCCGTAGCTTCATCTTCCCCTCCTGATTTTCAGCTGACTAAAGAACAGATAATAAACGGCAAACAAAATTGTTGTGATTACCCAGGTCAAAGGGTAGCTGAACATAATCATATAAATGTCCCTGCGAAGAGGCACTGCCACCAAAACCCACATTACCCGAAGAAAGCATACGCCTCCGCAGCAAAGCATCATAGGGATCCAGCAGTCCCCCACTCCCCGCAGAGCGCCGGAAAGAATCTCGATGGACACATAGGTCACATACACCGGAGAAAGATACCGCATCATGGAAACCCCGATGGCAATCACGCTTTTATCTGAGGTGAACAGCTCAAACCCGTAAATCCCCCAGTTATAAATCACTACTGACATAATCAGGGAAGAGACAATCGTCATCACCATACAGGTGCGAACCCCGCTTCTCACCCGCTCCATTCTGCCCGCTCCAAAATTCTGCCCCACAAAGGTGGTAGCCGATATTCCGAAAGCACTGACGATCATCCAGAACATACTGTCAATCTTGCTGTAGGCAGCCCAGGCTGCCACTGAATCGGTTCCCAGGGAATTGATGGCCGCCTGAATAATGACATTGGAAATCCCATACATCACCGACTGAAGCCCTGAGGGAAAGCCTATCCGGATCATACGCTTTAACATACGGCCATCCATCCGCACCTGGCTCCATAATAACTGATGCATATCCTTTGTCCGCATCAGGGCAACAATCACCATTCCGGCACTCATGGCCTGACATAGAATGGTTGCCAAAGCCGCTCCCAGCACTCCCAGATCCAGAACCACCACCAAAACCATATCCAGCACAATATTGATGAGACAGCTGCTGATCAGAAAATACAGTGGCCGCTTCGAATCCCCCACAGCCCGCAGGATCGCAGCCCCGGAATTGTAGACCAGATTTCCCACAATCCCTGCAAAATAAACCCGGAGATAGAGAACAGACATATCCATCACCTCTTCGGGGGTTCCCATGGCGCTCAGCATCCAAGGTGTCAAAACAATTCCCACAACTGTCATAAAAAGCCCGGTAAGAATGCTAAATGCCACAAAGGTGTGAACGGAATATCCCACCATATCTGCTCTTTTTGCACCATAATACTGAGACACCAAAACAGCAGCTCCGGAGGAAAGCCCCACAAAAAATCCCACCACCATCTGAGTCAGCATCCCGGTAGAGCCTGCCACTGCTGACAACGCCTCTTTTCCCACAAAACGGCCTACAATCATAGCATCCGCCGCATTGTAAAGCTGCTGGAAAAAGGTTCCGAACAAAATCGGGAAAAAGAACAACAAAACCTGCTTCCAGATCACGCCTTCTGTAATCCCGTTTTTATGCTCTGCCAACTGACGTTCCATAGCCACAAGACCTCTCTTTTGTCCAGTTTATATTTTGTTGTCACAACTTATCTATTTTCTTTTCCACTTCCCAAACAAGGTTTTCTTATAGCGCCCAAGAGCCTCCTTTGCTCCCCCGATTCCCTTGTCTGCCGCCTGCTGATAACAGGTGACAGCCATGGGAACATTCTCCGGAACACCCACACCCCCATCATACATATCTCCCAAAAACTTCCAGGCCATGCCATTGTTCTCGTGGGCTGCTTCCTCCAAAAGCCGTTTCCCCCGGATCGTGTCCACCCCGGTTCCCTTGCCGTAAAGACAGCAGTAGCCTAACAGTTCCTTGGGATAATTGGCTTTCTTCCATATCAGCTGGTTTATCAGTTGGACTGCCTTCTCATAATTCTGCTCTGCGCCCCGGCCCCAGAAATAACACTGGGCAAGAAAGGATTTGCTGGTGGGATGTCCCCCCTGATCTGCCCGCTCAAACCAGGAAAATGCCTCATGGTAATCCTTTTCGCAGCCCCAGCCATTATAATAGCAGCGCCCCACATTGTAAGCGCCGTACTCGCCTCCCATCTCTGCCGCCATCTTAAAATATCTCAGCGCTTCTGCATCATCCTCCTTGATTCCTCTGTTTCCGTACAGATAAGTAAGCCCCATCTCTACAATGCAGACAACAACTTTGTCCCGGACTCCCTTCTCACACCACCGCACTGCATCCGGATAGCGTTTTCGCTCCAGATAATCGAGAATCATGGAGTGATAATAATCCCGCATATCCACCTTGCCATCCATGGTCTCCGCCCATAAAAGAGCTTGCTCCCCATTCTTCTCCACCCCGTTTACGCCGCCCCGCACACTGTTAAAAGCATTCCGAAAGGCCGGGATACAACCCTGGTCTGCCGAACGGCGAAACCACTTTAAGGCCTCAGCCCCATTCTGCTTTTCATATTTGGAAAATTCCTCTCTGGACGGCTTCTGGAAATTGAGAAGCATATCCCCCCAGAAATAGAAAAGACCAATGGCATACTGAGCCATAGGCTCCCCGGCCTCTGCCATGGAAAGCACTTCATGAAAAGCATCCTCCAGGGTACCTGTCATGGCCTGGGCCACATCCCCTTTAAGAATGTCCATTCGGTCTGCACCCAGCACGCACAGAGCGCTGCCTCGTGCTATCCCCTCCTTGGAAAGCTGCTTTGCCTTCTTGTCGTTTTCCTTTACATTTCCATCTCCCCAGCCATAACACCTGGCAAGAAAATAAAAGGCATGCGGCTCCCCGGCAGCAACTGCCTGTTCCAAAAGCCGCACCCCGTTGGCGTATCTTACCGGATCCTCCGCCTGAAAATAGAGCAGACGAAGACCTTCTCTCAATGTGTCTGAATAGTATCTTTCCATAGCATATATCCTCTCCTGATCAATTCCAATGCCCGCAGCATTTGATTATAGAAATCATGCTAACACAACCTTCCGTCTATGTCAACGGAAAGTGAACAGGAATCCTGCTGTCAATTCTACTGCCCATCCATGCCCTTAAATCCTTCTCCAAATACCTCCGTGGTTTCCGTCACCATAATAAACGCATTGGGATCTGCAGCATAGATAATCCGCTTCAATTTATAAAATTCATGCTTGCGGATACTGCAAAGAAGCACCTTCACATCCGCCCCGCTGTAGGCGCCTTTTGCATCCATCACCGTTGCGCTGCGCTCTAGCTCCACCAAAATCCCTTCCATAATGTTCTCTGGATACCTAGTCACAATCGTCACCATACTCCCGATATCGTTTCCGTAAATAATCGCATCCATCACCCGGGTCTGGGCAAACAGACTGATCAATCCGAAAAGTCCTGCCTCCACATTCTCAAACACAAAGATTGACAGCAGCAAAATAACCCCATCCACCATCAAAAGCGCCTTTCCAATGGAAATATGGGGTTTCTTCTTCTGGAAAATATACCCCAGAATGTCGGTTCCACCAGTAGTTGAGCCAGTCATAAAAATACAGGCCATGCCAATTCCCACTAAAATTCCCCCAAACAGGCTGCTCATCAGCCGGTCGCCTCCATAGACTGGAAAAAAAGGTGTAATCCCAAAGTCCAGTATCACTGAACACACGCCACAAGCAATGCCTGTGGTAATCACAAACCGTTTGCTGAGCATAAACCATGCTAAAACCAGCAAGGGAATATTGAGAAAAATCGTCAGGATTCCCACCGGAAGTCCGCTCAAATAATTGATAATTAATGCCAGACCCACCGCACCTCCCGGCGCAATGTTGGCCGGCATCACAAAGCAATGCGTCCCAATTCCATATATGACAGACCCCAATACCAGAAAAAAACTATACTTCATCTGCTGCGTCCGGTTATTTTGATTCATCCTTTCCTCCTCTTTGTTTACCCTCACTCCCTTTTGGTCTCACGAAACTGTTCCGGATTCAAAAGCAGACGGCTGATGGTTCCGGCCAGAATCTTGGCACCATAGATTTCTTCGACTGGTGTGTCATATATCATAAGGGCGCTGGTTCAATCTGTCAAGTATCCTGTTTTAAACGCAAAAGCGCCACAGACCAGCCCCGGATCTCTCCCGGCAGTCTGTGGCGCTCTCCTTTGTTTTTTCCTCTTCGTTATTTTTCCCCTACCTGTCCCTGCAGCCGATTTTCTCCTGATCTCCAATGCTATCCCAGCATCACATCCAAAAGCATCATCACCGCAAATCCCGTGACGATCCCCATGGTCGCAAAATATGGCTGATCACTTTGATTCCTCTGGCATTCCGGAATCAGCTCATGAACTGCCACCAGAATCATGGCCCCTGCTGCAAAAGAAAGGGCAAACGGCAAAATTGCTTCCACATAAACCACCAAAATCGCTCCGATCACTCCGGCAATCGGCTCCACAATCCCGGATGCCTGCCCCAAAAAGAAGCTTTTTTTCCTGGAAAAGCCCTCTCTCCTTAAGGGAATCGACACGGCCGCTCCCTCTGGAAAATTCTGCAGCCCGATACCAATGGCGATGCTCACAGCCCCCATCAGGCTCTCCATCATATGGCTTTCTCTTGGCAGAGCCCCGAAGGCCACCCCCACCGCCAGTCCTTCCGGTATATTGTGCAAAGTAATGGAAAGCACAAGCATAATAATCCGGTTCAGACGGTCATTTGCCTTCCCGCTTCCGGAATTCATTCTCCCCTGGGCGTAGGTGACAATTTTATCTGACCCCCACATAAAAACAGCGCCGGACATAAAGCCGGCAGTTGCAACCACATAAGCCGGCAGGCTGGATATCTCCTCTGCCCGCTCAATCGCCGGCTGTAGCAAAGACCAAAAGCTTGCCGCAATCATGACCCCCGAGGCAAATCCCAGCATCAAATTTAAGGCTTTGGGATTGGGAGAACGGAAAAACACGACCGTTGCTGCCCCTAAGGCGGTCACTGCCCAGGTCCCCATTGTTGCAAGCAATGCCATCAATACGATATTGTTCATGGTACACCTCCCTGTATCCAGTATATCGGTTTACAGGAAGATGGGTGATTAAAACAGAATGGAAAAATCAATCATCTTCTGAATTTTTTACCTTTCCATCAAAATACTCCGTTCATAGTCCGTTTCCCTCTTTTTCTTAAAACAACAATATCCCCGTCAATGACGAGGATATTTTCAATGCTGGTATGTAAAATTCTGCTTAAAATCAGGAAATTATCCAGATTAGGAAGAGACTTTCCAGACAGCCACTTGTAAATTGCCTGCGGGTTATCAAATCCCATCGCAGTCTGAACATCCCTCACACAATAGCCCTTTTCCTTCATCAACTGCCTCATTCTTTTTCCGGTTGCTTCCTGCTGAATTGACAAATATACTGGTTTCATGGCACATTCTCCTTCTATTTATCTTCGCTCCCGTAACACGAAAATAAGTATACGCTATCTATCCAGAAAATACCATAACATTTTTCTTACAATCTCCTTCACCGAATCTAAAACTCTCACCTTTATTTTTCGGCTTGTCCACCTGCCCTTAAAAGGCGGCCTGTAACCATACTTCCGCCGCCCTGCGCAATCGCAGATAAGTTTTTGACACTTTAAACAAGAAATTATATTTGCCCTTTTACGCTACACTGAACATTGAATAATAAATATAGAAATAACCTTCAACGAAAAACGCAAACCATGCACAATTTCCCTAACAATTTCTTTAATGATCTCCTTAATGATTTCCTTAAATAGTCATAATTTTTAGTTTAAAGTCCCTGGAATGGATATCACATTAGAATTTCCATTGTTTCTGTATTATTCAGAACATCCAGCGCTGTCTGCGCCCTTGCCAGCTCATCCGTTACGGACGCATAATCCGCTTCTGCTGCTTTTATGTCATAATTGACATACCAGTAGTCAATAATATTTCCCGAATAACTGAGAGAACTTTTCTCCCTCACCCTCTGTTTCGGAAGTCTGTTTTTCATATAAGCCAGCTTCTTCTTTTTAGCGGTCAGCTGGGGGATATATACCAGAAGCTGATCAATCGTCATATCAAAACCGGGAACCACATGTTCCAGATTAAAGCAATTAAGTGCATGCTTGACGATACGGATTTTCCGGTTTAATTCGTCCAATTCTCTTTGTGTATCCAGATAATTATATTCTGGTCTTACGGACTCCGGATCCTCGCCCATAGCAGCTAAAAAAGTGCTTGTATTCCCTTCCTTCATCAATAAAGCATCCCGGTCATCATTCAGTCTCCGAAGCAGCTTGTTGGCTTCTGACGATGTATATCTCACAAGTTCTTCCCTCCTTCTATCACATCTCCTGTCATATCCCCATTATATCCTTTCCATACAGCTTTGTCATTCAACCAGAAGTTTAATATCCTCTTTTTCTATCATCTCTTCCAGAGCCTATGCCTCTTCAATCGCCTTCCCGATATCATGTCTCATATACTTGTTGTCAAATTCCACCCACTCTGCAGCCTGATAAGCTCCGGCCCGGGCTTCCTTTAAATCCCTGCCCACTGCCGTCACGCCCAGCACCCGTCCTCCATTTGTGACAGTCCTGCCTTCCTCATCAAATTTGCTTCCTGCGTGGAACACATAATACCCCTTTGCATTCTCAAACCTTTCCAGCCCGGAAATCACATATCCTTTCTCATAATGTTCCGGATAGCCCTCGGATGCCAGCACCACGCATACTGCCGCATTGTCCTCAAATTCCAGCTGAACCTGGTCCAGGGTCCCGTCAATACAGGCTTCAAAGACCTCCACAAGATCATTTTTCATCCGGGGCAGCACCACCTGGGTCTCCGGATCTCCAAACCGAGCATTGTATTCCAGAACCCTTGGCCCCTTCTCTGTCAGCATCAAGCCAAAGAAAATGATTCCCTTAAACTCCCGGCCCTCTTCCCTCATGGCATCCACCGTGGGCTGATAGATATGCTCCCGGCAAAAGGCATCGATCTCCTCGGTATAGAAGGGACTGGGAGAAAAGGTTCCCATACCGCCGGTATTTAAGCCCTGATCCCCGTCCTTGGCCCGCTTGTGATCCTGGGCAGACGTCATAATCTGAATATTCTTTCCGTCCACAAAAGAGAGCACCGATACCTCCCGGCCGGTCATAAATTCCTCTGCCACAATCCGGTTTCCCGCAGATCCGAACTGCTTGTCCAGCATCAGGGTTCGCACCCCTTCCCTGGCTTCCTTAAGAGTATTGCAGATCAGCACACCCTTCCCCAGAGCCAGACCGTCTGCCTTAAGAACAATGGGCATATCTGCTGTTTCCAGATAAGTAAGAGCCGCCTCCGGGGAGTCGAAGGTCTCATAGGCGGCTGTGGGGATCCCGTATTTCTTCATCAGGTCCTTGGAAAATGCCTTGGAGCCTTCCAGGATAGCCGCATCTTTTCTGGGACCAAAGGCCCGAAGCCCTGCTGCCTCGAAAGCATCCACTGCCCCGGCCGCCAGGGGATCATCCGGAGCCACAATCGTCAAGTCAATCTCCTTCTCCTTTGCAAAGGCCGTAAGCTTTTCAAAATCCATCACACCAATATTCACACACTCCGCCACCCGGGCAATGCCGGCATTTCCCGGGGCACAGTAAAGCTTTTCCACCTTAGGGCTTTGGGCCACCTTCCATGCGATTGCATGCTCCCGGCCACCGCCGCCTACAATCAAAACCTTCATCCTGTTTTCCTCCTTATCTTCCCCTCTGTCTATAGCCTCCCATTTGCGATCTCATCAATCGCTTTGGGCAAAATCACCCATTCGGCCTCCTCCATCACCCGCCGCTGCAGGCTTTTTGGCGTATCCCCGGCCTTCACCTCCACTGCTTTTTGCAAAAGGATCGGCCCTGTATCCATGCCAATATCCACATAATGCACGGTGGCCCCTGTCACCTTCACCCCTCTGGCCAGAGCCGCCTCATGCACCTTCAGCCCATAATAGCCCACACCACAGAAGGACGGGATCAGGGACGGATGAACATTGATGATCCGCCGCTCATATTTTCGGACCATCTCCTCCGGAATCTTCACAAGGAACCCGGCCAGCACAATCAGATCCAGGTCATAGAAATCCACCTTTTGAAGAAATGCCTGCTCAAAGGCAGTCCGGTCAGAAAAATCCTTAGGCGACAGGCTCACAGCCTCAATCCCATGTTTTTTTGCCCGCTCAAGGGCGTAAGCGCCCGGATTGTTGCTGATCACCACCCGGATGTTTGCTCCTGTGATCTTTCCTGCATCCAGGGCATCTAAAATCGCCTGCAGATTGGTGCCTCCTCCGGAGACCATCACTCCCACACTCAGCATAAGTCCACTCCCTTTTCTCCTGCCTTTACAGAGCCCACCACATAGGGAGTGTCGCCTGCTGCCCGGATGGCATCCATGGCTTTGTCCACCTCAGCCGGATCCACAGCCACAATCATGCCTAACCCCATATTGAAAGTATTGTACATCATTTCTTCTTTAATATCACCCTTTGCTGCCAGCAGCTTAAAAATCGCCGGCACCGGATAACTGTCCTTTTCGATCACTGCGCGGATCCCTTCCTTTAACATACGGGGTACATTCTCATAAAATCCGCCGCCGGTAATATGGCTGCATGCCTTTACCGTCACCCCTGCCTTTTTCAGACTCTTTAATGCTTTTACATAAATTCTCGTAGGCGCCAGCAAAGCCTCTCCCAAAGTCTTTCCCAGCTCCTCATAAGTAGTATGAAGCCCTTCCCTTGTCAGCTCCTTCTCAAATACCTTCCGCACCAGGGAAAAACCATTACTGTGTACCCCGGTGGAAGCCATGCCGATCAGAATATCCCCTGCCTTCAAATTTTCACCGGTAATCATATCCTTCCTGTCACAGACCCCCACAGCAAAACCGGCCAGATCATAGTCCTCCTCCGGCATCAGTCCCGGATGCTCCGCGGTCTCCCCGCCGATTAAAGCTGCTTCCGACTGGATGCACCCCTCTGCCACACCCTTAACAATATCCGCAATTTTGTTTGGATAATTCTTCCCGCAGGCAATGTAGTCTAAGAAAAACAACGGCTCTCCACCCGCACAGGCTATATCATTGACACACATAGCCACAGCGTCAATGCCAATGGTGTCATGCTTGTCCATAATGATAGCCAGTTTTACTTTGGTTCCGCAGCCGTCTGTCCCTGACAGCAGCACCGGCTCCTCCATCTCCTTGATCCTTGATAGAGAAAACGCTCCGGAAAATCCCCCCAGGCCTCCCAGCACTTCCTCCCGCATGGTCTTTTTTACATGCTCCTTCATCAGCTCCACGGACTTATAGCCCGCCTCAATATCCACTCCGGCTTTTTTGTAATCCATGATCTTCCTCCCTGTTGTTCATGCCTGTCTCTGACAAGGCTTACATCTGTGCCAAGTATTCTTTATATCCAATGCTTCCTAACTTCTCGGCCTTTTTTGCCACATCTTTGCTCAGAGACTTGGCATATTCCTTTACCTTTCCCAGCAGTTCCTTATCAGACATGGCAAGCATTTTTGCCGCCAAAATCCCTGCATTGGCCCCACCGTTGATCGCCACAGTGGCCACAGGAATCCCGCTGGGCATCTGAACAATGGAATAGAGAGAATCCACGCCCCCAAGATCCGAGGTTTTCATGGGGATTCCAATCACTGGCATAGGGAAAATCGCCGCACACATTCCCGGCAGATGAGCAGCCTTACCGGCTCCGGCAATGATTATCTGAATCCCTTTCCCTTCCGCTGCTTTGGCCCACTCAAAGAAAATATCCGGCTGCCGGTGAGCAGAAATAATCGTCATCTCGTACTCAATCCCAAACTTATCCAAAATCTCCGCCGCCTTAGCCATCACCGGCATATCCGAATCACTGCCCATCACAATACCAACCTTAACCATTACATTTCTCCTTTCTGCGTTTCCCTTTCGCTTCACAGTCTGTAGCTTTGGTTTCCAAAGTCTTTTCTGATTCCCCGCAATTTTTATCACAAAAAAACGGTTCCAGCAGACTCTTCTTATAAATAATACTTATAAATATCCATAATTCATAAAGAACAACTTATGAAATATCATACAATGTTTTCTTTCTGCCGTCAATGCTCTTATATCGCCTGAGACACTGCATTTTTCTAGTCCTGAAAAAAACAATCCCTTGTATCCATATATTTATGAAGATTGCTTCTGCACACAATGGTGGAAGCCACATATTCACTGGATTTTGCAGGCTCCTCCCTGCGAATCAGATAATCCATCAGCCTCTTTACCCCCACCTCTGCCTGTTTTCGCGGATTTTTGTCAATTATAAACTGAATCACACCTTTTTCCATATACGCAGCGCTTTCCGGGTAAAGGTCACTTCCAATAATCCTCACCTTTCCTCCAAGGCCGCAGGCATCTGCTGCCCTGGCAATCGCCAGACTGTGGCGGGCGCTTACAGAATACATCCCCCGGATACTGGCATCGTTTTTCAACACATCCAGCACTCTTTCATACATCACATCGTTCGTTTCCATTCCACCGATCTTGATGATTCTGTGCCTTCCCCCATGATTTTTTATAAAGCTTTCAAAGCCTTGAGCGTTCCTTAAATTGGAGAACAGACAAACATCCCCTGCACATAAAAGAATACTGCTCTCACTCGGTATCTGCATGGTCAAAAGCTCTGCAGCCATCTGTCCGTCCAGCCAGTGCTCAGACTGAACACTGCACAGACATTCCAAATTCTCCTGGCCTTCACTGACTAACACCACTGCTACCTCATTGGCAATCAGCTTTTTCACTGTCAAAATGTCCTTTTCCAAAAGCTTTCCGCCGCTGATCACCCCATGAATCTCTCCCTGATACTGGCGCATCAGTGTTTTTAAATTATTGGAAAAGCTGTTTATCTCATCATTATAATAGGGAGCCTCAATAATTTCCATATTGTAGGTGGTCAGTTCCCTGTAAAAATTCCTGTATCCATTCCACAACTCCCCATAAAAAAAACGGTTCTCCTGGGTCGGCCCTGGAAATGCCACCACGATCCGAAGAGGCTTTTTCTTCAGGGAAGACGCCACAATATTGGGCTCATACCCCATCTCCCGGGCAATTCGGATAATCTTTTTCCGGACTGCATCACTGACCCCTTTTTTTCCATTAAGCGCCCTGTGAACCGTTCCATTGGAAACCTGCGCCGCCAGCGCCACATCATGAATCGTAATTCTCTTTCCCATCTGAATGATTCTCCAATCAGATCCCTTTATTTAATCTTAATTTGATTCCCTTGTCCACTAAGGGTATTTTATATAATACAGCATACAGCAGGCAGGTACATTTTGTCAATCTGTAGACAGCTCGCAGCCACGGTATGCGCAGCCTTTAAAAAGGGGGAGGGATGGCTGCCCGGATAAGGAAATAAAAACAGACGGAAAAACCGGCGTTTAAACCATAAAAGCCCGGAGGTATTTTCTTCCTCCAGGCTTTTTATTTTTACAATATTAAACCATCAAAGCCTTCTTAAGGCTTCTATCCATCTTCCGGATTCATTCCTGACAATAGCAAGGCTCGGCTCATTTAAACATTCAAAGGAAAGATAATTCTGATAATTTCTCTTTTTCAGCTCTTTCACAATACTGAAAAAATCCGTATGTCCATATCCTGGAAACATCCGGTTGGAATCTGCTAAATGGACATGGCGAAGCTTGTCTCCCATACAGTCAATGGCTTCTTTATACTGTGCATCCTCTATATTGGCATGAAACAAATCCCATAAAACGCCTCCGCAGGCCGGATTCCCCATATCCTTTTCTAAAAAATCCACAACGGATAAGGCGCTGTTAAACAAAGTGGTCTCATACCGGTTGATTGCCTCCAGCAAAATCGTTACCCCTTTTTGTTCTGCATAATCAAAAACCGTATCCAGATTTTCAGCCAGTCTTTTCTTTTCTTCCTGCTCCTTTCCCGGTGTCCCCAGTCCCCGCAAAAGCCCCAGAGTAACTTTGCTTCCTAAAATAACTGCCGCATCAATGTGCTGTTGCATCCGCTTCTGGGCCTTCTTTAAGGCATCCCCTTCATGGAGAAGGGAGATATCCTCCAATGCCCGGGCCTGTCCCGTGGAAATGGTAGAACAGCCCAACTCTCTTTTGTCTAATTCCTTTTTCACCTCTTTAACATCCACATTTTCATAATTGGAGATGCACAACTCTGCCCCGTCAAAGCCGCTTTCTGCCAGCCAGTCAAGGCCTTCTGTATATTCCTCCGGCTGAAAGGGGGAAAAGATTGTACTATATTGAAGCGTTATGGTTCCACTAAATTTCATTTTAAGATTTCCTCCTTTTAAAATCCATGAGATAATGCACCGCCGTCCACAGCAAAATCCTGACCGGTCAGATAGGTGGATGCCTGGCTAAGCAAAAACAACATCATATATCCTATTTCCTGAGGACGGGCAAAACGATCCAGCATCATCTTTTTGAGAGCCGCTTCCTTCCTGTGGGGATTTTCCCGAAACATCTCCTCATTCATCCTGGTCAGGCACCATCCCGGAGCTACACTGTTTACGAGAATGTTATCGTTTTTCCATTCCTCTGCCAATCCCCTTGTCAGTCCCAACACACCTGACTTTGTAATACAGTAGGGAACCACCCCGTTAAATCCCATATAAGCCCCCATAGAAGAAATATTGAGGATTCTTCCTGTATATCGGGATTTTTTTAAGTAAGGGTAACACATCCGGCAAAGCTCAAACATTGTTTCCAGATTCAGATTCTGGATCTTCTGGTACATGTCTGTGGGAAATTCCTGAGCCAGGCATTTATATGTCATTCCTGCATTATTGATGAGAAAATCCAGCTGCCCCTCCTTATCTGCAATCTGCCGGACCGCCTTTTTCGTCTCCTTCCGATCCATCAGATTAACAAAAATATCCTCCATATATCCGTCAATCTCCTCATCCCCGCTCCGCTCTGCCTGATCCAGGTTGTAAATCCTTGCCCCTGCATCCGTTAAAACCTTTGCAATCCCCATTCCGATTCCCCTGGAAGCGCCGGTGACAATCCCCACATGGCCTTCCAAGTTAAATAGCTGGTTTACATACGCCCGGCTGTCCATTTTTATTTCACCTCCTTAAGACAATCCTCCTTAAACCGAAATCCCCATCCCTCCCCTTCCCTGGGGTAGGCAAATCCCGATTCAATCCTCATGGTATTGTCTATGATCCCGTCTATCCAGTCAAAAGATTCTGCCCCGTAAGGAGACCGGATGGTACAAAGAAGAGGCACGTCATAATCTTTATAATAATGGGGAAGCACCGGCAGGTGGTATGCCTCAGCCAGGGCAGCTGAATTTTTCCACCCCTCCACCCCGCCTAGCCGCACAAGGTCCGGCTGCCACAGATCCAGGGCATTTCGACTAATCAAAGCCTTTAATGCTTCACAGTCATATTCTCTTTCTCCCATGGCAAGGGCAATCCCACACTGACTGCGCAGCAGCTCATACCCGGCAAAATCCGTGTGGCTCACCGGCTCCTCAAACCAGTGTATCCCGATATTTTTTGCCTGGCGGGAGAGATTTAAGGCCGATACCACATCCATCCCCTGATTGGCATCCATCATGATGCTGACATTTTCTCCCAAAGCCTCCCTGCACTTTCTAAGACGATCCAGATCTCTCTCAATACTTCCGCTTCCCACCTTGATCTTCACAGCCGAAAAGCCTCGTCTTTTATAATCCACCACTTCCTCCACCAGCTCCTCATCTGAGTAGGAAATCCACCCTCCGCTTCCATACACCGGAATCTTTGTTTTGTTTGCCCCCAGAAGCTTCCACACCGGCATATGGCAAGTCCTCCCCCAGGCATCCCACATAGCAATATTCAAGGCCGCCGCTCCACACTGGTTGAGACCAATATTTCCAAAGTACTCTGCCTCCTTATCCCACGCTTCCTTCACCCGAACCGTTTCATATACAGAAAAATCGCCTGCTTTCACAAAATCACACATATCCCTCAGCACACCTTCTATGGCATGAGGCGAGTAGTGAAAAGACAAAAGATACCCTTGCCCCCGGATCCCTTCCTCCGTCACCACCTCCACAATATAAAATGCAATTTTGCTGATAGTATGGGTGGAATCTGCAATCGGCTTACTGATCTTTGATATGGCTTTATAAAATCTTACATCTTTGATTTTCTGATTCATCCTATTTGTTTCCTCCTGCTAAGCCCTGTATTTTAATACTAAAACGTTTTCTTTATTTACGCCAATCATAGCGAATTTCCAGAACAGATGTCAATATATTTTTCATATTTTTTTACTATTCATGAATATAAACAGTTTTTTATCTTTTTTATTAGTATATATTTTCTTCCTGATTAAAAAAAACGTTTTCTCAAAAAAACCGGAATACGAGTAAAACTGTTTTCTTATAAGCAAAGCAGGAGAGGTCGGTTATGGTTTCTGATGGAGTTATATAAGCGAACAAAATCCCCTGTATCTCTTACCGGATCTGCTCCAAAATAAACGGATCCTTTATCTTCTTATCCTCCGCAAGCAGCACGATTTTGGACATAATCTCCGCCGTCTTTGGATCTTCATCCACAAAGGGCAAAAACAGTCTGCCCCTCTTTTGACTGTGAACCGGCAAAATATGAATCATAGCACCACCCTCCTGATGCACCACCCCGCTGCCCAAATGGACATTGTAGGTAGCTCGGCTTCCCTTAATCAGGGCGTGGCTTTCACCCAGCTCCACATTCTGAATCCCAAACAAGGGCAAATTAAACTCCACAATAGCCCGGCGCATCTCTATGGTGGAATGGCTGGTCTCCGGATCCACCCCGCCGGCATGAGCCACGCTCACCGCCAAGTCCACATCCCGCATGACCTCACTGTAGATAAGCTCCGGCACCTCCTCAATGGTCAAAGCCCTAAAGGTCTTTCTGTCAGAAAATTCCACCCATTCCAGAGTAGGCGCTTCCACATCGCTGGGTGAAAACCAGTCTGCAATGGCGTAAATCCGGGCAATAATATTTTCCTTATAGTAGATCTTTTGCAGTCCCTCCTCATAGTCGGCCACCCAGCGCCGCCCCCGAAGGCAGGCTACTGTCTTTTTGGGCTGAATCTGATTTCCCGCAAACATCCGGGAATACTTCTGTCCCAGCTCCTCGGGGAGCTTTACATACAGTTCTCTGAACACCTGCTTAAAGCTCTGGCGGATCCCACGGTCAAAAAGGGCTTTTTGGTATTGGTGCCACAAACCGGCCTGATAGAAGTCAAAGGGATGGGCAATCCGAAGTTCCCCCTTCTCCAAAATACAAAAACTTTGTCCATCCCAGGCTATCAAACTCAGCAAATCCTTTTCCTGCCGCAAAAATCCCATGTGTTCTCCCTGCACATACACCAGGGGCTCTAGGATCGGGCGCACCACCGGATTTTTCAAAAGCTCCATAATCTCAGAAACCTGGAAACTGGTTCCTCCCTCCATGGCCTCCTCCATCATGACCCTGGTTCTGGAATACTGGTCTTTAAGCTTCTTATGAGCCTCCTTTACCTCTAAAACATAAGGATTCTTTCCCAGACGGGACGGAACGGATTTCAGCATTTTTCCGTCCTTCCTGCACAAGATAACACTCTTTTTGTCCTCTCCCACAGAGAGACAGATCTCCACATCTTCTACCTTTTTATACTCCATCATGGAACCAAAGGATTCTGCCAGACGAGACTCCATATTTAAGGTCAGCCGGGTCACATCCCCATACCCGGCCCGAACGCTTAGGTTTACCAGTGCCATCTGAACCGCTTTTGCCTCGCTGGCACGCCTTTGCGCCCCAAACTGCCGGCTCTCCTTGAGAAACTTCTGGATAAACTGGTACCGCTCCAGCATATCCTGCTCTTTATCCTCCCGGAAAGGAACCAGCCCATAGCTCATCAGCAGATCCTTATTACGCTTCTCCTCGATCTCCTTTCTCAGCTGTTCTGTAGTTGCATTGCCCACAGCCGCATCTGCGTACTTCCTTGCCCTGGAATGTTTCTGCCCATCTGATATATACTTGGCCCCGTTATAGAGTAATCCAAAATTTTTTTCTCCCAAAAGCCCGTAGGCCTCCTCAAACCAGGTGACATCAAAAGCCCCGTCTTGCAGCTCCTCCGGGGTAAGAGGCGTATATTTGGCTATGATGGCTGTTTTCTGATCATCAAACCGCTCATTCATATGGGCCATAAAATAATAACAGCCGCTCTTTAGTCCCGCCCAGCCCAGATAATCCTGAATCACATCAATCCACTGAGGCGCATACATGGCCACCTCCACCAGCCTGGCTTCTCTGATGCGGGTATTGAAAAGAGCCTTTCTCAGATCCTCCCCGCTCTCTTTCTCTGCCGGATAGGAAGCTTTCAAAAATCCACTCAAAACCTCCCTTTTTGACCGGTCATTGCTGCCATAATACCAGGAGTAATATGCCTCCCGCCCCAGGGTGTCCTTTCCCAGAGCCATAAGGATCCGGATCAGGTAAGGGATTCCCCGAATATAGGTCAGACCCCGCACGTCCCAGGAAAACTCTGTCTCCCCCTCTCCTCTGCGCAGCTCCGTGTCCACCATAACCGGCACAATCCGGTCATACATTTCCCGGATAAGCCTTCCCTGCCAGGTGCATTCCCCAAAAAAGGCTTCTCCCTCCTTATAGATCCGATTGGTCATCTCCCGGCCGAAAAATCCGTCCAGGATCCGCCGGTTCTGGGGCTTGACTGCCTCGCCCTTTTTGACCTCGCACAGCACCTTCAGACAATCCTCTCTGGCAAAATACTCCATGACCGCCTTATAGAGAATATTCTCTGACACCAGCCCCATGTGGTATGCCTTCAAAAACCACCAAGGCACGATCGGCGTCATGGAACCGCCCGGGTTCCCCCCATTTCCAGAAGGTATAAAACGCCGCCTTTTTCTGTCCTCCTGACATTTCACCTCAAATTTCCAGGCTGCCTGAAAGACCCGGGTAAACGTCTCCTCTGTGTCCCAAAACTTAAGTCCGTCAAAATACCGGGAAAACAGCGGCATACTGCTGATCCATGCAGTGGATTCACTGACCCGTCCATTCCACCCGGTATAGGGCCATCGGATCGTCTTATTTTCTCTGTTAATCACCCGTGTCATGGCAGAAACCACCCAAATCCCGGTTTCCAGCAATGCCTTTTTGTCTAAAAACTGATAATTGTATACCTGGCACACCTTCCCTACCTGATCCCGGTATTCCAGACTAACAGTTCCCGGCTTTAAAGGCATACAGCCAAAGACCTCCTGGTAAAACATCCGGGAAGCCTCATAAGCCCCGTCCCCTCTGGGGTACAAAAGACTCTGCATCTCCACAAAAATCCGGTAATCCCCGATCTCCTCTTCATAGAATTTCTCAAACACCTCCGGCAAAGGATAATGGTTCAACACAAACCGATCCTCATAAGGAATATTCCAGATCTCCCCCATTCCTTTTACCATCTTATATTCATTGCCCAAAAGAGTGGTCTCCCCGTTATGAGCCAGATACTCATAATCCTTATACTGCTTGATCAGCTGATCCAGCTTTTTTAGCTTTTTTTCCGCCTCTTTTTGAGGAATCGGCATACATGCCTTTAATATCCCATCCGGTTCATATGTCTCCTTGGTCACTGCTGCCAAAAACTCCTCAAAGGCAGCAGGATCATAGATCCCATACCCCTCCTTCTCCTCTGCCTTGTTTCCATGATCGTCAAGAATTTCCTGAATCAGAAGCTTCTCCTTATCCGTGGGATTCTCCACCAATACAGCCATGCCTTTTACACTTTCATAAAGCTCCCGGCGCTTCTCATCCTTCAAAAGCCGCAAAATCATGTCCAGCCCGGCACTGCGCTTTTCCTCCCTCTTGTCCGTCAAAAGCCGTTTTATACAGCCCTTCATGGGCTCATCTTTCTGTCCCATTAAAAGCTCAATCAAAGTCCCCCTCAGGCTGCTCCGCTTAAACCGCAGCATATCCTCCACCAGCTGGTATTCCCTCTCCAAAAGCCCCATCTGTTTTACGATCTGAACAGCCTTTGCTGAGGTTCTCGTATCTGCGTTCCCCATATACCCGATCACTAACTCCCTCTGCTTTGGACCGGATGGCTCATACAAAAGCAGATTCACCAGCTGGCTTCTGTCACAGCTTGCCAATGCCTCCCCCAAAAGCCCAGCAACATAAGTCATTTTCTCTGGATCCTGCAGCTCAAAGGCCAAAAATGCCAGCTGACTTACCACCCCGGACAAAGTCAGCTCCACCTTATGCCAGGGAAAAATACAAGGATCATAAACCAGCCCCTTTTTGGGAATCCGGCCGTAAAATTCCAAAAAACAGGTATAGAGCACCTCAGCCTCCTGCCGGCTTTCAAAAAACTGATCAATGGGCAGAACCTTTGGCTTTTTTACCTCCCGGGAATATGCATAACCATTCCCCTCAAAAACTTCCTGAATCTGCCTGAAAAGAGGCTCCAAAAAGGCAGGCATAAACGCTGCCACTAACTCCATATCTTCCGGCTGTTCCAGCAAAACCTTTTTAGCCACCCGAACCCGAATCCTCTCATCGTGAAGATTTCCATTGTAAAAAGACGCTGTCAGCTTCTGATTTTTCGTGCCATGATCCACCAGTTCCTCCATGGCGCATACGGCATCCTCCACCTCATAAAATCCCATAGCCCACAAAGCTGCACTGATAGCCACCGAATCATTGGTATCTAACAGTCTTTTGCAGACCTTTCTGTCCCTCAAACACTGCCCCATAAGCGTCAGCAGCTTCCCGTTCACCCGATCCACGCTGTTCTCATCAAAGATCCCGATCCATGTGGATATGGCCCGCTTCACAGAAGAATACCGGATCAGATCATGCTCCTCAATCACCTGGAAAAGCTTTAAAAAAGCCTCGGGGGTTCCCTCATCCATGGCCTCACAGATCACCTGGCGCAGTCCCTCCTGCAGCCTTGCCGCCAAAAGCAGCCTGCACAAAAGTTCCTTAAGCTCCTCATTATCTGACCGCACAATCCCTAAAATCATCTCCCGGTCCAGATAAGCCGTATTGCTCTCGCTTAAAATCAGCTCCCGTAAAGCCCCGATCACCGCCTGATTGCCCCGGTCAATCTCTGCCGCATAAAGATAACTAAATCCTGGATTAAAATGCCAGTCATTGCGTACATAATCTAACATCTCCTCATCCAGTCGCCTCAGAATATAATCTTCCAGCCGCTCCCCACAATAAAACAGCTTTTCATAGGTCATCAAAACAGAAAATACCTGGTAGATAGAAGGTCCATATCCCTTCGTGCGCACAGTCCTCCTGCTCCACCCCAAAGAAAAAGGAAAACGGTTCAACTTGTCAATTATGTAAAGAAAAGAGGCTTGATAAGCCCGGGGCACAAATCCATCCAGAAAATCCCGGCGGGACTTTAATTCCGGCTTAAGCACATTCATAACCGCTTTCCGAACTCCGGATGTCCCATTTTCCTCTGCTCCTATAAACCACTGAGATGGCCTTTTATTCTTATCCTCATAAAATTGCCTGGTAATCCCCAAAAGGATCTGACTTCCCGCAAGCTTGCCGTCCTTCAGCAAAAAAGCCAGCTCCCTGTCCTTTCCCTTTAGGTGTTGAATCCTTTTCTCCAAAGCCTCATTCCGCTTCTTTGTAATCTCCATCCGCGTATTCCAGTTAAAATCTCCCATCTCACCACATCCTTCCTGCCAGCATTGTCAGCCTGACAAACGTAAAAACACGCTCCTCCGTCACCTGCAAAGGCTCATCCAGCGCCTCCAAAGGCCGGCCATCCATAAAAATCCTGTAGATCCCATCCTCAAAGCACTGAATTGCATTCTGCTGCGCCTCCTTTTCATCCGCTTCCCGCTCTCCATAGCTCTCCCCAAATCCGATCTTCCCGCTCTGGGACTGTTCCTCGATCTCCCCCCTTGTCATACACCTTAAAAGCCCCGAATGTTCCCCAAACTCCTCCCGGGATTTAAAGAGTCTCTGATTATACTCCCTCACCTGAGAATCCACTACCAGCACAATCAGCTCCCTCACAGACTTCGGACATCCGTCAATCAAACAGACTTTCTCCTCCACTGAATTTCTCCGCTTCCCTACCCGCTTCACATTTACCCGAATCCTCATTTTTTACACCTCTCTCTCGACACATCGCGTACTCCGTTAAAGTGTCAGAAAATGGGGCAGGGTCCTGCAAATTTGCAGGACCCTGCCCCATTTTCTGACACTTTGGATCTAGCTTCTGCTAACTCCCCAAAAGCTGAGCCCCCAAATTTTTACACGATCTTCCGAATCCACCCCTTTGGAGCCTCCACCGTCCCCATCTGGATCCCGGTCAATGTATCATAAAGCTTTTTTGTAATCTCTCCCATCTCATCCATACCGCTTGCAAAGCAGATCTCTTTCCCATGATCCACAACCTTGCCCACCGGAGAGATCACTGCCGCAGTTCCACACAATCCACACTCAGCAAATTCCGAAAGCTCCGAAAGCTTCACCGGCCTCTGAGTCACCTTCAGTCCCAGATAATGCTCCGCCACATACACAAGAGATCTTCTGGTAATGGACGGCAAAATCGAATTAGACTGAGGAGTCACCACCTCATGATCTCTGGTGACAAAAAGGAAATTGGCTCCCCCAGTCTCCTCCACAAAACTGCGGGTAGCAGAATCCGGAAACAGATTCTCATCATAACCTGCCTCATGAGCCAGAACCGAGGCATGAAGACTCATAGCATAGTTAAGCCCTGCCTTTATGTGACCGCTCCCGTGAGGCGCCGCCCGGTCGAAATCACTGACGCAGAGAGTCAGCGGCTTTACCCCTCCCTTAAAATACGGTCCCACTGGTGTGCCAAACAGACGGAACTGGTATTCATCCGAGGGCTTCACCCCAATCACCGGACCGGAGGCAAACATATAGGGACGCAGATACAAGGTAGCGCCACTGCCATAAGGCGGCACCCAGGCAGCATTGGCTTGCACCACCTGATCCACTGCCTCTAAAAATCTTTCCTTGGGGAAGGGAGGCATCTCCAGCCATGCCGCAGAATCCATCATCCGCTCCGCATTTAAGTCCGGACGGAAAGTGACAATGCTCCCATCCTCCGTAGTGTAAGCCTTTAGTCCCTCAAAGCACTCCTGGCAATACTGCAAAATACCCGCACACTCATTTAAAACCACAGTGGCATCCTCTGTCAACTCTCCCGGGCCCCATTTCCCATCCTTATAGTCCGCCACATAGCGTTTGTCCGTTGTCATGTAGCTAAAGCCGATATTACTCCAATCCAGATTTTTCTTTTCCATAAACCTTCCTCCGTTCCGGTGTCTCCATCCGTATTTTACAAAGAATCTTCGTAAAGAAATCCCCTGATATTGGAAATTATTATAATCTCATTGACTGATAAAATCAATAACCCTTTTCTCATTTTCCATACGATTCCTGCATATCTGTCATAATTTTAGTTTATGGAACACAGCTCTCCCATAACTGTCTGTTAATCTTATTCTCTTCTGCCGTCCCCTCTCATCCTACCGGAGCTTTTCTTTATAATCCCGCTCCACCTCCCGCCTCTGATCCTTTTTGGCAATATCTGCCCGTTTGTCATAAAGCTTCTTCCCCCGGGCCAGCCCGATTTCCACCTTCACTAAGCTTCCCTTAAAATACACCTGCAGCGGCACCAGTGTCAGCCCTTTCTCCCGTATCTTTCCCTCCAGCTTATTGATTTCCGAGCGATGCATCAAAAGCTTTTTTGGCCGCAATGGGTCCTTGTTAAAGATATTCCCCTTCTCATAGGGATTCACATGCATGCCAAACACATAAACCTGCCCCTTTTCAATCCGGACAAAGGCCTCCTTGATGCTGCACTTCCCTGCCCGGATGGATTTGACCTCTGTGCCGAACAGCTCAATCCCACACTCGAATTTTTCATCAATAAAATAATCATGGTAAGCCTTTTTATTGTTAGCCACCAGCTTTATACTGTCCTTCAATTCTCCTTAAAGCCTCCCGTCTTTTTTGTCAGCAATCTTTCTGCTTCATTCCTGATCTTCCGTCTTTTCTGACAGCACAAAATCAATAGTCCTGTTCAGCCGGTTGGTCCCGGACACAGCTACTTTCACCTTCTGTCCTAATCGGTAAACCTTCCCGCTTATCTCCCCCCGAAGCTCCATCTGCTCCTCATCAAACACATAGTACTCTCCCTGCAAATCATTGACAGATACCATCCCCTCTACCGTGTTGGGAAGCTCCACATAAAAACCCCGGTTAGTCACGCCGGAGATCACACCGTCAAACACTTCTCCCACCCGTTTCTCCATATATTCGCACTTTTTCAGCTTCACAGTCTCCCGCTCCGCCTCCTCAGCCCGCCGTTCCATAGCAGAACTTTGAACTGCCACCCCCAGCATAATCTTATGATAATGGGCAAGCCGCTCCTCTGTCAAGCCACCGCAAAGATTTTCCTTGATAATTCGGTGAATCTGCAAATCCGGATACCGGCGGATCGGGGATGTAAAATGCGTGTAATATCTGGCAGCCAACCCAAAATGCCCGGTACATACCGGCATATATTTTGCCTGTTTCATAGAGCGCAGGGTCAGACGGCTGATCAACGCTTCCTCCTCCCTTCCCTCAATCTTATCGAGAAGCTTCTGCAGCTCCCCCGGATGGATCTCCCCGTTCTGAAAATGGATGGAATAGCCAAAATTATTGATAAACATGGCCAGACGCTTCATCTTCTCCGGATCCGGATTGTCGTGGGTTCGATACAAAAAAGGCAGATCCTGCCAGAAATAATCTTCCGCCACCGTCTCATTGGCCATCAGCATAAAATCCTCAATGATCTTTGTGGCTGCATTCCGGTCATAGGGCTTGACCTCCAGCACCTTCCCCCTCTTATCAAGCACCACCTTTGTCTCCGGAAAGTCAAAATCAATGGAACCTCTATCCCGCCGTCTGTCCCGCAGAATGTCCGCCAGCTCCTTCATAAGATCAAACATTTCCACAAAATCCCGGTACTCCTCCATAAGAGCCGGATCCCGGTCCGTGATAATCCCGTTTACTGCTGTGTAGGTCATCCTTTTGTCCACATGGATCACTGTCTCGGCAATCTCATGACCTAATACCCGTCCATGCCGGTCAATGTCCATAATACAGCTTAAAGCCAGCCGGTTGGTGCCTGCATTTAAGGAACAGATTCCATTAGAGAGCTTATGAGGCAGCATGGGAATCACCCGGTCCACCAGATATACGCTGGTTCCTCTCCTTAAGGCCTCCTCGTCAAGAGCGCTCCCCTCCGTCACATAGTTAGTCACATCTGCTATATGCACTCCCAGCCTGTAGCCAAAATCCTCTCTGCTAAGGGTGATGGCATCATCCAGATCCTTGGCATCCTCCCCATCTATGGTCACGGTCTGCCATTCCCGCAGATCCTTTCGTCCCGCCCACTCTTCTTTTGTCACCTCATCCGGCATCTGTTCCACCTGCCCCATAACCACATCGGGAAATCCCTCTGGCAGATCATACGCCCGCACCAGAGACAGAATATCCACTCCCGGATCATTGACATGGCCAAGAATCTCTGTAATCATACCTTCCGGGCTTTTGCCTCCTTCCCGCTCCATACCTTTTTTCTCTGTGCCATAGCTTGTGATCTCCACCACTACCTTATGGCCGGTCACAGCCCCCATATCCTGCCCCTGGGGAATGAAAATATCCTGGCCCAGCTTCCGGTTATCCGGCACCACAAAACCATAGGTCTTATTTTTTTGATAATAGCCCACCACTGTCCGGTTAGCCCGCTCAAGCACCCGCTCCACAGCGCCCTCTGCCCGCTTTCCGGTTATCTCTGCCTCAATGCTTACCAAAACCCGGTCCCCGTCCATAGCACCTCTTATCTTGTCTGCAGGGATAAACACATCCTGCGTCCTTCCCTCTGCTGTGACAAAGCCAAAGCCCTTTGCATTGCCGGAAAATATCCCCGTCAGCCGGGAGATCTCGGGCCTGCCGTACTTGCCCTTCTTTGACAGGGAAACCTTCCCCTCTGCCACCAGAATATCCATCAGCTCTTGAAGCTCCTCCCGCTTATTTTTGGGAACCTCAAGCAATATAGCCAGCTCCTTCAACTTCATCGGAACATACGCCGGGTCTTCAATCACTGACAGTAAATGTCTCTTTCTCTCCCTCATCCGATCTTCCATTCTGCCACTCCTTTCTCTTGCCTTTCCAAATCCTTCCCCGCTGCATCTGGTTCCTGAAACAGAAAAAAGCACCCTTTCATCAAGAGTGCTTAATCTTACAGTATATTCAGGACAACTGCCAACACCATAAATAAAACCGCAGCTGCTTTCGTAAACTTTTCCAGAGTTCCTTCCATGGAACGCCCTTTATTCTTGCCCCAATACGTATCAGCCATCCCGCTGATGGAGCCAAGACCTGCAGACTTTCCTTCCTGAAGTAAGATAATCACAATCAATGCCAGGCAAATCAGCACAAAAATCACAGACAAAATCACTTTCAGCATATCCATGCACCTCCTAATAGTCAAACATAGCTAGTTTAGCATAAATTTCTGGAAATGACAAGCAGTTTTTACCGTTTCGCCAGCAGTTCTTTATCCGAAGTTTATATCTGCAGCCATACCCTCCATGGACAAGGAGACCGATTTTCCTGTTACTGAACCCAGACACCCTCGCTGTTTATGGTATATCCGTCCGGTGTTGTGGTGTCAGTCAGCATATAGCCGTCTGCTCCCATATAGTACCACAAACCAGAATCCGGAGACTGATACCACTGATCCTTCAGATAAGAACCATCTGTATATTGAATCCACCAGCCCTTGCTGTCATTTGCCCAGGTTCCCTTATCAGAAGCTCCGCTTCCGGTTGCAGTGCCGGCTGTCTGGCCTTTAACAATCCGCAGATTCCAGAAGGTCGATGTATAATTCTCTTCATCTCCGATCTCCACAACCACCAATTCGCTTCCGTCTGCAAAATCTGACACATTATATCGCTTTTCATTCTCAAACGGGAACTCATTGATCTTATCCGGCCACCACATCCGGATGTTATCGATATAGCTTTCATGAACCGGATTGATTCTCATAATGGTTGCACCAGAATCGTCCGTCACATAAATCTGTGTATTTTCCGAAATCAAAATAGTATCATAATAGCCATAATCACAGTAATTGATGCTCTCTCCCATACCCATATCATCTGGCTCCGTATACAATAAGGGATCCGCAAAAGCCGCCATAGCGCCCCCGATGCTCAGACATAACGCCAGCCCCATACACAATAAAGTCTTTACATTTTTCCTCATTTTCTTTTGCCTCCTGCAAATTTTTAGAAAATTTATAGCCTTATTCTAGCATATAATTCCTGGTATTACAAGCTTTTCCATGACCTAAAAGCATCAGAACTGCCCCATCAGATTTACCATTTCAATGGCTGACAAGGCACAGTCATACCCCTTATTTCCCGCCTTGCTGCCGGCACGGGCAATGGCCTGCTCAATATTCTCTGTGGTAATCACCCCAAACAATACCGGAATCCCGGTTGCCAGCCCCACCTGTGCGATTCCCTTAGACACCTCACTGCACACATAGTCATAGTGGCTGGTATCCCCCCGGATCACTGCGCCCACACAGATCACCGCATCATACTTTCCTGACCTTGCAAGCCGCGATGCTGCCACCGGAATTTCAAATGCACCTGGCACCCAGACTGCCGTAATGTTTTCCTCCTGAACCCCGTGCCGCACCAGACCGTCCACAGCTCCGCCTAAAAGCTTGTTGACAATGATCTCATTAAACCGGGATGCCACGATTGCCACCTTCATCCCCTCCGGCGCTACTACCTTACCTTCTAAAATCTGAATCTGTCTCATTTTGATATCCTCCCGTTTATTTTTATTTTTTAATCGCATTTTCTTTCATTCCTGTCTGTAAAAGCCGTCCGCTCTCTTTACCCCTTCTTTTACACCCGGATCTTGTGAAAAATATGCCCCATTTTCACCTGCTTTGTCCGCATATAAAATTCATCAAAGGGCTGGGGCTCAATCTCAATAGGCACCCGCTCCCGAATCTCCAAACCAAAATCTCCGATTCCATACACCTTATCCGGATTGTTGGTCAGAAGCCGCAAAGACCGCACTCCTAAGTCTGAAAGAATCTGTACGCCGATCCAGTACTCCCTCAGATCCGGAGCAAAACCCAGCTTCACATTGGCCTCCACCGTATCATATCCCTGCTCCTGCAGCTCATAGGCTTTCAGCTTATTGATAAGACCGATTCCCCGTCCCTCCTGGCGCATGTACAGCAGGATCCCCCTGCCTTCCTCCTCAATCTGCTTCATGGCTGTCTGTAGCTGCTTGCCGCAGTCACAGCGCATGGAACCAAAGGTATCCCCGGTAAGACATTCGGAATGAACCCGGCAAAGCACATTTTCCCCGTCTCCTATATCTCCCTTGACAAGAGCCACATGGTGCTCCCCGGAAATGTCATTCACATAGCCGTAAATCTGAAAATGACCATACTGGGTAGGCATATCTGCACAAGCCTCCCGCACCACATGCTTTTCGTGGATCCGGCAATAATCCTGCAGATCCCTGATGGTGATAAACTTCAGCCCGTGTTTCTCTGCCAGCTTCCACAGATTTCCTGTGCGCATCATGGTTCCGTCCTCTTCCATGATCTCGCAGCAGATTCCACACTCTTTCAGTCCGGCCAGACGGCACAGATCCACCGTTGCCTCTGTGTGACCGTTTCTCACCAGCACGCCACCCCGTCTGGCTGTCAGAGGAAACACATGGCCCGGCCGGCGGAAATCCTCTGGTTTGGTCCCCTCGTCCACACATTTCATCATGGTGTAGGACCTTTCTGCCGCCGATATTCCTGTGGTGGTATCCACATGGTCAATGGATACGGTAAAGGCTGTATGGTGATTATCTGTATTCTCGGCCACCATAGGCGGCAGCCCCAACTTAGCCGCAAAGCGGTGGCTCATGGGCGTACATATCAGCCCCTTGGCGTGACATGCCATAAAATTGATATTTTCCCTGGTGGCAAACTCTGCCGCACAGATCATATCTCCCTCATTTTCCCGGTCCGGATCATCCGTAACCAAAATAATCCTTCCTGCCCGCAGCTCTGACAAAGCTTCCTCAATCGTGTTGTACTGAAAACCCATCGTTCTTTGCTCCTCTCTTTTTGACGGCCGAATCGTTTCTTTCTGTCCTGTTTTCTGATCTTTTCTCCCCGGCAGATTTAGCTCTTATTCAGGCGTTTCCCAAACGGTTTTCAAATGCCATACTCCTTTAAAAATTCCATGGTAATTCCCCTGCATTTCTCTTCCGGTTTTCTGATACTTGCCTTCCCACAAATTCCTTCCCCTTCTTTGCGTCCGGAAAGGCTTAAAAGCTTTTCCACATATTTTCCCACAAGATCATTTTCCAGGTTTACCAAATCTCCCGGCTTTCTCATAAGAAGCGTTGTCTCCTCCCCTGTATGGGGAATCACAGACACTTGAAACCATCCCTCCCCCACAGCTGCCACAGTCAGGCTGATTCCGTCCATGCATATGGAACCCTTCTCCACGATCAGCCCCATGATCTTTTGATCTGCCTCCACGGTGAGCCAGACAGCATTTTCCTCTCTTCGGAAGCAGCGGATCTTCCCGGTGCCATCAATGTGGCCTGACACCATATGTCCTCCAAAACGTCCCATAGCCGCCATGGCTCTCTCTAAATTCACCAGATCCCCCGCTTTTTTCTTACCCAGGCTGCTTCTGCGGATCGTCTCTGCCATCACATCCGCTGTGAATCCATCTGGCTGAATGGAAACCACGGTGAGACAGATCCCGTTTACTGCAATACTGTCTCCCGTCCTGGTTCCCTCCAAAACTTTTTTTGCCCCTACGGAAATCCTGCCCGAGCAGCCTGAAAGGTCAATCTTTTGAATTATCCCCAGCTCCTCAACAATCCCTGTAAACATTCTTTGATCTCCCTTCTAAATCCATTTTAATACACGTTTACCCTGAACCAGCTTACACCTGCAAACAGAAATCCTTTATTCGTTTTTAATCTGGTATTCCAACAGCAGATCCTCCCCAATCCTGGACACTCCTTCCAGAGAGAACCATTCTGCCTGATCTGGCAGCGCCACTCCTGTCCCTGTCACCGGAGTCTTTGCCTGCTCCCCGCCAAAAATCTTCGGGGCCACAAATGCTTTCAGGGAATGTACAATTCCTGCCCTTAAAGCACTCTCATTCATCTGTCCTCCCCCTTCCAGAAGAATGCTGTCAATTCCCTGTTCACCTAAAATCCTCATCAACTCTTTTAAGTTCACCCGGCCCTCTTTGTCCGGCACCAAAATCACATGGACCCCCAAAGACCTAAGACGTTCCACATCCCGGCTGTCTCCAACTGCGTGCGCCACAATCGTCTTATATTCCCCGGCCGTTTTGCATATTTTACTGTCTGAGGGAATCCGCAGCCTGCTGTCGCAGATAATCCGCACCGGATTTTTCCATTTCCTGCCGCTCTCTAACCGTACATTCAGCATTGGATCATCTGCCAAAACGGTTCCGATTCCTGCCATAATTCCTGTATATTCATGGCGCAGTTTTTGCACCCGCCTGCGGGCCTCCTCCCCGGTAATCCATTTGGACGCCCCGGTCCGGGTGGCGATTTTCCCGTCAAGAGTCATGGCATATTTCATCACCACATAAGGCGTTTTGGTTGTTATATAGTGGAAAAATACGGGATTCAGCCGGTCACACTCCGCTCTCATAAAATCCTCTTCCACCACCACTCCTGCCTTTTGCAGAATTGCCGCCCCCTTTCCTGCCACCTTCGGATTCGGATCCTTCGATCCGATTACCACCCGGCTGATCCCCTGTTCCAGAATCGCATCTGTGCAAGGCGGCGTTTTTCCATAGTGACAGCAAGGCTCTAAAGTCACATACAGCACAGCCCCCCGGGCAGGCTCTGTCAGAGCTGCAATCGCATTGCGCTCTGCATGGAGCTCTCCATACCGGGCATGAAACCCCTCGCCGATCACTCTTCCATCCTTTACAATCACTGCTCCCACCATCGGATTCGGATTCGTCCATCCCCTCCCCAATCCGGCCAGTTCAATGGCCCGCTCCATAAATCTGCGCTCTGCCTTGTCCATCCCCTTCCTCTCCTTTGTCCTGTATTTTGTCTGACTCATTGCAGAATCAAAAAAATACCCTGCAAAATTCTCCACAGGGTATCGACCATTCTCTCCAAATCTTCCTTACCAACGGCCTTAAAAAGGGCGGCTTTGCAATAGCCCCCACAATCAAAAAGCTCTGAAACAAAAATCTCGTTTCAGAGCATCTGTGACCAGGCAAATCAAACAGGCTAACAAGCCATCTGCTGCATTGGCGGAAACATCCGTACCAGTCATCTTCTCCCATCCAGACTTTAACTGTCGGCTCCGGAATCTCACCAGATCAGCCTTACGGCTCGCGGGCTATACCGCCGGTAGGGATTTTCACCCTGCCCTGAAGATTTATTCTCGATTATGATGTTTATTATAATGCGGTTTTTCAAAAAAATCAAGCAGTTTTTTGGGGTTCTTGCACAAACTCTCCCCTGCCGAGTTATTTTTCTTTACTTAAACATGCCCTTTAAAGCATCAGCAGCTTTGGATACTCCATCTATAGTCACCTTAGCCTTTACCCCATCGATGAGCTTCATTACAATATCATCTGGCAGATCGATGCCGATTACTTTCTCTATAACCTTTACCGGCTCCTTTTCAAACTGCTCTCTGATATTCGGATTCTTTGAAATTTCCTCTACAATTTTGTTAATCTGTCCTTTCATATCCATTCTTTATTCCTCCAGTGAAATTTTTTCAATTCCTTACTTTACCATACTTATGAAATCTTATCCAGCTCTTCTTTGAATTTCTTTTAAAAGCAAAATTTTCAGATAAACCTTTTTTGCCTGTCCCTTGTACTGCTCTTATGTAAATGTTACACTTAATTTGTCATAAAAAATAAAAACCTGCCGGAATCTTGCCGGCAGGTTTTTTAGCAATTTTTAGTTTCCAAAGCACATCCCTTTCAGCGCCAAACCGCATCCAAGGCAAAGTCCCTTCCCCTGTGACAGGGATCAATCATAATCGTAATAATCATCCTCGTCCTCGTAGTCGTCATCCTCGTCTTCTTCATATTCATAATTCTTATCAATCTCATAATACCCATAGTCATTTAAATCCCCATAAGCCTGATAATAATTATAGATAACCTGGCGGATGTACTCATCGATTTCCTCCTGGGGTACATTAAACGCTCCCAATTCCCGGTTGACGCTCTTTTTCCAGTCCTCTCTTCTCCTGTTGATTCTGGAGGAGCTTGTAACCCCTTTTAGCTTCTTTTTATACTTTACGAAAAGTTCATCTTTTTTGCGGGCAATCACCTCACCGGCCTGCTCCTGAAGCATGGCCTTTCCTTCCTCGAAAAACTCCGGCGGCAGGAAATCCTGGAAGGAAGATCCTCCCTCCCCTTTGCTGATCTGCCTGGTGGTGTTGTTTGCAAATTTGATTCTTCCCTCGTCATCATAGGAAAAAATATTCCCATGTTCATCCTCTTTGTGTTGGTTTCTTACAACTACCCCATTGCTATCTGCCTCATAGGCCAGACCGTCAACGCCAAAATATCCTGTCATCATTACCCCGTTGGCATCCATATAATACCGGTTATTGCCCAGCTTTAACCAGGAGATATGCATAGCTCCGCCAGATGCAGGATCTAAATAATACCATTTTCCATCCACCTGCCTCCATCCATAGACCTGGGCTCCGCTGCCTGTATCGTAATAATACCACTTTCCTTCCCGGCTCTGCCAGCCCGTCAGCATGTAGCCTTCTGCGTTAAAGACATAATTCACTCCGTCAATGGCAATAACCTGGTCTCTGGCATAGCTTCCGCTGTCGTTCTTGTACCAATATCCCTTATCGTCCTGCCCCCATTCTGCATAGGCCGAAAATGCACAGGAAAATGACAAAATCATAGCAGCAGTAAAAATCATCTCGTTCTTTCTCATGGTTATAATCCTCCTTTATTTTTTCTGCTTTTCTCCCACAGCCTATCCGGGCGAAAAGCAGAAATGTTCTACTCTTTCCTGGTTTACCAGTTAATGTCCGGCATTGTCTCACCTGCCGGGGGCGCAGTCTCCGGCGGCGCTGTTTGAGGCGGAGCGGTCGCCGGAGGCGCAGTCTCTGGGGGTGCGGTGGTCGCCGGGGGCGCCGTAGGCTCTGGCGGCGGGGCAGCGGTTGTGGGGGGCGCGGTCTCCTTTGCCTTCGACTGGGTCTGTGCGGCTGGCTGAGTCTGTCTGGCTGCCTTTGTCTGCTTGGCCGGATCCTTTCCTTTACTGATCACCAGATTTACCGAGTCACCCTTTTTAACCTCTGCATCCTGGGCTACACTCTGGGAAATCACCTTTCCATTTGGTACGGAATCACTGTAATCTTCTGTGACTTTTCCCACCTTCAGTCCAAGACTCTCAATCTCTCCTCTTGCTTCCTCCAGGGACATCAGCTGAACGTTTTTCATGTAAATCTTTTCTGCACCGGCACTGATCCGGACCGTGACATAAGAGCCCTTATTCGCCTTTTCTCCTGCCTTTGGCGTATGTCCCAAAATCGTTCCCTTTGGCTCATCGCTGGCTTCCTCGATCCAGTTGACCAAAAAGCCCGCTTCCTCAAGAACCCTTCCTGCTTCCTCACGCTCCATTCCATCCAGCTTGGGAACCTCAATCTGAACCGATTCATCCTCCAGCTGATTCTCCTCATTTACGCAGATCGTAAGGACGATTTCTTTATCTAAAACCACATTGTCTCCCTGCTCCTCGCTGATTTTCAAAACAGAGTTGTAAACCCCTTCCTCCTGGCTTTCCTCCAGTCGGATATTGGTAAAACCAGCTTCCTCAAGAATCTTTTCTGCCTCCTCCTTCTGAAGGCCCTTGACCGAGGGGATTACTCCCTTTTCCTCCCCTTTACTGATCAGCACTACCAGGGTGGTGTCCTTTTCCACCAAAGTGTTTTCTTTTATTTCCTGATACGATATCCGGTTCGCTGGAATTTCCTTGGAATACACCATCTTATCCCTGGACATTCCCAGCGTCTGACTGGCTAAAAGAGTCTCCGCCTCATCTGCATCCTGGTTGACCACATTGGGAACCCTTGTCATGTTTTCCTCCACATGCATATCATCCGATCCCAAATGAAACTGAATTATCCCGGTAATCATCAGTCCGGCCACCACGGCCACTGCGGCCACAATGATTCCGGCCAACGCCAGAAACCACCGGGGAACTGCCCCCACATCCCTCTTATCCTTAGTGACAGAACGCTCTTTTACCTCTGCAGCCAGAAGCTCTTTGGAAAATTCCTCCATAGTCTGAGTCCGGTCCTGAATCTTTACATTCAAGGCATTCATCAGGGCGGTCTCCATGGGCTTTGAGAGCTTTATTCCCAATTTGGACGGCTTTTTCACCTCGTCTTTTACGCTCCGTTCCATGGCATCCTCCAAAGTGATGCCTGTCAGCATTTTATAAAGGGTGGCAGCAAGGGCGTAGACGTCCGTCCAGGTCCCCTGATCTCCCCTGCTCCGGTACTGCTCTTCTGGGGCATAACCAGGCTTTATAATTACAGAAAGACTTTTGCTGTGCTTGGTCGTGGCATAGCGGGCCGCACCAAAATCCAAAAGCTTTACCTGCAGATTATCCGGTTCTTCCGGATTTAAAACATAAATGTTGTCCGGAGCAATATCCCTGTGGAGAATCCCGGTCTTATGTACTGCCTCCATGGCAGGCGTAATCTGGAGAATCACCTGTAATGCCTGATCCACTGACATCTTTCCATGCTCTGCCAGATACTCCTTCAGCGACATTCCCTCCAAAAACTCCATCACAATGTAGGAGGTTCCATTGGCCTCAAAACAGTCGTAGATCTGAACAATGCCAGGCACAGACTCAAACTTTGCCAGCCGCTTTGCCTCGTCTAATGTCTTAATCAGCCCTTCCTTAAACTGCTCCTCTCTGTCGCCGGAATAGACCGTGACCTTCTGCTGCGTTGGCATCCGGGTGGCAAACTCACTGGGAAGGTATTCCTTTATAGCCACCTTTCGTTCCATCAGATAATCCCATCCCACATAGGTCACACCAAAGCCGCCGAAGCCCAGCACCTTTCCCACGATATACCGCTGTAAAAGCACCGAACCAGGCGGGATGTGATAGGATTGCTTTGCCGGTGTATCAAACGCATATCCGCAATGAGGACATATGTCGAACTTGTCGTCATACCTCTTCATGCATCCCATACATAATCTTTCCATTTTGCCCCTCTGCTACTTTTCTTCTGATTTCGTATTCTCTTTCTCTGCCTCTTCCAGATCCTCCCAGGCAAACTGTTCGTTGCAGCATGGTATGATCATCAAGTTGACCTTTCCTAAGGAGATTACATCATTCGGCTTTAAAACAAGATTGTCTAAAACCACATTGTCATTTACGTAAAACAGTTCTCTGGAATCCCCTGGCTGGGCGATAAAAACCCGGCCCCTGGGTTCATAGATAATGACTGCATGGCGCTCCCTGGACACGGACTTTTCCCCTTCCAGGCACACATCCATCTGGGAGCTGCGTCCGATAAAATTCCTTCCGCTTTTCAGGCAAAAGCTCTGTCCAAAATATTCTCCCGCCGTGCAGACCAGCCATCCCACCACCGGTTCTATTTTGATCTTTTGGCTGATTTTCTGGCTGTAATAGCTGACCGTCATGTTGTTGTCATCCTCTGCCAGGCCGGCCCCCTCCAAATCTTCAAACCCCTCCATCATTCCCTGAATACCGGCAGAAGCCCCAAGATTCAGTTCCGGCGGCGCCTGGTGAACGCTTTTTTGTGTAACCGGCTCATGGTCCGTGGAATACTGAGCAATCGTCACCGACTCCTCCATCCCGCTTCCGGCGCCAAGGGCAACGGTTTTTTCCTCCGAACCGCCGACAGGCAGGGAGATTGTGACGGAATCCGTAGATGGCGCCTGGGAACCGCAATGGGGACAGGATGCATATTTATCCCCATCATAAAAGTGTCCGTTGCTGCATTTCATTAAATTCATACCAAATCCCTCCTATTATTAAACACTTCCTAACTCATAACCAGACAAATACCAGATCAAAAACCAGCGCCCTTGCTGACAGTCAGATTAACACTGCTTCCTCTTTTTACTTCTTTTCTTGGGGCAATGCTTTGAGAAATCACACATCCTTCCTCCACGGTGTCGCTGTATACATAACTTACCGAACCCAGCTTCAATTCGTTTCTCTCCAGAGAACCGATTGCATCCTCCAAAGTCATTCCAGCCAAATTTTTCATTTTCACATTCTGGGACACGGTTCTCTTTCCCGAGGCGCTCACCACATTGGAGCTGTTTGAATCCTCCGGCTGGGCGTCTGGGTTTGTCTGAGCTGCTTGTGTCTGGGCTGCTGTTTCTGCCTGAACCACTGCGGCAGTCTGAGGAACTGCCTCCGACTGCATGGCCGCCTGGGCAGATGCCTCGGCTTGCCTTCTGGCTTCCTCTGCCGCAGCTGCCTCTGCCTGCCTTCTGGCCTCCTCTGCCGCAGCTGCCTCCGACTGCCTTCTGGCCTCCTCTGCCGCAGCTGCCTCCGACTGCCTTCTGGCCTCCTCTGCTGCAGCTGCCTCTGCCTGCCTTCTGGCCTCCTCTGCCTCTGCTGCAAACGCCTCCGACTGCCCCTTTTCCGATCCTGCCTTAGCTTCCTCCGATTCCCTCCTGGCTTTTTCCTGCGCTTCCTTTTCCGGGTCCTTCCCTTTGCTGACCATCAAAGCTATAGCGGTTCCCTTCGGCACCTCCCGATTGGCTTCTATGGACTGAGAAATCACCTTTCCTGCAGGTATGGTGTCATGGTACTTCCTGCTGATATTTCCCATTATAAGCCCCTGGCCTTCGATTGTCCTTGTTGCCTCTGCCTCTGTCATAAGAGAGACATTTTCCACATAAACCTTTTCTGGTCCTCTGCTGATGTATAAAGTAACATAAATTCCTTTATTGCAGGTTTCTCCCTGCCCCGGATTCTGTCGAATCACAATCCCTTCCGGCCGTTCGCTAAATTCCTCCACCACATTGATCAAAAAATCCTTTTCTTCCAGAAGAAGTCTGGCCTCCTCTTTTGTCTTTCCCACCAGGTATGGCACCTGGATACTCTGAGAGCTGTTCCCCTCCCGGTTTTCCTCATTGATACAGACCGTAAGGACAATCTTCTTACTTAAGGACACCTGGGCCCCCTGTTCCTCACTGATATCCAAAACAGAATCATAGGCTCCCTGTTCCTGGCTTTCCTCTATCTGGACATTGAAAAATCCCATTTTCTCTAAAAGCTTTTGTGCTTCTTCTCTGGAAAGCCCTTTCACAAAGGGAAGGACTGCCATCTCCTCTCCCTTGCTGATCCAGACTACCAGAGAAGAATATTTTTCCACCGGCGTGTTCTCCTTGATCTCCTGATAGCACACCATGTTCTCCGGAATTTCACTGGAATAGACCGCCTTGTCCCGAACCATCTCAATTCCCTGTCTGCGCAGAACCATCTCCGCCTGCTCCACCTCTTTGTTGATCACATTGGGAACCCGAACCATGTTCCGGTCCAGATGGCTCTCCCCCGAATCCATCCGGAAATGAATCACTCCGGTTATCATAAGGAGAATGGTGGCCAGGGCAATTGCCACTCCTGTCCCCCCTAAGACAAAAAGCCACTTGGGAAGCTTTATCGGATCTCCTGGGGTCTTTGTCACCGTCCGCTCCTCCACCTCCCCCTCTGTCAGCTCCTCCATAAATTCCCTCATAGACTGAGTACGGTCCTGGGCCTTTACGTTCATGGCGTTCATCAAAGCCGTCTCCGTTGCCTTTGGTATATCAACCTTTAGCTTTGAAGGCCTTTTCACCTTGTCCTCAGATCCCCGCTCCATGGCATCCTCTGGTGTGATCCCTGTAAGCATTTTATAGAAAGTGGCTGCCAGGGCATACACATCAGACCAGGGGCCCTGTTCCCCATGGCTGCTGTACTGCTCCTCGGGAGCATAACCCTGCTTGATAATTACTGACAAGCTTTTGCTGTGCTTGGTCGTGGCATAGCGGGCCGCACCAAAATCCAAAAGCTTTACCTGAAGCCGGCTTGGTTCATCAGGATTGAGCACATAAACATTGTCTGGTGCAATGTCCCGGTGGAGAATTCCCAGACGATGCACCGCCTCCATGGCTGAGGCAATCTGCAAAACCACTGGCATTGCATATTCCAGAGGCATCTCTCCGTGCTGGTCCAGATATTGTTTTAAAGTCATCCCCTCCAAATACTCCATCACAAGGTAGGAGGTTCCGTTGGCCTCAAAGCAATCATAGATCTGGACAATGCCGGGAACCGAATCGAACCGGGCCAGACGCTTGGCCTCATTCATCATCTTTTCCATTCCCTCCCGAAAGCCCTTCTCCCGGTCTCCTGAGTAGACTGTAACCTTCTCCTGCATTGGCATCCGGGTGGCAAACTCGCTGGGAAGATACTCCTTGATGGCCACCTTCCGCGCCATTATGTAATCCCAACCGATATAGGTAACTCCAAAGCCTCCAAACCCCAGCACTTTTCCCACAATATACCGGTTGTTCAGGATCGTGCCCGGTACGATATGAAAACCCTGCTCCGGTGGGGAGTTAAACACATACCCACAATGAGGGCATAAATCAAACTGGTCATCATATTCCCTCATACATCCCATACATAGTCTTTTCATCACACGCTCCTTTTGGTCCTTCTGCCATCGGTCCCTGCCGTTACGGCTGGGAAGGCGGCGTGTTTATCTGCGCATCGTTATTTTCCAAATTGGGATTGGCAGAATCAATCGGTATGAAAGTAGTTTCCTCCGCTGGCGGCGTCTCTGATGGCCCTTGTGTCTGGGCAGGCACTGTCTCTGCCCCTGCCTTTCCCGGATTCTTTTCCCCGGAAGGACCAGATGTTTCCCCGGTTCCCCCTCCGATTTCGATAACAGTTGTTTTATCCCCGTCCGAAGCCCGACTTGACTCTTCATTCCTGGTTTCCTTCACAGTCTCCGCCTCTGTTTCCGTCTGGCTTATCTCCTCTTTCGTCTCTGGCGGTGCGGTAGGAGTTGGCGGCGTTTTTATTGCTGGTTGTGTAGCTGCTGGCTGTGTTGTTTTCTTTGGCTTGTCCTTCTTCTCTGCCTGCTGCTGTGTTGCCGGATTTTTCCCCTTGCTGACTGCCAGATCAATGGAATCACCCTTTTTAAGCTCCGCATCCTGTTTGATACTCTGGGAAATCACCTTTCCAGGAGCAATGGAATCGCTGTATTCCTCCGTCACCCTGCCGATCTGACCGCCTAACCCTTCAATCTCCCTGCGGGCCTCCTCAAAACTCATCAGCTGTACATTTTTCATGTAAATTTTTGCCGGACCTGTACACACATAGATGGTGATGTATTCGCCTTTGCCTAACTTCTCCCCTGCTGCCGGCTCCTGCTTAAGGATAGTCCCTCTTGGCTTATCGCTGGCTTCTTCTGCCCAATTGGCCAGAAATCCTGCACTCTCAAGGGCTTTTTGTGCATCAGCCCTTTCCATCCCCGTCAGATCCGGTACATCCTGCTGATCTGGTTTATCCTCTGTCTGTTCTTTTTGATTCACACAGACTGTAAGGACGATTTCCTTGTTCAGTGCAACATTTTCTCCCTGTTTTTCACTAATCCCCTGGACAGAATTATAGACACCTTCCTCTTTGCTTTCTGCCACCCGGATGCTATTAAATCCGGCTTCTTTTAAAAGCTTCTCTGCCTCTTCCCTTTGAAGTCCCTCTACGGAGGGAATCACCCCCTTTTCCTCCCCCTTGCTGATCCAGACAACAATCTCTGTCCCTCGCTCTACCATAGTATTTTCTTTGATTTCCTGATAGGAAATGATATCTGGATCAACGTCTTTGGAATATACCATCTGATCTCTGGACATTTCCAGACCAGAGTTTTTTAAAAGTGCCTCTCCCTCGTTGGCCTCTCTGCCAACCACATTGGGAACCCGAACCATATTTTTCTCCACCTGATTGCTGTCCGAGCCGATATGAGGCCGGATAACGCCGGTAAACAAAAGGAGAGCCGCCACGGCAACCCCGGCAAGACCGATCCCGGCCATTAGATACAGCCACTGGGGCACGGAAAGAGAATCCTTCGCATCCCTTCTCTTGGAGCGGTTTTGATGAAAATTGTCCACAGCCCGCTCATCTAACCGCCCTCCCAGCTCATCCCGAAACCGGTAAAGACTTTTGGTCTCATGAGACAAGGCATGCTTTAAAGCGGTTACAGTCTCCTTATCCAGAGACACCTTTTCCCGAAGCAGATCCATCTCCAGATTATCCCCGTCTTCAATCCCCTTCCCCGTCACCATCTGGCAGAAAAGCCTGGCAAGGCCATAGACATCCGTCTCTGGCCCGGCCTTTCCATAATTGACCACTCCCGGTTCCCCGCTGATATAACGCCAGGCCCCGAAATCCTTGAGTATCAGACTCCCGTCCCTGGCTACCCAGAAAGTATCAAGGTCAATCATCCCGTGGCAAACCCCGATCCGGTGTACCTTATCCATTGCCTGGACTGCCATCCTTAAAAGGGCAAGGGCCTGCTCCTCCTCCAGCTTTTCCTGTTCAATCAGATCTCGTAAGGTCCGCTCCTCCCGGTAATCCATTACCCCATAGGCAGTCTGATTTTCCCCAAAGCAGCTGTGATACGTAATAATGTCTCTCTCTTTATACAGCCGGATCAGCTCCCGGCTCTGGATGTTAAACAGCTCTAATCCCTTAAGGAAGATATCCTTTTTTGAATCGTAGATGCTTAAATCAGGCTTTGCCGAGCGGGTAGCACAATATCGGGGAAAATATTCCTGAATCAGCACTCTCCGGTCAAACAAAGCATCCCATCCGATATAGAGGATATCATTGTCCCGGGTCTTTTTTACAGTCCCTACAATATACCTTCCCTGAAGGATTGTGCCTGGCCGCAGGCACATCTCCCCATTCATGGTTACTCCTTCTGCATATCCACAGCAGGGACAGGTATCTCCAAACTTCTCCTGGTATTCACTCATGCAATTCAGACAACGCCTCATGATCCGGATTCCTCTCCATATTCCATTTCCAAATAATCTAAGCCCCTGAAAACTCCTCTGAACTCGTCATTGCTTTCCACATAGGTTTTGAGCATATTTTTATTCATGGACAGTCCGTTTCCGCACTGCAGATTAAATACATCCTGGGCGGTCTCACTCATCAGATAATATACCAGACTGTCCGCAGCAGTTTTCTGCTCTCCATAAAGCTCCCCGTTTATACTCCACAGATGGGTAAACTGACCTTTTATCCGTTCCCCGTCCCTTCCGTTTTTCTGCATTTCCTCCATCACCACGATCTGGTAAATACCTCCTAAGCTGGCCCGGACCGCCTCATAATCATCGGTGTTTCCCAGATAATAGGCCTTTTCCCTCCGCAAAAACGGCTCATACCCCTTCTCTTTATCCGATTCCTTTACAGAGAATTCCTCTGTGCCCTCCGGTACATGAAAAGCCTTCTGATACATGGCAAGATTCTCCCTGCTGACACAGTAGCTAAGCTTTCCGTCTTTATCGGTCAGCTCTTTTAAATCCGTCATTTTCTGGCGGGCTTTCCATTCCTCACCATTCACCATATTGGTATTCACATAGAGAACCGGTGCCCGAAAGGATATGGGAATCTGTTTTCTTTCTTCCATAAAATAATTCTGAAAAGCCTTGTCCTTCATAAAATAATAACTGTCCGGATCCAGGGTGTCATAGGTGGTATCCAGGGTGCCTAAGCGGCTCCAGATTTTAGTGTCCGCAGCTGTGATCTTGCTGGTCTCAAAAACACTGGAAAGGACTGGAGACGGGACATTTAAGGCCGCCACATAGTGATCCAAAGCCTCACACTTTTCCCTTGTCACAGACACCTTCTCAAACCGGCTCTCATATTCTGCTAGCATTCTTGAAAGCATATCGTCCGAAGCTTCCAGATCGATCTGTTTTTCCTCCCCGTCCTGGTTTCCCAACTGCCCGGCTGTCCGGATCTGCTCCTCCTTAAAACCATTTACATCCGGCATCTGTACGGTGATCTGTGCCTCCACCCGGTAAAGGGCATTCTGCTTCTGTACATACACCTGACGGCAGGCAAAGGCTGCACCCAAAAGCACCAGGCAGATTCCAGCCACGCTGATTCCCCGGATCACCTTTCTCCTCTTCAGCTCCGAATCCACACTTAAAACCTTGGCCTTTTGCTGAACCGCTTCCCGAAACTGGTCCACATTCTGAAACCGCAGCTCCTGATTTAAGGCCATGGCCCTGAGAATACTGTCATTTAAATAGGAGGGAAGCTCTGGAACAAGCTCCACCGGCGGCTGTAAATGATCTTCCACCATTCGGTTCACCGATTCCTCTGGCATTTTTCCGGTAATCGAGCGGTAAAATACCGCTCCCACCGCATAGATATCGGTCCAGGGTCCCTGTTTGCTGCGGCTTCGATACTGCTCCGGCGGGGCGTACCCTGGCTTTAAAATAATGGACAAGGTCTTTTCCTCTTCCCCTGTGGAAAATCTGGCCGCACCAAAATCAATCAGCTTGACCTTGTAGTTATTGGAGCCTGGCTCCACAGGCACCATAAAAATGTTATCCGGGCTTACATCCCGGTGAATGATCTTCACCTTGTGGATTTCCTTTAAGGCATCCAGAACAGACAATACCACAGACACTGCCGTATTCACATCCACCCGCCCCTTGCAGGCTGCGATATACTGCTTGTAGGACATTCCCTCCAAAAATTCCATGGCAATATAGGCCGTGTTGTTTTCTTCAAAAAATTCATATACATTGACAATATTGGGGTGAGTATTAAAGCGGGCCATGTTTCTGGCCTCTGCCAAAAAACGTTCCTTTCCATTTCGAAACTCATCGGCCCGGTTTCCGGAATAAATAATCACCTCTTTTTGTCCTGGAACACGATTTACTATACCATTGGGATAAAATTCCTTGATGGCAACTTTTTTATCAAGGGTGGTATCCCAGGCCCGGTAGGTGATACCAAAGCCGCCAAAGCCTACCGTAGTTCCCACAAGATACCTTCCCCGAAGTACAGTCCCCGGGGTAAGATGATAGGCCTCCTTGGGAGGAGTTCCCGGTATAAAGCCACAATGGGGGCATACTCCATATACCTCATCAAATGTTTTCATACAATTTAGGCAAAGCATTTCCCGTCTCCTCCCTGACCTCCCAAATATTTCATCAGCACAACCGTTGTATTATCCTGGCCTCTGACCCCATAACGAAGGGCCATTGCCGTTGTCCGGTCAGCTGCAATGTACATGTCCAGATCATTGTCCCGTACCATAGCACAGATCTGACTCTCGTTTAAACTCTTATAAACCCCGTCACTGCAAAGCATGATAATATCCCCCGGCTGCAGAAGAATCGGCATGGGATTTCCGTCAATCAGAGTCAAGTTCTCAATCCCGATATAGCTGATCAGTGCTTCCGCCTGAGCCGTCTTTTCCTCCCTGTCGTAGACGGCCTGGGTAATTCTCCCGCTTTCCAGCTGGTTTTTCAGCGTCAGCCGGTAATTGTGTTCCCGGTTGACCGACTGAAGCTTATTTCCATGGATGATATAGATTTTACTGTCTCCCACAGAGACCCAGTACATCTGATTCTCCCGAAAGTAAGCAGCCACCAGCGTTGTTCCTGCCTTTAGCGGCTTTCCCTTTTTATCCTTTAAAGACAGCACCGTCTGATTCATCCGCCTTGCCTCTTCCCTCAGAAATTCAGGCACATTCTCAAGCCCTTTCCTTATGTGGAAATCCTGAATCATCCGCTGTACAGCCGCCTTGCTGGCTTTCTCACCGCCCTCTAAACCTCCCATCCCATCACACACAATGGACAAAACCTCCTGGGCGCCCGTATAAAAATATGCAAAATCCTGCTGATAACTCCTGGTTCCTAATATACTGCTGGCCCCGATCTCATACCAGGGATTTTCCCTTACACGTTCTTCAACGATATTCATACTTTACTCCTAACTCTATAATACAGGATGAGCCGGACAGGGAAAATTTTGCCGGAGGCTTTACCTGATAATCCACATCCCGCTGCAAACGCTTCCCTTTAAAGAAAACACCATTGACCGACAGATCCCGGATACTGAACTTTTTCAGATCTGCCAGATAGGTAATCTTACAATGTACCCGGCTTATATCCTCTGGATATTGCACTCTCAAATGAGCCTCTGTCATGGATCTTCCGAAGGTCATGGTCTGGTTGGGGGGAAGCACCCAGTTCTTTCCAGCCTCCACTCCGTTTAGCACCGCCACATAGGGAAACTCTGCCACCACCTTTTTCCGGTTTCCCACCAAAACCTTGGCAGGATTTTCTGGTTTACCTGCAACAGGCTTTGGTACTGGTCTTGGAACAGGCTTTGGTACCGGCTTTGGAACAGGCTTTGGTGCTGGTTGGGATACCAATGACTTTGCAGACGCAATCTCCCCGATAAAGACCTGCATGGACGGCGTGCGCTGACGCACATTCAAAACAAGTGCATGATCCACCGCATCAGAAATTTTCTCCGGCACTCCTAAGTTCATCTGTTTTAAGGGCACATAGTCTTTTCCGGCCAGCCGATCCGGCGCCGGAGGAACATGGATTCCGGTCAATGCATAATAATAGGTGCTTGCCAGAGAATACACATCCGTAAAGCTTCCCTGAACCATCTCGGATGAAAATTGCTCCGGAGGGGCAAATTTCGGCTTTAAAACCACAGACAGGCCCTTTTTCATCCCTGTCTCTGTCCTTTTGGCACTTCCAAAATCAATCAGCTTTACTTTTCCATCCCTGGTGATGTAGATATTTTCAGGACTGATATCGCGATGGATAATCTTTGTCTTTGTGTGAATCACATCCATGGACACAGCCACCTGAAGAATCACATCCGTGATCTGGTTTACGGGAATCCGTTGTTTTGACGCCTTCACAATCTGACGCAAATCTGCCCCGTTTAAATATTCCATCACAAAATAGGCCGTATTATTTTCCTGGAAGGTATCGGTTATGTCCACAACGGATGGAATCTGCTCTAATCGGCTTAAGATCTGAGACTCCTCCAAAAAACGGGCAAGCCCGGCCATGTAAGGGCCATCACTTTCCTGTGAGGTCAGCTCTAACCGGCAACTATCCGGCTCTCGTATACAAAGGCCATTGGGGGCATATTCTTTAACCGCACAGGTTATGTTTTTTTTCGTATCAAAAACCTTATAGGTAATGCCAAATCCGCCTTCTCCCAAAACTCTGCCTATATAGTACCTCTGTTTAAGCATGGTTCCAGCTGCTAAGCTTCTCTTGCCATATTTTTCACCGTAGGCAGATTTATAGCCGCAACGGGAACAGCTCCCGTTCTGATACCCTGATTCAAAGCAATTCGGACAAAGCTCCAGCTTCACTTTTTTCACCACCTGATTGTTATTTTCATCGATCCGGCCTCAATCACAGAGCCCGGCTCCAGTCTCCTCTTTTCATGTACCCGTATTCCATTTACAGAAGTCCCATTGGTGGAATTTAGATCCGAAATATAGACAATCCCATCCTTTTGCTCCAGGCAGAAATGCTGCCGGGACAGCTCCAAATCCTCCACCTGCACATCGCATATGGAGCTGCGGCCCACAATCAGGCTGCTCCCCAACTCCCAGGCCGTTTTCTGCACCTTCATGCCACTTTTTGACAGCCATACCTCCAGCCGTTTTTTTGCAGTAAATGGCACGGTTATATGCTGTTGGAATCCCCCTTCTTCCTTCATGGAAATGCCCGTGCCTGATGCCTCCGGTGAGGGGCTCTCCCCTCCATCCGGACTGGTTTTCCTGCTTTTGACAACCAGAAAAACAATCAGTCCCACCACGGCTGCAAATATCAGAAAAAGTACCCCCGTATAGTCCTCCTGCCTGTCCACAGGCTCCGGCTTTTCTGGATCTGGCTCCTCTACAATGTCAGTAACCGTAAGTCGGATAGGATTGGCCAAAGGGTTCTTTTCCATAGAATAATCCACAATATTTGTGGTATGAAGCTCATAAGTCCCGTTCTTTATCGTCTCTGCCAAGGAAAGAGTGACAGACATTTTCTCTTTTCCCTCGCAGGAAATCCCTGTCACTGCCACTGGATGTCCATCAAGAGTCAACTGATAGTTTGCCCCTGTCTCCGCGCCCTGTAAGGGCTCATCAAACAGTAAAAGGAGCTGCTGCTTTCCAGAAACTTGAATGTTCAAAAGCCGGGGCGGTTTTTCATCCGGAATCCAATGATTATTCATCACTGGCCTGGAAAGGACTGTTCCGTCCTCCAATTTTAAACTGAACACATCCTCCTGGTTGGAGACCACATTGGAATCCGCATAAAACTCCATCCACAGATCCTCTGCCAGGCTGCCTGCCAAATCACTTAAAATCCTGCTGCCCTCCTCCGGGCCAAAGGTCCGAATCTGGCCACCGGAGGTTCTGGCAAACTCTCCAAAATTATTGATATTTTCTGTTGCTGTGTTTTTTATGCAGAATGCATAGACCGGAATGCCTTTCTCTCTCAGGGTATTCTGAGCCTCCTGAGCCATCTTCTTTCCAATAGAAATATCCTTTCCATCAGAGATCACTACCACCACCCTTCTTCTTAAGCTCTCCCGGGACTGCTCCGCCAGGGCTGCCACCTGATCAATTCCCTCAAAAAGAAGCGTTTTCTGATCCTTGTTTCGGATCCCTTCCAAAGCAGCTTTTATGTCCTCTGTGGTCTGGCTCCCATCTGCCGCCAGTATCACCTCTTCCCCAAAGGTACACAAGACCAACCTGTCCTTTTCCCCTAATTCCTCCTGCAGCTTCAAAATCCCCTCTTTGATGGTCTTAAAATAAGAATTGGGGATGGACCCGGATATGTCTAACAAAACATAATAACCGATCCCCTCTCCGCTCTCACCAAAAGATCCTGTATGTTTAAGCTCAAGCTTTTCCTGGGAAAGGTAAGCTTCCCGGATACTCTCCTCCGAAATACCGCTTCCACAGACAAATATCTCCGGCATATTGGCATATACCTGTTCCAGCCTCTTCTCCTGCCCGTCCAGCACAAAAGCCGGCTTTTCCTCTGCTCCCTGCACTGGCATGGCCCCGATACAGAAAGCAGCAAGCAAAGCAGCAAACCTTAAACATCTTCCTCTCTTTCCCATACTCTGTCCTCCCCACAAAATGGGATGAACACAAAGGCGCTCTCCCCCATTTTGATCTCATCTCCTGCATTCAGAATCTCACTTTTTGTCAAAAGCTTGTTATTATAATAGGTCAGGGCATTGGAGGAAGGAACTACCGAAAAACAACGTCCTCTCTCATCATATACCACTGAACAATGATTTTTCCTGGTTATTGACAAATCATCCATTACCTGAACATCCATCCCGGCATCTCTCCCGATCCGGTTGAATCCATGATGGAGTCTGTAATCTCTTCCCTTTTCCGTGCCGCTGATACAAACCAGCCAGCCTGTCACATAGTCATTTCCCTTTGCCCCGGAGTAATATCCAACGGTTTTCTGATCCTCCTCCCCATCGATTGGAAGCTTGGCTTCAAGGGCAATGGTCCTGTCCTCCTCAAGCTCTGGTATGGGCTTCTTATCCCGGGAAAGGGCCACGGTCTTATCCCGGTCCATCCATCCAAAAAATCCTTTTTGTTTTTTTCCTTCCCCGTCTTTTGCCGGGGCATCCTTTAAGACCCCAACCGAAATCCCGCAATGGGGACAGGAAGAAAATCTCTGATTGTCATAGTAATGTCCCTGGGGGCACCGAACCACCGGCATATTTTACTCCTCCTAATCCAGCCAGACCGCAATGGCAGAATAGTTGTCCATATTTTTACCCCGCCCGTTCTTCCGGACGATTTCTTCCATTTTTTCCAACCAGTCTCTTGGTGTTTTCGCCCGCTTAAGGCAATGTATCATCTTTTTTTCATCAATCAGCTCCCAAAATCCATCAGAGCAAAGCAAAAACTCCTGTTTTCCCTGCCTGGACTCTGCCTCTTCTACCTGATATCTGGGGCTGTCCCAGTCCACCCCCAGAACCCGAAGAAGGCGGTTTCTGTCCGGATGGTTCCGAATCTGGGATTCCTTCAGCTGCCTTGCAGCCACTAAAAGCTGGGGAACGCTGTGATCCAAGGTCCTCCATGCCAGCTTGCCGTTTTGAAAATAATAGAGGCGGCTGTCACCAATATAACCCCACTGAATCTGTTTTTCCCCCACATGAAGAACCACCAATGTGGTTTTCATATCCTGTGCCTGAAAATCTGCTTTCTGATTTTCCAGTATTCTTCTCTGCGCTTCCTGAAAAGAAGCCTCCAACACCTGATTGCCGGCTCCCTCTACGGCAAATATCTCAACCGTTGCTTCCACAGCCAGCCGGGAAGCCTCCTCTCCCTTTCCATGACCTCCCAGACCATCTGCCAGTACAAAGCAATAGTCCTGGTCCTTTTGGTACATACCAATATTGTCCTCATTATTGTCTCTGTCACCTACATTGCTGAGCAAGTGATACGAAATCATAAAAGAAGCCTCCCTTCAACTGCCAGAAAGCTTCCTCCCTTTCTGGCAGTCTAATGCCTGTTTTTGTCTCTTTAATTCAACCGAAAACCATTTTTCCTGCTGCTTCCCAGATAAATCACTGTACCCCGGGCCAGCTGCTTGGGCTGCCCGCTTTCTAAACGGGTTCCATTTTCCAGATAAGTCCCATTGCTGGAATAATCTGTCACCACATACTGATTGGCTCTCCCGTCAAAACGCACGGAGCAATGCTTCCGGCTCACATCGGTTGCCAGCTGATCAAATACAATATTGGCATCCTGAGGAGAACGTCCGAATACCAGCTCTGAACCATCCGTTAAGTCAAAACTTGCATCTGCATAGGTACCCACAATTCCCACGATTACCCCTGAGTTGGTGGGCATTCCCTTCTTGCCGTCAGGGCTGCTCGAAGCTGTCTCCACATATTTTCCATAGCGGACAGAATTGGAAAATGCAATCAGCATGGCAAAAGTCAGAGAAACCAGGCCAAAGGTGGGGATAATATTTAACCATGCAGTATTGGGATTGAACCCAAACGCCTCATAAAACTTTTGGTAATATAAAAAGGTAAACACCATATTGGCGATAATATAAATACAGACAAGTACAGAAACAATCGCCATTTTGCCAGTCAGCTTATAAAGCAAGAAGGAGACAAGTCCCACGGTTCCCACGGTGATTGTGCTGGTTCCGAAAAAGAATACATACCACCAGGGACATTTTGCAATCTTCATCTGATAAAGCTGACGTCCAATGGGAATAAACGGCATAAAATCACTGTTTAGTTTTGCCTTCCGGCCTGTACACATCAGCGCATAGCCATGGACAAAGTAGGGAACCACCAAAAACAGAAGGCTTAAGAGAAAGAACAAAATACTCATACTCTGTATCGCCCTTGCAAAATCCTCTAACATACTCTCATATCCAAAATAATCCATCAGTTACTCTCCTTTGTTTATTCTATTTTTTCTTTTTTGTGTTTCATGCCTCAGATGCCCACTGGAAATGATCATCGCAGCAGGGAACCAGCATCAGCTGTACATCGCCGATCTGTAATATGTCATTCTTTTTCAGCTCTACAGAAGAAAGCACCACATTTCCATTGACATAAAACAATTCCCTGGATTCTCCCGGCTGTGCAATAAAAATATTCTTTCGCGGTTCGTGAATAATCGTTGCATGGCGGTCGCGGGACACAGTTGCTTCCCCTGAAAGGCAAACATCCATGTTGACTCCCCTTCCGATAAAGTTCCTCCCGCTCTTCAAGCGAAAATCCTGTCCATAGAATTTGCCCTTGATACATACCAGCCATCCTACAATCGGGGACATTTGTGGTGTCTCCATTTTTCCGCTCTGGTAAATGCTAATGGTTTTTGAGTCATCCATGTCCAGATCGCCAATACCGTCCTCATTGGCGCCGGCTGATACATAACTTTCCAGGTCAATTGTCGCAGCAATATTACTGCTTGGGCTGACACCAGCACTGTCAAATGCAATTGTGCTGTTTTCATCCATACCGCCACTGCAATGAGGGCAGGAGCCATATGTATCGCTGTCATAAAAATGCCCGTTGCTACATTTTGTCAGATTCATACTCATCTCTCCTTTTTGTATTCCGCCTTGCTGCCAGGTCACTACCTGTTGTCTGTTAATCGGCAAACCAGTAATCTGTAACTCAGTAAGAACGTTGGAAATATTATAGCAAAACCAGTTTAGAAAATGTTTATAATTACAAAATCAGGCCCTTTCCATACAAAAATAGACAGGCTATGCCTGTCTATCAAACGATTACCGTAATTTTCCTTATTCTATTTCATCTCGCCTGCCAAACGGATTCCCTCCATATAGCGGAAATATCTCTCCCGCGTGTCTCCATACCGGGATTTGCTGACCGGAATCCGGTCTCCCTGTATTGTGGAAATACAGTTTCGCTCAAGGCAGCGAATCTCCTTCATATTTACCAAATAGCTTTTATGGCACTGGACAAAGTATTCCGGAAGAAGCTCTTTGAATTTTCCCAGACTTCCATAACAATAAAGATTTTTTGTCCTGGTACGAACCCCCACCGTATGCCCGGAACTCTCCATGTATAAAATTTCATCGAAACGAATAAGCTGCATAACTCCCTTATTGCGGATAATCAGGCTGTCGTTTAAATCCTGCTTTCCCCCCCCCGAACAAAATATTCGATATATTTCGTCAGAATTTCCCCCTCAACCGGTTTTACAAGAAAGCCGGACCGATTGACCGGTTCCAGAAAGAGTTGCTCTACAACTTGTTGTGGATTGGCTGTCATATAAATCACCTTTATGTCAGGACTTATTTTATAGATCTGCCGTGCTGTCTGTAAGCCATATCTCTCACAGCTATTTTTCCAATCCATACTTAGAAATACTATTTGATATCTGCCAGAACGCAAGGCCTGAATCAATTCCTGAAAGTTATCATAGCCCTCACAGACACTGGTTCCCTTCATATGGCTGATCTTTTCCACTACTTGTCTCAGTGTTAAACGGTCCTCATCACATACTGCCACATTCATCATTTGACAATACTTTTCCTTTTCATCTTTTTCATAATCCCCTGCCGGCTCTCAAAAAACATCCGGCTCAGGCAATTATATCCAAATATATGACATGTGTCAATTGTGATCGTCTGTTATCTTCTCCACTCCAGGTCCCTGTCCCTCCTGCTCCGCTAACTTATGAGCCCGCTCTCTTGCCTCTTTTTGTTCTTCCTCTGCCTTCTTTTGGAGTCTTTCCCTGGTTTCCGCATCATCCTGAAGATGTAAAATCTCCTCCATAACCTGACAGGCCCGGAAAGAAGCCTGCAAAAGCTCCTTTTTTGTATCTCCATCTAAGTAAGCGGCAAACAGCTTCCCAAAATAAAACTGCGCGTCCCCCTGATATTTATCCGGCAGACCTAACACAGACAAAACGGCCGGCTGTTCCTCCCATAGAATCTCCATCCGGCTGTTCCCCTCCTCATAACAGCCAGAAGCATACCCCACATACTCTCCAAAACCCTGGAGTACACTGTCCACATCCGTAAACTTCACCTTTTTATAGCGGGTATCCACACTGTGATACACATAATAGATCCCCTTATTCGTTCTGGGGGCTGAAAAATACTTTTTCTGTTTGTAAAACATCAGCTCCCACCCGTCCTCCACAAACCGGCTTATCCAGCTTCTTGGAATCTGATACATAAAATCCGAAAATAAATCCTTATCCTCCCCGTCTGCCTTCTCCTTTCCAATAACCCGAACATCCTGTTTTGGATCATGCTGTCCGTCTTGATCATAAAATTTCATTCCCACATACTGATTCCACGCCATATGGCCATTGATAAAAAAATAGTAAGAAACTCCGTCAACTACAGTAATCCCTCCGCCAGTCATCCACCCCTCGCTGTTAAACCAGTACCATTCTCCGTTATAATTGAGCCAGCCTGTGTGCCGCTTCTGATCCTTGTCATAATAGGACCAATGGTAATTGTCCTGTCCATAGTACCATCCCGGCTCTCCATCCCCAGGCCCCTCCATACCAAAGCAGAAAAGAGGATCCGTAAAACACAAAAATATTGCCAGCATGATTACAAAAAGTCTGTCTTTCCCCACTGCTTTCTCTCCCTCTCCTGCCATTTTATATTTGCAAAAAAGAGAGGAGAACCCCTCTCTTTTTAAGAACATTACGTTTTATAAAATTCCCTGAGCAGGACGGTAAGCCGGGTTATGTCGTGGATGGCCATCTATCTAGGCCGGACGTCACCGTCCGGCTCAAGCAACCTACCCGAAAGCAGACGGGCCGCCTTATGCTTTCTGTTCGGTCTTGCTTCGGATGGGGTTTACATGTGCCCTGTCTGTTACCAGGCAGGCGGTAGTCTCTTACACTGCCCTTCCACCCTTACCGGCCAAAGCCGGCGGTACATTTCTGTTGCACTGTCCCTGGAGTCGCCTCCGCCAGACGTTATCTGGCATCCTGCCCTGTGAAGCCCGGACTTTCCTCTCCCGCCCCCTTGCGGCTGTGCGGCAGCGGCCATCTGTCCTACTCAGGTATACTCATTTTATCATCAAATAAAAATCATGTCAACTTACGGGTTTCTTACAAGTCCGGGATAATCCCCAGCCTTTTCATGGCAAATGCAATCCCGTCCTCCTCCACGGTTTTTGTAATAAACTCTGCGTAAGGCTCCAGCTCCGAATCATGCTTTCCCATAAGAATGGTATGTGTGGCATATTCAAACATAGACAAATCATTGGTACTGTCCCCAAACACATAGGCACTTTCCAGAGGAATCCCATAATGCTTCAGAACAAACTGGATTGCTGTGGCCTTGGAATGATCCCTTGGCACACATTCGTAAAAATCCTCTCCCCGGTCAATAACCTGTATATCTGGCTCCAGGCTTTTAAAAAAACCTTTCCTGTCGCTTTCCTCGTCTGCCATCACACAGAATTTATCATAGACATATTGGTCATTCTCCCACCCATAAGAAGCAAGTATTCCGCTGCTCTTTACCGTTCTTTTTAAGTGCTCTGCCTTCGGCATCCTGGATACATGCTTTTGCATACAGCAGCTTTCCATGCTCTCCAAAACCCCGTCCAGCCCATACGCTACAATATCCTTTTTAATACGGTTTCCCCGTTCTAAGGGTATCTGATGATGGTACAAAATATTTCCTCCAGCCTCTATATAAGTGCCGCAGCCGCACAGACATCCATCTGCCTCCACCATGCCGAGAATCTCCTTCGTCAGACAAAAGGTTCTTCCAGAGTTAATAAAAATCAAATGCCCTCTTTTTCTGGCCTCTTTTAATGCTTCCTTTGCACTGACAGGCACCCTGTGGGTAATCTCGCTTAAAAGGGTTCCGTCAATATCAAAAAACAGTGCCTTTCTGTCCATTCTGTTCTTGCCTTTCTTTTGTTATCACACTTTAAAGCAGCTTCCTCCGATAAACTCCCGCAGAATCGAATTTCTTGGAATATCTTCACTGCTGACTCCAAGGAAGTAATCCAAAAACTTAAGGAGCCGTTTTGCCTCTAAATATTCCGGACTGTTTCTTGGAACACTGAACAAAAGAGGCTCTGCATACTGCTTTAAAACTGCAAATTCATACACCAGCGCTGAGTTGAACATCACATCCGCCTCCTCCTGGTAGGGGAAAATGTTTTGCTCCTCCCCCCGGCGCACAGAGGGCCACCGGCGGATCGTATCCTGAGCTGAGGCCCCCCTGGTTCTGGAGTCCCGGATCAGACGCCGGATCAGGCGCCCGTCTGTGGTTGGAATCCGGTTGTGCTCATCTACATTTAACTGAGTTAAAGCGCTGATGTAGATCTTAAATTTGTTCTCCTTGGGCAGGCTGTAGGACAATGCCTCATTCAGGCAGTGGATTCCCTCAATCACCAGAATATCCTCCGCTCCCAAAGTCAGCTTATTACCTCTGTACTCCCTTTCCCCGGTGATAAAATTGTACTCCGGCATCTCCACCGTCTTTCCCGCCAAAAGATCCTGCATATCCCGATTAAACTGCTCCACATCAATGCATTTTAAAGATTCATAATCATAATTGCCCTGTTCATCCCGGGGGCTGTTGGTCCGGTTGACAAAGTAATTATCTACAGCAATAGGATGAGGCACCAACCCCTTGGCCCGCAGCTGAATGGACAGCCGGTGAGAAAAGGTGGTCTTTCCGGAAGAGGAGGGGCCCGCAATCATGACAAACTTTGTGTCCGGCTTCATGGCGATCTGATCTGCAATATCCCCCATCTTCTTCTCCATAAGGGCTTCCTGGATCAGGATCAAATCGTTCATCCCATCCCGGGTAATCCTCTCATTAAGGGCGCCGACATTGGACACCTGAAGCTTCCGCCCCCACTCCCCGGATTCCCGCAAAACCCGAAACAGCTTTTCCTGAGGCACGAAGGGACGAACCTTTGTGGGATCCGATTCCGCGGGCAGAAGAAGCACCATCCCATGCTGATAGAGAACCAAATCAAAATATTTCAGATACCCGGTGTTTTGAACCATATACCCGTAATTGTAATCCTCATAACCGTCAATATTGTAGATATTGACCCGGGAAACACGCCTGAACTGGAAAAGCCTCTCCTTATCATACATCTCATAGTGGTGAAACAGCTCTACCGCTTCATCGGTGCTGATATTCCGTTTCATCACTGGCATAGCCTTTTTCACACACTCCTGCATTCGGGCCTTCACCTGATCAAGCAAAGTCTGATTCAAGACAAAATCCCCCTCCGGCTCCACAAACAGCCCACTGCCAATGGAAAAGTCCACCGACACCCGCTTTAACCGCTCCGGCCCCACCACATCGTGAAAAGCCTTTAAAAGCAAAAGCGTCACACTTCTGTGATAGGTCTGCATCCCCGGCTTGTCCTTTGCCGTCAGAAAACGGATCTCAGAGCCGCTGCGGGCTAACTTGTGCAGCTCCTGAAGCTTTCCATTGACCATGGCCAGCAGAATATCATTCTCAAACCGTGGCTGAAACTCCTCTGCAATGTCCTTTAAAAGAGTTCCGATCTCATATTCCCGTCTCTCGCTCTCTACTGTAACCTGTACCATATACTGCCTCCTCCTGGTATAATTATATGTTTTTGCTTAAAAGTTTTTCACTCAGATAACCCGGGCAGGAAACGCGGTTTCCTCCACAAAAATCTCTGCAGTTCCTTCCGTGACCTGTTCAACATACCCCTTCATAAACGGCATGAAAATATGCTCCAATCCATAGTGGCCTGCATCGATCACTGCCATCCCGCAAGCCGCCGCATCAATGCCGCTGTGATGTCCAATATCCCCCGTCACCAGTACCTGTGCTCGGTTTTTAATTCCGTGGCTAATCATACTGCCTCCTGCTCCCGGAGAAACAGCCACCCGCATCACCGGCTCCGTCACCTGTTCCGTGCCATACACCGTCACAAAGGGCAGCCCAAAGCATTCCTTCACCAATCCGGCCAGTTTTTCCACCGTCACAGCCTGCGCCAATGTACCAATTCTTCCGATTCCCACAGGGATTCCGTCCTTCTCCCCGGTCACCTCCAACGGGCCCTCTGCTTTCAGTCCCAGCCGCTCTGCAGCCAGGTCAGCCATACATCCCGGGGCAATGTCAAAATTGGTATGCATAGCCACATAACAAATGTCTGCCTGAATAAGTTTTAAAATCCGCCGGCTGACAAAATCCTCGTCATTGACTCTTTTTAATGCTTTAAAAATCAGCGGATGATGGGTCAGCAGAAGATCTGCCCCCATCCCAATTGCCCTCTCCACCACCTCATCCGTTGCATCCAGGGCAATCTGGATCTTTTTGATCTCCTTGTCGCTTCGCCCTGCCAAAAACCCCGGATTGTCCCATTCACAGGCATAGGATAAGGGCGCCAGCTCCTCCAGCTTTTCGATCAGTTCCCTGCATCTCATATTTCAATTCTCCTTGTATTTCTGTTATCTCTGGCCAGGTGTACTGCCTCTCTCACCAGCTTTGCCTCCTGCAGCTTTCTTTCCACCTCTAAAAGACGCCTGCTTCTATTCTCCGACCCTTCCTTCTCCAGCCGTTTTTGGATTTTTTTAAGCTGAGCGATTTCTCGCTCAAGAAATCCGGTAAGAACCAAGGAGCCACTTTGAATCAGAATCTCTCCATAGCGGTAGCAATATTCATGAGAATAGCTCATCTGTCCTGGCTGAGCCACCATGATTGTATAATATTTTCCTTCCTCCTCCACCATTGTCTCATGGCAAATGGAAAGGCCCAGTTCCTCAAGTCCATGACGAAACAATGCAAGCTCAGACTGAGGAGAGAAAATCCACCGGCTGACAAAAGGCCTTACCAGTTCCCCTTCCCTTAAAATCCGCAGCATCAGCTCTCCGCCCATACCCGATATAACCACCATATCTGCCTCCATTGGGGCAAGAGGTTTTAAACCATCTCCCAGGCGCAAATCAATCTTCTTATCCAGTCCTTTCCTCTGCACATGTTCCTTTGCTCTCTCCAGGGGACCCTCCCTAACATCAAGAGCCAGAGCCCGGGCAGCGATCCCCCGCTCCACCAGACAGATCGGCACAAACCCGTGATCAGTCCCCACATCGGCCACACAGATATCCCTTCTGCTTCCTTTCTCTCCATCTGGCGCCCAGTCTGCAACTAGCTGAAGGATTCGTTCCAGACGTCTTGACAATCTCACCTGTCTTCATCCTCTCTTTCTCCCCTGAGGCTTTTATCCAGAATATATTTTTCCAGCACTCGCTCCGCCTCCCTCATATCCACCGGCTTGGCAATATGGGCATTCATGCCGCATTCCAGACACTTCTGGATATCATCAGAAAATGCATCCGCACTCATAGCAATAATCGGAATCTCCTTGGCATCCTTCCTCTCAAGGCTTCGGATCGCCTGAGCCGCCTCATAACCTGTCATCACCGGCATACGGATATCCATCAAAATCCCATCATAGGTTCCAACAGGAGCCTTTTCAAACATCTCCAAACACAGTTTTCCATTCTCGGCCCAATCCAGCTGCAGACCCAACTGAGACAAAAGCTCCTGGGCAATCTCCCAGTTCAGCTCATTATCCTCTGCCAAAAGAATCCTTTTGCCTGTAAAATCTGCTTCCCTGTCCTGTTTTGTGATAATCTGAGAGCCATCCTCCTTTGTAAATTGTCCCAGCCCATAATACAATGTAGATTTAAACAATGGTTTGGATATAAAACCGGATAACCCTGCTTCTCTTGCCTCCTTCTCGATTTCACCCCAGTCATATGCAGAAGTGAGAAGCAGCCGGACTCTGTCCCCGCAGATCCTTTGTATCTCCCTGGCTGTCCTTATGCCATCCATCCCCGGCAGCTTCCAGTCCATAAGAATAATGTCATAAAATTCCTCCTGCTCACTCTTCTCCTTCACAAGCTTCACTGCACTTTCCCCATCTAAAACCCATTCCGCCTGCACGCCAATGGATTCCAGTGTAGAAACTGCATTTTCACAGAGAAGAGAATCATCATCCACCACCAGCATCTTCCAGTCAGGAAGCCTCATATCATCCTCTGAGATCACTGCCTTCTCCAGATCTAATATTACATGGAACTTACTTCCCTGCCCCGGCTCACTGTGGACTTCAATGATTCCACCCATGGCATCCACTATGTATTTTGTAATGGTCATCCCCAGGCCAGTTCCCTCTGTTTTTTGCACCCTGGTATTGTCCTCTCTTGAAAAAGAATCAAAAATCTTTTTCTGAAACTCTTCAGACATGCCGATACCATTGTCAATAACCCACAGATGAACTCTCACATAGCTTTCTCCCACAGGAGACTCTTCCTCTCCCAGAGAAAGGCTGATGCTCCCTCCCTCCGGAGTAAACTTAACCGCATTGCCCAAAAAATTAATCAAAATCTGATTCAGCCTCACACCGTCACAGCAGACATTTTCCGCAAAAACATCATGGACATAGACTTCAAAATCCAGTCCTTTCTCCCTGGCCTGTGGTTGAATAATTGTCACAATTCCATCAATGGCCTCACTCAAAGAGACCTGCTCCGTATTCAGAGTCATTTTCCCGCTCTCGATCTTGGACATATCCAAAATATCATTGATCAGCCCCAACAGATGACGGCTGGATAAAGCAATCTTTTTCAGGCAATTTTGCACCTGCTGCCGATTGGCCATATTGGCCATAGCTATACTGGTCATACCTACAATAGCGTTCATCGGCGTCCGGATATCATGGCTCATATTAGAAAGGAACTCACTTTTGGCCTGATTGGCGTGTTCGGCCGCTCTTCTTGCCTCATCCAGCGCCTCCATCTGATGCCATGTAATCTTTAAGTATTTGGCAAACACAAGCAAAAGGGCTAAAAGAATAATGGCGCAGCCACATAAGGCGGTATAAACCCACTCACCCCCCAGCTCGGCAATTGTCTCATCCAAAACACCGTAGGGCATAAATACCAAGAGATACCATTCAGAATAAGACAGGCTTGTACAGTACAGATGACGGCGTTCCCCATAGATAGTAAATTCACTGCTGTAATCTCTCCGGGCATCCATAGCAGACCCCAGCTCTCCTAAATATTCCTCTGGTGTCTTTCCTCCCACATCCTCATATAGAGCCCATACTCTTTCAAAATAATTATTGTCCTCCACATCCTCGCTTCGTGTTATAAAGCTTCCGTCTCTGCGAACAATAAAATAATATTCCATAGAAGACTCTTTGTTTAAAAAAAGCGTCTCCTGAATATATTCAATAGGCAATCCGGCTACCAGGGCAATACTTTTTTCCCCATCCGCCATCGGATACACCGCAGGAACCCCTACCAGCATCAGATCCTTTCCGGTTGTGTCCTTACCCACTGCCACCTTTTTATCTCCACTGGCAAGGGAACAGAAAAAAGGCACCGGATCACTGAGACTGACCGGGTCTCCATAAATCATCTCAAATTCCCCGTTTTGAGAATAAAAAGCCAGATATTCAAATCCCCTCACCTGTGCATTATAAGCCAGCTGCTGTCGCATTTCTTTTACACTGTCAACTCTCTCCGGGGGGATCGTCTCGTTAAGAGCCGAAAGCTGCGACAGGCGTAAATCAATGGTAGTCTCAAAATGCATAGCCACCTGTTCACTCATGCCTGACATATAAATCCGTCCAATCTCACTGATCGTATCCGAGTTATGACGGTTCATATGAATCGTAAAAAATGAAAAAACAATCATGCAAAGGATCGATATGGATACCAGGCTGATAATCAAAAATCGGGTAGTCTTGTCCTGAATGCCCCGGGCTATCCCCCGGTCATAAAGACTTTTCCTCCCACCTTTACTACCTTTTATTTTATCCTCTGTCCTCATTATTCCCTATCCTCCTTTGCTGTCTTTAGTCCAGATAATCCTTTAGTTTTTTGCTTCTGCTGGGATGACGAAGCTTTCGCAGGGCTTTCGCCTCAATCTGCCTGATCCGTTCTCTGGTCACCTGAAACTCTCTTCCTACCTCCTCAAGCGTCCTGGGACGCCCGTCATCTAAGCCAAACCGAAGCCGCAAAACCTTTTGTTCCCGATCTGTCAATGTCTTTAAAGCTTCCATAAGCTGTTCTCTGAGAAGGGTAAACGTAGCCTGATCCACAGGCACCGCCACCTGATCATCCTGAATAAAATCTCCTAAATGGCTGTCCTCCTCCTCACCAATAGGGGTCTCCAAAGAAACTGGTTCCTGGGCAATCTTCTGTATCTCATTAACCCGCTCCGGCGGCAGATCCATCCGAACGGCAATCTCTTCCAGCGAAGGTTCCCGTCCCAGCTCTTGAACCAGCTGTCTCTGTGTACGGATCAGCCGGTTGATCGTCTCCACCATATGCACCGGAATCCGGATGGTTCTGGCCTGATCTGCAATAGCCCGGGTAATAGCCTGACGAATCCACCAGGTAGCATAGGTACTGAACTTATATCCTTTCCGATAATCAAATTTCTCAACTGCCTTAATAAGTCCTAAGTTTCCCTCCTGAATCAGATCCAGAAGCTGCATCCCCCGCCCCACATACCGCTTTGCAATACTTACTACCAGTCGGAGATTGGCTTCTGCCAGCTGTTTTCTGGCTTCATTATCTCCTAGCTCCATTTTCTTTGCCAGGTAAGTCTCCTCCTCCATGGAAAGAAGCGGAATCTTACCGATCTCTTTTAAATACATGCGGACCGGATCTTCCACACTTACATGATCCGGCATGGACAGGTCAATGGCTTCCACATCGATCTCTTCCCCATCCTCCAACTCCTCCTCAATAAAAAGATCCGGCTCTATCTCCTCCTCTTCCATCCGCAGAACATCCACCTGGTTTCTGTCCAAAAAATCATAAATCCTGTCCAGCTTGTCCGGATCCAGAATCTCTCCACGAAAGAAATCCAGAATTTCCCGGTTTTCCAAAACATTTTTCCTTTTCTTTGCAGTCTCCAACAGTAAGACCAGCTTCTCCTCCAATGTCTGTGTACGTTCTTCCATGTCTGTCCGCCTTTCCTGTTTCGCAATGCTTTTCCAGATAACTTGTGTGCTTTTCTTTGAGACTGTTTTTAATCTATGGTAATAGAAAGCTTTTTTAAAGACGCCTGCTCCCGGATTATATGCTGAAGCTCATCCAGATCTGCCGCATTGCGGCTGGCATGATCCAGACTGTTTTTTTTCACTCGGTATACAATCTCTGAAAACGCCTTTTTCTGTTCCTCATTGTTCAATGATTCCTCTAATTGGGCATGAAACAGCTTCGCCACCTCTTTGTATTGTTCTTCATCATTGATAAAATGATTCAGGATTTCTGCCGGATTCAGCTTTCCCTTTTCATATCCCTCGAAAACCATCTTTGCTGCCTGACCATAAAGAGGTTCTACAAAATCCTTCGGTCCGACTATATTTTCTATTTTTTCAAACAGCCCGGGCCTCTCAATAAGCCAGGTCAAAAGCAACCTCTGTGCCCTGCGGTTTCCATCATCCTTTTCCTTCTTTTTTCCTGCCTCCCGGCCTCTTGTTCCCTGCTGTCTGTCTGGCACGCTTTTCACAGTCCCCGGCATATTGCCCAGCCGATTGACCAAGCGCCGCAGATCTTCATAGGGAAGCATATATTCCCTGGCCACAGCCTGAATATAATTGTCCCGCTCCATTGCCTCATCAAATTCCAGAAGCTTCCTTGCAGCAGCCTGAATAAACCGGGTTTTCTGTTCCGGATCCTCCATCTGATAATTTTGCTTCAACACATCGATCTCAAATAAAAAACTGTTGCGGGCTTTCTCCATTCTCTCCCGAAATGCATCGGTTCCCCTGTTTTTGATAAATTCGTCCGGATCCTTATAGGGCTTTAAATCCAACACCCTGGTGGAAATACCTACTTCCTTGAGAATCGGAATCGCCCGAAGGGCCGCTTTTATCCCTGCCCCGTCACTGTCATAAGTAAGAACCACCTGATCCGTATAACGTTTTAAAAGCACCGCGTGCCTTTCGGTCAACGCCGTGCCCAAAGAGGCAACCGCATTAGTGAAGCCTGCCTGATGCATGGCAATCACATCCATATATCCCTCACAGACAAGCAAACATTTCTCCCGGCTTGTCCGTGCATAATTAAGTCCATAAAGGTTCCGGCTTTTGTCAAACACCAAGGTCTCAGGAGAATTCAAATATTTGGGTTCCCCATCTCCTAACACCCTGCCTCCAAAACCCACAACCCGGCTTCCAGCATCCATAATGGGAAACATAACCCGATTCCAGAATTTGTCATAAGTTCCTCGCTCCTCCATTGTCACCAGGCCGCTTTCCTTTAGAATCGGATCCTGATACCCCTTGGATTTTAAATACTGGTACAAATCGCTGCTGGTTTTATTGGAATACCCCAATCCAAACCGCCGGATTGTGTCCTCAGTCAACCGCCGCTTCTTAAAATATTCGTAGCCATTTCTCCCCTGTGGCTGATGCAGCTGATAATAAAAGTAATTGGCAGCAAGCTTATTGATCTCCAAAAGCACTGACCGCTTGTCTGCCTGAACCCGCTCTTCCCTGGAATATTCCACCTCTGGCAGCTTCACTCCTGCCCTGTCCGCCAGATATTTTAAGGCCTCCGGAAAGGTAAAGCTCTCATATTCCATCACAAAAGTGATTGCATTGCCTCCCGCCCCACATCCAAAACAATAGTACATCTGCTTTTGAGGTGACACGGAGAAGGACGGAGATTTTTCATTGTGGAAAGGGCATAGTCCAAAATAATTACTGCCTTTCTTCTGCAGCTTCACATACCCCGAAATCACATCCACTATATCATTTTTTTCTCTTACTTCCTCAATGATCTCTTCCGGATAATACATGAAATGCTCCTCTCCCTTTTATTACACCTTCCACGCCTCCGGCACAAAAAGTTTCTCAAATTTGTAGATGGCATAGCTGTCGCTCATGCCTGCTATGTAATCACAAACCACCCGCTCTTTTTTCTCTCCCTTTTCTTCCATCATCAGCCGATACTCCTCCGGCATCCGCTCTGCATGCTCAAGATAGTACTGATAAAGGGAAGCAATTAGCTGCTGTGCTTTTCTCTCCTCCGCCTTGGGCACCTCATTTAAATACATATTCTCAAACAGCCAGGCCCGCAGTCCCTGCATGGCTTCCTGCATTCCCGGTGACATACGGATCTCAGGCATATCCATACTGTTCTCTATAATATCATGAATCATTGTATTCAGCCGTTCCCGCACACTGTGACCAAGAAGATCCGTATAACTCTTTGGAATGTCCTGTTCCCTGAAAATCCTCCCCCGTATGGCATCGTCAATATCGTGATTTATGTAAGCAATCTTATCCGACAGACGCACGATACATCCCTCCAAGGTAGAAGGCCGGCCACTGGTTCTGTGGTTCAATATTCCGTCCCGCACTTCTTTTGTCAGATTCAGCCCCTTGCCATCCTTCTCTAAAATCTCTACCACCCGCACACTCTGCCGGTAGTGGGAAAAACCGTCCGGACACAACTCGTCCAAAATCCGCTCTCCGGAATGGCCAAAGGGTGTGTGGCCCAGATCATGGCCCAGAGCAATGGCTTCTGTCAGATTCTCATTCATCCGCAGGGCTCTGGCAATGGTTCTGGCAATCTGAGACACCTCTAACGTGTGGGTCAGGCGTGTCCGGTAGTGATCGCCCTCCGGAGCTAAAAACACTTGGGTTTTGTGCTTTAAGCGGCGGAATGCCTTGCAGTGAAGAATCCGGTCCCGGTCTCTTTGGTATTCCGGACGGATGTCACACAAAGGCTCTGGTATGTCACGGCCTAAAGTATTTTTACTTAGAGAGGCGTATGGGTTTAGGTATTTCTCCTCCCAGGCCTCCTGTGCTTCTCTGATGGTCAATTGGGCCTACCTCCTTTGATGGGGTGTGGGACTTCGCCCTATTAAAAATATAATTTATTTTTTCCTTCATGCGAACATGACACTTTTGCAAAAATGCTCCGGGCAACTCCGCTGTGCAATTCAAAAAACCTATGGTTTTCCTTATCACGAACTTCAGACTTTTTTCGCACAGCTTATTGCTTTCGTGTACATTATATCACGCTTCCCCTGATTTTAGTACTAGTTTTTTCTTAATGTCTTTTCTCTTTTGTTTACAGTGTTATTAATTTATGGTAAAATGGAAATAGATTTTTTTGAGATGGAGGTGTTGCTTTTGAAAATTATTTATGCGATTGTTAGCTCTGACGATGGGAACCGGGTGACAGATGTTTTGAATGAGCACAGCTTTAGTGTCACAAAACTGGCAACCACCGGTGGTTTTCTGAAGAAAGGGAATGCAACCCTGATGATTGGTACTGATGAGGAACAGGTTGATAAGGCGATTGAGCTGATTCGGGAAACCTGCGGAAAGCGGCAAAAGATAACCTGTGATATTCCTGCGCCAAATATCGGCTCCATCTCTGCCGGCTATGTGATGATGCCTGTATCTGTAGAGCTGGGCGGCGCAACCATTTTTGTGACAGATGTAGAACGTTTCGAGAAATTTTAAAAGCACAGTTTCCTCGAAAATTAAATACTTTCCATGCTGGCAGCAAAACACCTGATCTGCATCCAGGCAGATTGGGAATATTGATGCATTGTATGCAGAGATAAAAAGCATTTTCCTCCACATCCTCACCTGTGTTGGAAAATGCTTTTTTCGAGAGTATCAGAAGCGCACATCCAGAAAAGTTCGGATTAGTCTGACAAAGCCTTTGTCAAAGTTCTCATAGCATCCAGATTATTTTCCTTCACTGCTGATTTCACTGTCACCACTGGTTCTAAAATCCGGATCTCTTTCATCCCTTCCAGAATCCCCTTCATTACCTTTCCGGCCATGGGAGCCCAGGTTCCGTTTTCCAAAATCCCCACTGTTCTCTTCTGATAATTCTTGGACTTAAGATGCTGTAAAAATTCCTCCATACACGGAAATACTCCACCGTCATAGGTGGCGGCCGCCACGATCATCCGGTCATAAAAAAATGCCTTGCGCACTGACAGAGACATGTCTGTTCTGGCCAGATCCAGTACCTCCACATACTCCTCACCCTGTTCCCGCAAAAGCTCTGCCAGCTTTTCGGCCGCCTTGGCTGTATTCCCATGTATAGAAGCATAGGCTACCAATACCCCTTTCTGTTCCGGCTCATAAGAACTCCAAATCTGATACTTTTCCAGATAATGTGCCAGATTCTCCTTCAGAATCGGTCCATGAAGAGGGCAGATCATCTGAATATCCAAATTTGCGGCTTTCTTAAGAAGCCCCTGTACCTGTACCCCATATTTTCCAACTATATTCAGATAATAGCGAGCCGCCTCATCATCCCACGCTTCCTCTGCATCCATCGCTCCAAATTTACCAAAGCCATCTGCAGAAAACAGGATCTTCTCTTTCTGCTCATAAGTCACCATCACCTCCGGCCAGTGAACCATTGGTGCCATGAAAAACTGCAGAACATGCTGTCCCAGACTTAAGGTGTCTCCCTCTTTAATCTCCAGGATTCTATCCTTTAAATCCAGGTCAAAAAACTGTGCAATCATCCCAAAGGTCTTCGCATTTCCTACCAGCTTGGCCTCCGGATGCTGTCTGGCAAAACGTTCTATATTAGCACCGTGATCTGGTTCCATATGAGAAATCACCAGATAATCCACCATTTCTCCCGCCAGGGCCTGCTCCAGATTGGCAAACCATTGCTCCGAGGCCCGTGCATCCACTGTGTCCAGAACTGCTATCTTGTCATCTAAAATCACATAGGAATTGTAGGTCACACCATTGGGAACTTTATACTGACTCTCAAACAAATCCAGTGTCCTGTCACTGACACCAATATATAAAATGGAATCGGAAATATGTGTATCGTTCATTTTGCTCCTCCTGTTCTATTACCATTGCCATTTTCCGCCCATTTTATCACACCTTATAAAAATTTTCTATTAGTAAACCTAACGATTTTCTATCTGTTTCTCCCTTTCTCTTCCATAATTCTCCACCATACGAATTACATCCTTTCGGGTATAGGGCTTTTCTATGAATCCAAAAGCCTGAATCTTCCATGCTTCCAGAGAAAAGCCTGGTATGCTAGACAAAAGAACCACCGCCGGCGGAGCTGCCAGCCTGTGCAAAGCTGATGCCAGGCTGATCCCACTGATGTCCGGCATCACGATATCCGTAAATACCATATCCACCGAATTCTCACGCACAAAGTCCACCACTGCTACCGCCTCCTCAAAGCAGCCTGACAACTCTACATTCTCCATGTTTCGGAAAATCCCCTTCATCTTTTCCAGCAACTCTGGTGCATTATCCACCACCACAACTTTAATCTTCATTGTTATTTCCACCTTGTCCTTGTATTCCACATTCTAAAGGATTATTTCCTTAGTCTGATACTTCTGCCGGATATTCATTCATTTGGTGCCAGAAGCTTCTTTTATTATAAAATGTTTTATAGATGCGGACAATAGATTTCCAGCTTTTTCTTTTCGCTTTCTTTTGTACCCTCAGCGGGCAAGAGAACGCACCGTTCATCTCTGCAAATTTCTCTAAATACACTTCGGAATCCTTGCCTGATCTCAGGTTGAAAAATCAAGACTGTTTCCATGTTGTGAAAACATTGGGAAGGGAATCTTCCAAGAAATGCAAACATTCAAAACAGGGCACACATTTTATGTGCCCTGCCAAAATCTTTTTCTATCTCTCTTTATGATTTAACAAACTTCTAAACCACACCCAAAGAATACCCTGGCAATTACTGCAACAGGCTTAAGATACTCTGAGGTACGGAATTGGACTGAGCCAGCATGGACTGAGATGCCTGCAGAAGAATGTTATTCTTCGTAAAAGCCGTGATCTCATCCGCCATGTCCGTATCACGAATCCGGCTCTCTGCGGATGTGATGTTCTCAGAAGTAACTTTCAAGTTGTTGACCGTATGCTCAAGTCTGTTCTGGGCAGCACCCAATTTAGCGCGGTAGCTGGAAACAGCATTGATAGCGGCATTGATCGTATCGATAGCAGCATTCGCAACAACCGTGCTGGTGCCGGAAATGTTCATACTGGGAAGCAGGGCAGATGCAACATTTGCTTTGCTCATCTCAACATCTGCAGGAGTCCTTAATTTCTCATCAGCTGCAGTTCCTGTCACAGTGCCATCACTGTTAACTTTCACTATCTCACCAAATGCATCTGTCACAGTACCAGTAGCTGACAAATACTTATTTTCGCCAACGGTTAATTCAATCGCTCCACTGGCCTGATCTTTATTGTTGCCAACTTTGAAATAATATGTGGCACCATCTGCCTTCCCCGAGCGGTCTATTGCATCCTGGAAAATCGCAGCCTGAATACCACTGGCTGTCATTGCCTGACTGTTAACAGTGATTGTCTCTGCTGCACTAGGACCAATCTGGAAGGTCATCTTGCCTGCGCCATTAGTAGCCGCCAGCGGCTTAATTCCGTTGAAGTCCGTATTATTGGCAATACGGTCAATCTCTTTGAGCAGCTCTGTAACCTCACTTTGCAGGTTCCCTCTTGCAACGGTATTGTAGGTACCGTTTGCTGACTGAGAAGCCAGCGTAGTAAGACGCTGCAACATGGAATGAACCTCTGTCAGAGCACCCTCTGCCGTCTGGATCAGCCCGATAGCATCCTGGGCGTTCTTTGCTGCCTGATTCAGGCCGTTGATCTGGGATCGCATGCTCTCAGAAATAGCCAGACCTGCCGCATCATCACCGGCACGGTTAATCTTGTAGCCAGATGACAGCTTCTCCAAGTTCTTGTTCAGTCCGCTCTGGTTGATGCCTAAGTTTCTGTAAGAGTTAATCGCAGCTATGTTGTGTTGAATGATCATAAAAATACCCTCCTTGTCATGTTCTATAACCTTCGGGAGCAGGACTTCCTTGTTCTACCCCCCCCCGGTCCGGATCCATGCACTGGAGGGTTACGTAAAGCTTTCACGAAGCTTCATGTGTAATCATCTTATTTTATTTGCTTTACATTTTTTAATATCGGCAGCTTTTAGAAAAAAATAACACCTTTTTCCATTTTTTTCCAATTATCAAATATTTCGTTTCAATCCACCACCGTCACCTGAGTGATAAAATGCTGCAGGAAATTTTTCAGTTTTCTTTAGTGGCAAAATTCAAAAGGTTCGTACCTGGCTAATCTGCGGGATATGCTGCAAGCACCTTCATCATCCCATCCAGCCGAAACAAAGGATTTTCTGCCAGCTCCCTCTCCAAAGCATCCAGGTTCCGGTCTGAATTTTCCATCTCCCTGGAATACTGGTAAGCCATTCTCCCAATCTCCTCTCTGGATATCTTCCCGGTAATCTTGTACCGGAATATGCACCATTCCCGAATTACCAGGACACTGAACACTGCCAGCTTCGTCTTTCCGTACACATCCCCGTCATAAACCGCACCCAGCACATACGTGTTGATAAAATATAAGGTCAGGTTCTCCCACTCCTGCCCGAAAATCCCGGCCTCCTCACTGAACCTGCCACAAAGCGCCCCATACTCCTCTACACTCTGCTCATGGTACAAGCAGCTGCACATCCGCTCCAGCCCTTTTGCCCATCCTGGAATCACAGGCTCCCACTCTCCTGTCAGCCGCATCCATGCTGCCATGCGGATCATCTTCTCCGTATCTCCCTCACCAATAAGCTTCATTTTTTTAGAAAATCTTTCTGTCCCGCTCCACGTCAAAGCCTTCCCGGCAAGCCTGTCCAACCATTTTCTTCGTTCATTCTCCGGATAGGAGCATCCTTCTTTTTGAAGCTTAACCCAATGCCTCTGAAAATCATGGGCCAAAGCCAGTACCAATATCAATCTCTGTCTCAGCTCTGTTCCACGATTTTTGATCAGACAGGTCATTACATTCCGAAGTTTTTCCAAGTCCTGGAGAATGTACTCCTCTCCCGGCCGCCCAAATTCTTCCTGTTCATACCCGGCTTTCCTGTTTTTTTGTCCCCTTTTTTCCTTCCAGTCCCCACGTTTTTCATCCCCCAGAATCACCCGGGCCGCCTCCGGACAGGACAAGGAAAGCATCACCTCTTGCACATTTCCATAATCCTCCACATGTCTGGGATAAGTCCGGCATTCCCGGCACATTCCTTCCCTCCCCAGCTCCTTATAAATATCACAAAACCCTTCCCTGTTTAAAAAAGCACAGGCCATACCCCGAAGCCGGAAACAATGATCCCGGTGATCAATCCCCCAAAACAGCCGGCGTCCCAGAGGCCCCTTCACGCTCCGGTAAAGCTCCATGCTTTCCCTGTCAATACCAATCCTCCACCCCTTGCAGCAGGTATCCTCACATTCCGCCCCTGTACAAACAAAATCATCCAGACTTTTCTGAATCCGGTAAATCATTTCCTCTCCCTCCACCCTTTCCTCTGTTACACTTCACATCGCTTCCCAGAAACCAATCTGTCGCTACACCCCTTCCCTCTTGCAGATATCCCTCAGACAACACCTGTCACAGAAAGGCTTTGTCCTTGCTGTACACACATCCCGCCCGTGGTACACCAGACGGTGGCAGAAATCACTCCCCTCCTCTGGCGGAATCAGCTTCCACAAAGCCATTTCCACCTTTTTCGGTTCCTTGATTCCATCTACCAGCCCCATTCGGTTGACCAGACGAATACAATGAGTATCTGTCACAATGGCCGGCTTTCCAAACACATCTCCCATAATCAGATTGGCGCTTTTCCTGCCCACTCCTGGCAGCTTTAATATTGCATCAAAATCCTCTGGTATCTTTCCCCCATATTCATCTCGAAGCATCTTCATACAGGCACTGATATCCCGGGCTTTGCTGTGCCCCAGACCACAAGGCCGGACAATCTCTTCAATATCCTCCACCGGCGCCTCCGCCAGCGCATTTACATCCGGATACTTTTCATAAAGTCCTTCCACAACCACATTGACCCGGGCGTCCGTACATTGAGCTGCCAATCTCACACTGACTAACAATTTCCACGCCTGGTCATAATCCAGAGTGCATCCTGCATCCGGATACTCCTTTTTAAGTCTCTCAATAATCTCCAGCGCCAGCTTCTTTTTTGTCATAATCCGTCATTCCTCTCTTCTTTCGTAACAGCATCCTCTTCCCCGCTGTTATCCTTCACACGCCTCCATACATCCATTCCTTTTCCAGTGCTCTAAAACCCTCTAGTCCCCTCTGCGAAACCTTTCAATCTCCTCCGCCAGGATCCGCATATTTTCAATCAGGGAGTCAAACATCCCATACTCATAAAGCTTCATGCCAAGAATCCCCAAAGGTACTGCCAAAATCATCCCTGAGATCCCCCGCACCTTAAACCCAATATAGAGAAGCACCAGAGTGAGCAAAGGCGGAAGTCCCATAGAATCCCCCACAATCTTCGGCTGAACCATCTGCCTGGCCACCTGACTGATAACATAGAGAAGAGCCAGGCCTGCTGCCAGCATATATTCCCCGGAAAGCAGCTTCACTACCGCCCAGGGCAGAAGCACTGTCCCTGTGCCAAAAAGAGGCAAAAAATCCAGCATTGCAATCAAAATAGCCAGCAAAAAAGCATACCGGATTCCCAGCACCACAAGACCAGCCAGAAGAATCAAAGCCACCATAAACATGATTTTAAACTGGGCCAAAAAATATCCCCCTAACAGCCTCCGGATATCTCCCTTTAAATTCACATAATATCGGTTTCCTCCCTCCGGCATATATCGCTTCCAAAATGCAAGAATCCGCTCCCTCTCTGCCAGGAAAAAGTAGGCAGAAAGAATCGTCACCACCACATTGACCATGGCATTGGGAATCCTCATAGCCACATTTCCCGCTGCCTCCACCGTGGGAGATGCAATCTTTTGAACCACCATTCCTATGGTATGGCCTACATTGCCGGTAAATTCATACCAGCTCTCCTTTACATTCCCCGGCAAAAACCCAATCAACTCATCAAAACGGGCAAAAAACCCTTGAAGCTCTTTTGAGGCTGCTGCATACATTTCCGGCAGATCCCGGGCCAGGCTAAAGGCCTGTATCAAAAGCCGTGATATCAGAAAATACCCCAACCCAATCACCAGCGCTAAGGCTAACACCACAATCAACACCGAACTGTGCTTTCTGACCAGCTTCATCCGGCTTTCCAAAAAACGAACCAGAGGGTTTGCCACCATGGCAATCAACCATCCGATCACAAAAGGCATAAAATATCCTAAAACCTTAGGAAGCAGTACACATACCAGAACAATGCCTGTCAACGGAATCCCAATATTCAGAAAAATTCTTAAATATTTTTTTGCGCTTTCCATCCGTCCTCCTCAAGATACCCCTCAAGAAAACGATATAATTCCTCCATCTCTTCATCTGTTCCAATGGTAATTCTCAGATAATTTTCAAGCCGCGGCCCGGCAAAATACCTTACATAAATTTGCCGCTCCTTCAAAGCCTCAAAAAGTCTGACCGCCGCTGCCTTTTCATGTTTTGCAAAAATAAAATTGGCCATGGAATCCGGAAAAGTAAATCCCAGCTGTCCAAGTCTCTCCTTGGCCCTTTCCCTGGTTTTTACAATTTTTCCCACCGTTTCCTTAAAATATGCCTCATCTCTCACCGCCTCCACTCCCAGAATCAAAGACGGCATATTCATTGTATAGGAATTATAAGAGTATTTGACATCATTTATGGCCCGGATCAGCCTGGGGCTTCCCACGGCAAATCCGATTCTCATCCCGGCCATGGATCGGGCCTTGCTGAAGGTCTGCACTACCAGCAGATTCTCATAGCGATCCAACAGAGACAGGGCTGACCTGCCTCCGAAATCAATATATGCCTCATCCACAATTACTATCACGTCCTGGTTGTGCTGAAGAATATCCTCCACCTGCTCCAAGCCAAGAAGCAACCCGGTAGGGGCATTGGGGTTGGGAAAAATCACCCCTCCATTTTCCCTGTAATAATCCTTTGGGAGAATATGAAACCCTTCATCCAAAGCCACCATCTCATAAGGAATCTCAAAAAGCTCTGCCCACACCTTATAAAAAGAATAGCTGATATCCGGAAACAAGATTGGCTTTTCAGAATTAAAAAAAGTCAGAAATGCCATAGCCAGCACATCATCCGACCCTACTCCCACAAAAACCTGATCCTTTTCCACGCCATAATACGCAGCCAAACAGTCTGTCAAAGCCAACGATGCCGGGTCCGGATATTTTCTCAGCCGGTCATAATCCATCTCCTTAAGCGCCCGCTTCACCCCGGGCGCCGGAGGATAAGGATTTTCATTGGTATTTAACTTGATCAGCCTTTCTCCTGCCGGCTGATCCCCCGGCACATAGGGGACCACCCTTCTGATATTTTTTTCCCATCCTTTCATGTCCTGTCCCTCCGTAGTCATCTCAGGCTATTCTTCCTCTTTCCATACAATACGGTATCCCAAAATTTCTGTCCTTCATCAAGCCTTAACAAGCCCATACTCCTTAGCCAGAGCCCGAAATGCCGGCATTGACCGTTCAATCTGCTCATAGGATACGCAGTAAGCAATCCGCACATACCCGGGACAGGCAAAAGAGCTTCCCGGAACCAGCAAAAGATTGTGAGCGGAAGCCCTGCTGCAGAATTTCTTCTCATCCGCCACCGGCGACTTGACAAAAAGATAGAAAGCTCCCTCTGGGCGAATACAAGAAAAACCACATTCCTTCAGCCCCTCATACAGCCGGTTCCTGTTCCGGTCGTAGGCCGCCAGATTCACTCTGGCTCCCTTCTCAATACACCGTTTTATCACTCGCTGCATCAAAGACGGAGCGTTGACGCTTCCCAACACCCGGTTTGCAATGGAAACCGCTGTAAAAACCTCCCTGCTGTCCTTTAGCTCATCCGGAATTACCAGATACCCAATCCTCTCCCCTGGAAGAGAAAGAGATTTGCTGTAGGAATAGCAGACCACTGTATCCCTGTAATATTTTGTCACATAAGGAACCTTCACTCCATCATAGGCCAGCTCCCGGTAAGGTTCATCTGAAATCAACACAATGACAGAACCAAATTCCTGCTCCTTTTTCTTCAGAATGTCGGCCATACATCTTAAAGTGTCATGAGAATACACCACTCCTGTAGGGTTGTTGGGCGTATTGATAATCACTGCCTTTGTTTTCTTGGTGATCCGGCTCTCAAGCCCCTTAAGATCCGGCTGAAAATCTTTTGTGTTAGGCGGAACCACCACCAGCTTCCCATCATAATTGGCCACATAGTTGCCATACTCCACAAAATAAGGGGCAATAACAATCACCTCTTCTCCCGGATTCAGGATTGTCTTTAAAATCACATTCAGACCACTGGCAGCCCCCACAGTCATAAGAATATTGTCCGCTCCAAATTCTGTCTCAAACCGTTCATTCAATGAACAGGCAATGGTCTGCCGCACATCTTCATACCCGGCATTACTCATATATCCATGAACAAAGGTGGATTCCTCCTCATTTAAAATCTCCAGAATCGCTTCTCTCACCTCATCCGGCGCCGGCACATTGGGATTGCCCAGGCTGAAATCATATACATTCTCTTTTCCATAAATGGCAGCAAGCCGTTTCCCCTCCTCAAACATCACTCGAATCACGGAGTTGTTCTCCACCAAAGGTCTCATTTTTTCTGAAATCATGTCATTATCCTCCTATAAAAGTCCATGCATCTTCCCAGTCCCTCTCCCAAATAATCCCCCCATCGCCTTTTCACCTTCGCCTCTCACTCCAGTGGTAATACACTGCCAGCACACCGGTCAAAATCAGATAAAACCAAGTAGTAGTATTGCTGAACCAGGTTGTAAAAAAGGACAACATCAGATACACTCCCATCTGAGCATACAAGAGATATCCCATAGGATTGCGCATTTCCCGCAACTTAATAGTCAAAAGATATGCCGCCACCCCTAAAAGACAGGAAAATGCCAGAACTCCCACCCATCCAAAATCGTAATAGGAATCATAAAACAAGGTCAGAGTAGTCAGTTCCTTCTTATTTACATAAATCGGATAATTGATCAATTGAGGAAAAACAAATTTCAAGCCAGTCAGCGCCCATAAAGGAAACAATCCCCGAAGTCCAAAAGCATATCCGGGAAGGACCTCCACCAGACAATTAAAATTGTCATAATTATTGGCAATGTACATGTAGGGCTGGGTGATAAAAATGGGCATAGCCTCATTTTTCATTTCAAAAATTCCATTCAGATACTCCACATCATGACTTCTGGCCACAGTGAGAATCAGATATACTGGGAGGATTATCCCAACCATAGCAGCCACATATACGGGATTAAACTGTTTTTGTAAAGAAATGTAGGTAAAGCCTGCCAGCAGCACTGCAAACACAAACTGGAATCGGGATACACACAGAATCGGGATAAGCAGGGAGATACATGTCATGGCAATGGACATCATCATTCTCCTCTCACTGCCTCTCCCCCGCTCCAAATGAGCATGTATGACCAAAAGAGATGGCACCAAAACACAAGATACCGTTATGTAGTGAATACCTGTCAAATGAAACTCTGAGTAAGCGTGAGGAACTCCCCGCAAAAACAGAGGCACATACCCCAGCACAACCGCCTCTGTGACAAAGGATACCATAGATACGCCGGTAAGGACGCAGATCATATGAAACACAGGTCTCGGATCGCCTGTAAATCTTCTCCACCTGCTGTGGCTGTCATACCCTGAGCCATAAGTTCTGCTCAAGACCTCAAACACAACCCAAAAACCCACAAAGCCCAACACCATACAAAACCATGTCATAGCCTGCCAGTCTCCCTGCAGGTGGCTCAGCTTCATACAGGCTAACCCCTGTCCTCCCACCCAGAACAGTGAAAAAATCCCTCTTAGATGGATCAAATTTCCCGAATGGCGATAATCCTGGATATACAGCCACAGCGCTGCCGCCAAAAGAAGAAGCCCTGACAAAAAATAGTGCGCTCCTCTGGCCAAAAAAAAGCTTCCCACATAACAAATCAGATAAATGATCATACCATGAACCATCCTATCCTGCGCCCTTTGTCCCCACAAAGCCCTGCTTATCCTTCGCTAAAAGCTATACTGTGGAAATGGCTGCCACACACCCATGTGGCAGCCAATATCTATCACAGCCCTGCGACAAACTCGCGCATATAATCTTCAACTTCCTTTGTGGTGGCAAAGCTCATGGCTTTGTCCGCCACCGCCTGAAGCTCCTGGGTACTCAGGCTGGTGATCAGCTTCCTGGAATACAGAATCGCTGAAGCGCTCATGCTGAACTCATTAAGACCAAATGCCAGCAAAAGCGGAATCATCATTGGATCACTGGCTGCCTCGCCGCACATACCCACCATAATACCCGCCTCACGGGCACAGGTGATAATCTGCCGGATACTCCGCAGCACTGCCGGATTAAAGGTGGAATAAAGGTAAGAAATCTTATCATTTCCCCGGTCCACTGACATAGTATACTGAGTCAGGTCATTGGTTCCAATGCTAAAGAAATCCACTTCCTTTGCAAAAATATCTGCAATCAGGGAAGCCGCCGCAGTCTCCACCATGATTCCCACCTGAATATCCTTGTTGTAAGCAATATCCTTACGGTCCATCTCCAGCTTCAGCTCATCGATGAGCATCTTTGCCTCCCGGTATTCATCAATACAGGTGACAAGAGGAATCATGATTTTAATATTCCCATAAGCACTGGCACGGAGCAATGCCCGAAGCTGAGGCTTATATATATCCTCTTTCCGGTCCAGACAGAGGCGGATCGCCCGATATCCCAAAAATGGATTTTCATCCTTCTTAAGTCCCATATAGGGAATCTCCTTGTCCCCTCCGATATCCAATGTACGGATGATCACCGGCTTGCCATCAAGAGCCTCCGCCACCTTTTTGTATGCCTCAAACTGTTCATCTTCTGTTGGCATAGAATCCCGGTCCATAAAGAGAAATTCTGTTCTGAACAGGCCTACTCCCTCACCATCATACTGAAGAACCTTCTCCACATCCTTGGGCTTTCCAATATTCGCCACCAGTTCCACAGTCACCCCATCCTTGGTGATGGTAGGCTTGCCGATATATTTTTCCAGCTCCTTTTTCTCTGCCAGAAAAACTTCTCTTTTTGCCCCATAGGTTTCTTCCACCGCTGCTTCCGGATTCACATAAACAACTCCCTCATCTCCGTCCAGAACCACTTTATCCCCATTCTTGACCTGATTCAGGAAATTATTTACAGCAACCACTGCCGGAATCTCCAGTGCCCGGGCCAGAATCGCGCTGTGAGAGGTTTTGCCCCCCAGCTCTGTGACAATCCCTGCCACATTCTTAGGATTGATTCCAGCCGTCATAGACGGAGTCAGATCTTTTGCCACTAAAATGCTTCCCTCTGGCAGAGAAGCTATATCTACAGACTCCACTCCCAGAAGTACTCGCTGTATCCGTGTCTTAATATCCCGCATGTCTGTGGCTCTCTGCTGCATCAGCTCATCGTCCATCCCGGCAAATACATTGGCATACATGGTACATACCATCTCAATGGCAAACTCACTGCAAATGTTCTCTCCCTTAATGGTATTCTCAATCTCCCCAGTCAGCATAGGATCCATCAAAAGCATCATATGTCCCTGCAAAATCTCCGCTTCCTTCTCCCCTACACGGGTAGCCAGATCTGCTGCCAATGCTTCTGTGTCTTTCATTGTCTTGTCCAGCGCCCCCTTAAAGCGCAGAACCTCTGCTTCCACATCCCCTATGCTCTTCTTCTCGATAACAAGCTCTGCTTCCTCCACGATCACAGCCGTTCCGATTCCAATACCGGAAGAAGCATTTGTTCCCTTATACATGCTTAACTCCTCCTTATTAATTATTTATGTGAAACACACATGGTTTATCATGTATGCTATCACTTCTGTGTACATGGCCCTATTCCCCCAGACCACTCTCCACCAGACGAACCATGGCAGCCAGCGCCTCCTCCTCGTCTGCTCCCTCACAGACAAATTCGATCTCATCCCCACATTTAATACAGGCTCCCAGCACGCTCAGCACGCTTTTGGCATTGGTTACATTGTTGCGGGATGTGAATTTAACAGAACACTGGTACTTCATTGCCTCATTACACAACATTCCGGTCGGCCGCAGGTGCAGGCCGGAAGCATTTTTTATCGTAACGTTTTTACTAACCACTCTATCCCTCTTTTCCTTGTCTGCTTGTTACCGTTTAGCCATATAATCTTTAATTCTGGTTGTCTGACGAGGTTCCCTGAACCACAGTTCCCGGTGTGGCGCCTGCCTCTGCTGCTGGTTCTGTCAGTCCTGGCTCGCGGGCAGACATCTGTCCTTGTGCCTGTGTGGTCTCACCCACCGTCTCCTGGGTCTCCTGAGGCTGTGTTCCCGCCTCCACTACCCCGCTGCGCAGTGTCACCTCAATCTGGAACTCTGGCCGGGAGACAATGGTATAGACATCACTTTCTGTAAACTCCATATTCCCTGAATAGATCCCTGCTTCCAATCCTTCCAGATCAATCGATGCCCCCAGATCTTCCTCCGTCAACCGGTCCAAATCCTGGCCAAGTCCCTGGACCGTCACCTCAACCCGGGAAGGAACAAGACGATAATCTCTGTCCTCGTTCTCACCTTTCATAGAAATATCCCGCTCTGTCAGCTCAAACGTCCTGGTCACAAGAGGCTCTATTTTCAGGCGAATCTCCACTACAGGCTCCTCCGAATCTGCCAGTTCGATCCCCGCAGGCAAAAGCTGTCCCAAATCCACCGACACTACTTTATCTTCCGTTGCCCCACTTAGGTCAAGAAGTTCCGAAGGGATCACAAGTTTATTCAAAAGCGCCAAAGCGGACCGTTCTCCCGTTACCATCACAACCTCTCTGGGTGCCTCAGCTCCTATAAAATGATAGCCCTGCGCCACATTCCCCGATACCCCATATTCCAAAGTGAGGGCCTTTGCTTTGTTAATGTACACAGTATAGTCAATTCCTGTCTCATCCACATTGGTGTGTACCCGGTCATCCACCTCCAGCTCATTGCCATTGGCATCATAGAATATCAGGCTTGTGTGACCTGTGGTATCACTCGTCAGACCATCCTCCCAGATTTTTACTCCCACATAGCTGATATGCCCTACCTCGGAAACAGGTCCTTCCACAGTCACCATATCCGGTGACAGCACCACATGATCCACATGGTATCCGTCCGCAGCTTTTCCCTGCAAATCCGCTCTCACCTCAAAGGGTTTGGTCTGCAGCTCCTCTGTTCTGACCCGCACAACCCCCGGCTTGGCAGTGACATTACTGTATATATCATCATTCTTCAGCACCTCCACTTTCACAGGCACAGAACCTGTGACATCATAAAGCTCTGACAGATCGATATAGGCACGAAAATCTGACATTTGAATCTTATATTCATCTCTGGTGTGGACATCAAAACTCACCGTAACTGTGCTCTTGCCGCTGATCTCATAAGCCCTTCTTGCCGCTGTCAGCACTTGACTGTTCTCAATCTCCAAAGTCACCTCCCTGCGGCGATTAACCAGAGGGTTGGACACATTTACAACAATCAACCAGATAATAAATGCCAAAAAGAGAGAAAGAATCTTCAATCCCAGATTACTAATCAGCCTTTCCTTCATTCTTCTTTATTCCCTTCCAAAGCTTAAACCGGTTCCCGCCTGTCTCTTCCTGCTTTTCCATCTGTTCTAAAGCCTTGCGCAGGCTCTCCCCATCGCTGATACGCCGCAGCATACCGCCTTCCACCAAAGACACCCTCCCTGTTTCCTCCGATACCACAATGGTCAGGCTGTCTGTTGTCTCACTGATTCCCACGGCAGCCCGGTGCCGGGTACCTAGCTCCTTGCTGATCATCATATTATCTGACAAGGGCAGATAACAGGTAGCCGCTGCCACCCGGTTCCCTCTGACCACTACAGCTCCATCATGGAGAGGCGTATTATGTTCAAAAATATTAATAAGAAGCTGACTGCTGACTAACCCATTGATCTCAATCCCGGTGCGCTCAATCTCCCGAAGAGGTACATTTCTTTCCAGAACGATCAAAGCTCCCGTCTTTACCTTTGCCATTTCAAAGACTGCTTTCACAATCTCATTGGCTGTCTTTTCCGTAAATGCCGCGTCATCTCCATCATCAAAGGCCAGGATCCCAGCAAAAAGATTCTGGCTTCCTAGCTGCTCCAAAGCCTTCCGAAGTTCTGGCTGAAATATAATCACAAGCGCAGTCACTGCAATCGTGGTAGTCTTTTCCAGCAGCCAGAGAATCGTATTCAGCTTTAAAATCGCCGCCATCACAGCAAACAGGCCAATCACCAAAAGACCTCTGAGCAGAGTCCACGCCCGCGTATTCATGATCCAGAACAGAATCTCATACACAAGAAACGCTATAATGATGATCTCAAAAATATTAGTGAGGGTTATTCTCGGCAGAAAAGAGAACCAGGACTGCATACCGCGCCACACATCCTCCACCTGAAAAACATCCGTCATGATCTGATCTCACTTTCCCTGCGTCCGTTTTTACGTGTTGTTTTCTTAGGGTCGTTGATCCGCTGCACACGAACATCCGGCCTGGATACCACAACCTTTGGCACCGCCTTTACATAATATACATATTCATCATCCTCAAACTGGGTATACTCTGTCCGGCTGTAATCCACTGCAAACACAAAAAAGTGATAAATCCCTGCCACTGCCAGAGAAATAAAAATACCCAGAACCAGCTCTTGTAAGGATGTTTGTACATCAAAAAGATAGTCCCCTGCAAACACCACCGCCATCTGAGTCACAGAGCCAAACACAATGGCCAGAATCCAGGAATAATCCACTGAGAGAAGACGAATCAGATATACAACCAGGATGCCGGCCGCACAGGCAGCGATCATAACCATCATAGTCTGATTGGATACCATGGACCGAATCATCTGGACATATTTTTCTGTAATATCCACAGCCGCATCATTGGTCAAAATTCCTGCATTCTGCTTTACATAAATCATAATATAGTATACTACCACCCCGCAGCTCACCGGAATCACTCCAGCCAGACCGCCAGATAATCCTGCAAGCAAAGGAATGACAAAAGGAATCTTAAAAGCAAATGCCAGCGGGGTTAAAACCAGCCAATAGCTGTCCCTTGGCTGCAACCCATAGTAAAGAAGAGCTACCAGCACCAGAAATATTCCTGTCAAAAGAGCAAACTCTATGGACACAGAATAGATATGTCCCAAAAGCACTGCTCCCAAAAGAAAGCTGATCGCACCATAGGGCACAAATCCACAGACCAATGATAAGGCCACCATCATCAGAGGATTTTTAAACTTTGTCAGATATCCCAGATTTCCATTCATCACAGTCAATGCCATCAGGCTGATCATAAACTTAATCAGCACATCCACTGGCACTGCAAATCTTCCGTAAAATGATTTCAGCCTCTCCTTAATTTCGAGAAGTACGATCATGGCGGCCGCCCTCCTTTGACAATTCTCTGGCACGATTCTGGAATTCATACCTTTTCTCCAGACGCTTTAGCTTAGCCACATAAACTTTCATGCCGCGTCTGGCATACTGGTATCGCTTACGATACACCAGCCAGGTAATAATCAGATACAGAACCAGACCTGATACATATAAAGACACCGCATACTTCCCGGTCTCCACCATCTCACTGATATCCAGGGTGTTTAGAAGCTGTTCCATATGGTATAAAACCCAGGTCACTGCACACAACAGATAACAGATCGTGTAGGAAAAGAATGAACGGAACATATGCCTGCTGATGTAATCGCTCTGGAAATAGCAGTTGACAGGAAAAATCTTTTTTCCTTCCCGTTTCTCAAATATTGCAATCCCGGTCATTAACTTAATTTTGTCCTCGTTCAGCATATTTTCCTTCACCATCCATAAATTATCAGTTTAGTATACCATATTTTCCCTGATTAGGCTACACTTCCTCATATATTTTTTACAGTTCCTTGCTATCATATTAATAACCGTTCCGATCCCCTACGGCCTATAAGGATTTCTTATGGTCATTACAAACAAAGCACAGATCTGTCCGAACCAATCCATCTTGTTACAGTATATCACAAAATGTCCGCCATGTAAAACATGGCGGACATGATTTTATCGTCAAAATATGATACCATTATTCATCCACACTGTAGTTGGGAGCTTCCTTTGTAATGTGGATATCATGAGGATGGCTCTCCTTTAAGGAAGCAGCCGAAATTTTCACAAAACGTCCGGTCTCCTGAAGAGTCTTAACATCAGAAGCACCGCAGTATCCCATACCGGAGCGCAGGCCGCCCAAAATCTGAAATACTGTATCCTCCACCATTCCTTTATAGGCCACCCGGCCTTCCACTCCCTCCGGAACCAGCTTCTTGGCATCCGACTGGAAATACCGGTCCTTACTGCCGTTTTCCATTGCAGCTATGGAACCCATGCCACGGTATACCTTATATTTTCTTCCCTGATACAACTCAAAAGTACCCGGACTCTCGTCACAGCCAGCAAACATGCTTCCCATCATGCATACATTGCCTCCTGCAGCAATCGCCTTGGTCACATCACCGGAATACTTGATCCCTCCATCAGCAATGATTGGAATCCCATATTCTTTTGCCACCTCATAGCAATTCATAATCGCAGTAACCTGAGGCACTCCAATACCGGCCACCACACGGGTGGTACAGATTGAACCAGGGCCAATCCCCACCTTGACTGCATCCACCCCTGCATCGATCAATGCCTTTGTGGCCTCGCCGGTAGCCACATTGCCGGCAATCACGGCCAGCTGGGGATAAGCCTCCTTGATCATCCTGACACAATGAAGCACATTCTCCGAATGGCCATGGGCGGAATCCAAAACCACCACATCCACCTTTGCCTTTACCAAAGCAGACACCCGGTCAAGCACATTGGCTGTAATGCCCACAGCTGCACCGCACAGAAGTCTCCCCTGTTCGTCCTTGGCGGACAAAGGATAACGGATCTGCTTTTCAATATCCTTGATCGTGATCAAACCCTTCAGATTAAAATCCTCATCCACAATGGGAAGCTTTTCCACTCTGGCCTTAGCTAAAATCTTCTTTGCCTCCATGAGGGTGATTCCCTCTCTGGCTGTAACCAGATTTTCACTGGTCATACATTCCTTGATCTTTTTTGTAAAATCTTCCTCAAATTTCAAATCCCGATTGGTGATAATCCCTACCAGTCGGCGTCCCTCTGTAATCGGCACCCCGGATATACGAAACTTTCCCATCAGCTCATCGGCATCTTTTAAGGTATGATCCGGCGAAAGGAAGAACGGGTCCGTGATTACGCCATTTTCCGAGCGCTTCACCTTATCCACTTCCTCGGCCTGCTCCGTAATCGACATATTCTTATGAATGATTCCGATTCCTCCCTGACGCGCCATGGCAATCGCCATACGGTGTTCTGTAACCGTATCCATGCCAGCGCTCATAAGGGGAATATTCAGTTTGATCTTTTTAGTGAGATAAGTGGTAAGATCCACCTGATTGGGAATAACCTGGGAATATGCAGGAACCAAAAGCACATCGTCAAAGGTAATGCCGTCACCAATAATCGTACCCATACTTTCTTCCTCTCTTTCTTTGGTTTTTATAAAATTTTAGTATTACATCCGCTTATTAGTTTCCTAGTGTAACAAATTTTTGTACGCTTGTCAAACACATTTTCTTTAAAAAGAAGCAGCCGTTCCACTCCTTTTTCAGGAATAAAATGACTGCCGTCCATCCTCTATTTAAATCCAGGACAAGCTTTACACCTGCCACCTCTGCTTCAACCGGTTTACAGCAGGACCATAGCCTTCCCGGGCCGCATTTTGATAACAATGTAACGCTTTATCCATCTGACCTGACACCTCATACCAGGCCCCCAAATTGTAGGAAGCCCGGAAAGAACCGGTTCCCACCACGCCGCCTAGCTCCGGCTGCTCTCCCAATTTCAGACATTTCAAATACGATTTCTCAATCTCAGGCAACAGATTAATATACTGTCCCACATCCGAAAGTACCCGTTTCATATAAAAAAGCCCGCACACAAAACAGAAATCAGACCAATTTCCCAAAACTGGTTCTTCCCTCTCTATGACCAATGCTGCCTCATCCAGATACTCTCCGGCATCCAAATCCAACAGGGTATACAGATAGAGCACCACCCCGCTGGCCCTGTAGCCCTCTTTTCTGCCAGACAGACGGTAAAATTTGCGGAAATAAGGCAAGCTTTCCTTATATCTTTTCAGGTTCCGCAGTGTATAGGCCATCTGAAACAGATAATACCCGTCTCCCGGATGCTCCTTCACAGCCTTTTTAAGATAAGGAAGATTCCTCTCCCCTTTGTCCTGGTAGAGATAGCCATCATGATCTGCTTCCAGTCCGGTCTTATACCAGGGGTAATCACCTGCAGGCTGCTCATGGATGATCCCTTCATATCCCACTCCTTTAGGAAGCAGCCTGGGAAGAACCGCTGTGCTGGTACTGGTCCCCTCATCATCCCGAAACAGATCATATCTGGTGATACAGCCCAGCCACATCCCATCTTTTTCGCGGATTATGGTTTCCAGCTTATCCCTGTCAGCGCCCTTCAGATACTCATCTCCGTCCAGAATCAGATTCCAGTCTGCATCTGATTTTTCCAAGGCAAAATTGCGGGCAGCAGAAAAATCATCCACCCAGGCAAAAGAAAAAACCTTTGCCCCCATTTTCCTGGCAATCTCTACAGTTGTATCCGAGGATCCTGTATCCACCAGGATCATTTCATCCACCAGACCCTCCGCAGACCGAAGGCATCTTTCCAGGGATCGCCCCTCATTTTTAACAATCATTACCAGATTTATTTTCAAATTATTCTCTTCCCTTGCTGTTTTGCTTTTTCATCTGTCTGGTAAAGACAAATTTTCTTATAGCAGCTTCCGTCTCCATGGAAAGGTTTACAAACTGGCATCCATAGCCATATTCACCCTGAATAAGCCCTCCCACACGAAGCACCTTTGCCCCTACCTCGCAGCTTTCCTGACCAAAACGGTATTGAAAGGTAAAATGCTCCCCCTTCTTAAGAACCTGAGGAGTCACAAGGAAAATCCCGCCAGCACTAATATTGCGGATAGCGCCGGAAAAAAACCAGCCCTTTCCTGTCATAAATTCGGTTCTCAGATCCACCTCCACCCGCAGATCCTTTTGTCTCTGGAACACTTCATGGACATCAAGAATATCGCATGTGGCCATCCAGGGCTCCTTCATCTTGTCCGGAAGCACATTTCTCTGGATCACCAGCTCACACCGGCTCCGTACTACCCCCTGGGACCGGTCATAAAAATCCACTATTGTCTTAAACCTGACACTGCGCAGTTTGGGATTCCGGAAATACATGCGAATCCTTCCTTCAGCATCAGTCTCCACTCTGGCTCTTGATAAGGGCCGGTTATCCGTCCCATATACCAGACAGCCGTCACAATCCTTCAATCTCATGATGCAGGCTCATCCTCCCCTATAATGTATAGACTATAATGAAATCGTACCGACCTCTCTGCTGGCATTCATCATCATTTGCAGACGCAAAAGCTGGATCAGGCTGGCATAGCTGGCCTTATCCATGGTGATGGTATCTCCATCCTCTGATAGACTGCCCAAAAGTCCCAAACCCAGCGTGTCGGCTCCCCCGGCAGAAATGCCGTAAAGCCCCGGAAGCTGGTTGTAGGAGGTTCCATAAAGTCCTGCCAGCTGGCTGCTTCCTATCCCACTGCCGGCAGATGTTCCGTAAAGTCCCAGAAGCTGGCTGGATGTCATACCATAGGAGCCAGAGCCATAAAGCTCTGCCAGACTGCTGCTGTTGGTATTTACGATCTTTCCCGCATAGATTGGAGAACCATTCATGTAGGAAGTAACTGTCTTTACATAATTCTGGGTCTCCTTATAAGGAGGGATCCCTCCATACTTTTGCACACTGTTAGGTCCTGCATTGTAAGCAGCCAGAGCTAAACTTACATTCCCCCCAAACCGATCCAGATTCTCCCTTAAATATTTGGTTCCACCCATAATATTCTGTCTGGCATCATAAGGATCTGTCACTCCCAGTGACCGGGCTGTGGCAGGCATCAGCTGCATAACCCCAATCGCTCCCGCTTTTGAAACTGCATTGGCATTAAAATTGGACTCCGCCTTTGCCACTGCCTTGACCAGGTTAAGAGGAACCCCATACCGGGAGGACGCCTCCTCAAAAATCTTATCCATGCTTTCTGAAGAGCCCTGACTGACACCCTTAAATACAGACTGAAAGCTCTCCTTTACCTCTTCCGGACGAACGGTATAACCACCTTGTATGTTCTGCGTACTCTGTGTGTTTAACGCTGCTGACGTCACCAATCCCATTGTATTTGTTCCTCTTTCTTTTTTTATTTATACCTGCCAAAATCGAATCCAATATGTATTTACCGGATCTCTGCCCCATCGGTGCCTAGCCTCCGGCCATTGACCTCCGTATTGGCTGCCATGCTGCCATCACTGTTGAGAAAATACCACTTGCCATCTGTCTGGATCCATCCAGTCTGCATCCGGCCGCTCTGATTCATAAAATACCATTTGCCATTGACAAAAGTCCAATTCCGCTGCATTGCTCCCGAACCGTCCAGATAATACCACTCCCCTGGAAATGGCTGAATCCAACCTATGCACATATCTCCATTGCCATTGAGATAGTACCAGGTATCCCCGTAAGGATTGATCCATCCGGTCTGCATGATCCCGTTCCCATCCATATAATACCAGAAACCGCCCACATTCTGCCAACCTCTTGCCATATTGCCATTCTGGTCAAAATAGTACCAGTAATTTGAAATCTTTTTCCAGGTATTTGTGGCTTTTCTGCCATCTGGCATGATGTAATTATTGCCCTTGACCGAGCCTCCGTCTCCTGCACCTGCTCCAGGGCCTGCGCTGCCGCTTCCTCCCGGCCCGCTGCTGCTTCCCGGACTGCTGCTTGTGCCTGATCCGCTGCTGTTCCAGTTCTCCCAGTCCTCCCAGTCAAACTCCTGATCCGTGGAAGTGACAAAAGCCCCCTCCTTTAAATATTTTTTCTCATCGGATGTGACCGGAATGGCCTTCACCTCATAATAGTAGGTTTTATCCACATCATCCATATATTCTGTCAGATCAACAGAATGGGCATTTGTCACTGTCAGACGTTTTACTACCTTGTCATTGCCATACAGCACCACAGAATATCCAGGTGCATAGTCCACCGCTTTCCAGACCGCCCGCCTTCTTGACGAGCTCCATCCGGCTTCCGTTGTGTCTCCTAAAACCGTCACCGGCTTATAATCCACCTTTACCTGCAAAGTATCGTCATCTAGTGCTTTGGCCGACACAAAATCCGCTCCCGAAACCTTGCATTTGGAACGATTTAAGGAAGTGGGAAACACCTTTCCACTATCTGCATTTAAGGTGATCTCCACCCGCACCTTTTTCCCTGGCTTCCATTTATCATAGTCCGTGCGAAACTGCACATCTCCCAGAGAATAGCCTTTTCCACCAGCTTTAATCTCCGGCTCCGGAATCTCCTCCGGCTCCCCAAATGTACTCTTTAGAGTCACATCAACACTCTCTATCACGCTGGACTCCGCCCCAAAGCTCAACTCGCTTTTCCCTGTCATCAAAAGAAACGCTGTCACAACGCATACACCTGCCCGGAATGGAATTCTGTTCCGGCCGGCCTTTATAATCTTGTTCATGCTCAACCTTTCCTCTCTTTCATTCCTGTAAGATGCCTATCTCCATATTCCGTCCGAATCAATAGGGAATCCATCTACCTGAGTATTGCGGGCCATCTCCCCAGTGCCAGGATAAAAATAATGCCAGTTTCCGTCAATCTGATTCCAGCCCTCTAAAATCTCTCCATTGGAATCAGCAAAGTATGTCTTTTCCTCTCTGCGGATCCATCCAGTAAACATAACACCCATAAGGCTGTTGTCCAGCTCATTGAGATAATAAGTCTTGCCATTTTCCTTCAGCCATCCGGTGTACAAACTCCCATCTGTATTAAAATAGTAATAATAAGTTCCGATCACATGCCATCCAGAAGAAAGCATAGACCCCTTTGGAGCGGTCCCCTCTGCCTCCGGGCGAAAATAATACCAGGAGCCACCAACCTTTGACCAACCCACTGCCATCTGTCCATTGTCATACAGATAATACTGCTGTCCTCCCGCCGGTTTCCAACCGGTAGCCATGACTCCGTCCTCATTAAAATAATACCACAAACCATCGATCTCTGACCATCCATCCCGGCACAAGTTTCCGTCCGGATAGCGGTATCCCCATCGGTCCTGCTCCTTAAACCATCCAACTGGATCCGTGGTTCCCTTGACTACCGAGGAATTTCCTGACTGCTGTCCTTTGCCATCCGATACATACCGGTCCGTGATCTCTAACTCCCCGGACTCAATCCAATCACTCTTCTTTCCATATTTGTTCTGGGTATCTGTCCCCGGAATCGTTCGTATCTTGAAGGTATATTCTCCCTCCTTGGTCATATATGGATAGAAATTATAATTCTTTGCTGTGGTCTTTGCCACCTTCTGCACACTTTTCCCATCCCGGTATAGCTGAAGCTCATAATATCCGGAATCATTTTCCGGTTTTTCCCACCGGGCCTCTCCTAAATTTTTCTCATTCCAGTAAGCATCTGCAGGCGGATCATACTCCCCCTTCACTGGCTTTACTCGCAAGGTGACAATCAAAGAATCCCCATCCCGTCTTGCCGACACAAAAGAACCACCGCTGACCTTTACACTGGATGCCTTATAACTGGCAAGAAAATAGCGCTCACTCACATCCGTTGGCTCAAGGGTCACTTTGATCCTGGGCTCATCAGAGGGCTGTACGGTCTTAGCGTTTTTATCCACCCACTCGGCTTCAGTCAGTGTATAAGAATCGCCACTGGAGCCTACCACCACCTGACCATCCTCCGCTGTCTCTGTGCCGATCTGAATGTCCGGCAAGCTTTTCCCCGACTCTAACTTTGAGGACACCTTAACACTTACACTGTTAATGGGCTTTGTGGCCGCCATAGCCTCAATCGGCATACATAAAAGGCCTAATGCCACCAAAAGTGCCACCTGTTTTTTTATTTTTCGAACCATAAAATCCTCCTGATCTATCACTCACATGTCATTTTCCCCGCCGGATCAGCCGCCTGTATTCTGAGGATTTTCCATATTCTCTGCAGAAACCATATTCTCTTCCAGAGCCTCTTCTTCCTGGCTTTGTGGCGCCTCACTCTTCTCCGGCACATATCCAAGAAAATAAATATAAATATCAACAATTGCCTGATAAAGCTCCTTTGGAATCTCTGATCCTAACTGCAGCTGAGTCAGAAGCGTGGCCAGGGAATCGTCCTCATAGACCGGCACTCCCGCTTCCATAGCTGTCTCTGTTATCTTCTCTGCCAAATATCCCATACCAGAAGCAACGATAACCGGAGCTCCATTCTTGTCCGGATTATATTTTAGGGCAACTGCCTTCTGCCGCATCAGATCATCAAATTCTGACATTGATCGTCCTCTCCTTCTCCCGAATCTCCGGAAACACCTCATCCACCCGCCTGTCGCGAACCCGCTCCCGAATCAGAAGCTGGCTAAACCGAAATCCGTTTTTCTTCAGAATATCCGCCACCTCTGTCTGAATCTGCTTATTCTGTCTGGCAAGCTGGGGCGGAACATAAAGCTGGACCTTAGACTGCCGGTCCTGCAGGGTCATTACCAGCTCAAACTTTCCAAGAGTCTGAATATCAAACTTTAAAAACAGCTTGATCTTCCTGCCTTCCTCCTCGCTGTCCTTCTTAGAATCCGGATCCACCCACATCTCCGACATCACATTGTTGTCCTCATACTGGAAAGGCAGAATAAAATGAAGAAGGGGCATATATACACTCTCATTGATGAGCATACCATTCATAATATTGTAAAATTGCTGAACATTCTCAAGACCTCCGTGGCCATTCGCTCCCTTCAAGAGCAGAGTAGCAAGATCGTCAGCAAATTCTGATAAGGGGGGCTGGCTCTCCCTGGTGCCTGCCATCAGAAGCTGCTCCATATCCGCCTCCGCATCCCCCTTGAAAAGCCTGCCAAAATCCCGATTGCCCAAAAGACTGTCAAACAAGGTAAACAACCGGTCCTTTCCCCCGTTCTGATACCGAACGGCATGAAAAATCAGAAGCATGGCCGCCTCCCGGACTGCCCCGTAATCATGGGTTCTCGATATATAAGAAGATAGGAACGGAATCAGTCTCTGATTCAGAATACCAGAATTTTCTTCCGTATCACCATTGGCAGCATCCCAGTTCATAGAATCTGCCAGTCCCCGAAACTCTTCCCGGTAGGCCCTGAGAAGAAGGTGCTCAATATCATCCGTCAAAGCCTTCATCTGCTGTAAAAGATGGGCCCCAGAAGAATAGTTATTATATCCCTTTACAAAGTTGAGCACCGCTTCCTTAAGACGCTCAGAGGGACTCTGTGACAAAAGAGACCGGAGCTTGTTAAAAAAGTCTCCGGAAAACCTGGCCTGAAGCTCCCCCTGTCCCTGAAGATACTCCAACAGATCCTGCGGGGAATCCATACGCATGGACATGAGGAATCGCTCCACTAAAGCACTAACCTCCGCCTGCTCAGCCCCTTTAAGCCCGGCCATATCGCCAAACAGGAGACGCTCCATCACACCGGAAAGATTACTGTTCTCCCCCAGCCCTTTAACAAAGGCGCCATAATTGCTGTCATAATTGATCACACTGAACAGATCATCCTGGGTACTGTTTCCTGTCTGCTCCCCGTCACGGCCATCAGCCCGAACTACACGGGTTGGATCCACCGGGTTGTGGATCGCCTGACCTGCCTGTCTGGGATCCTGAGGATTCAATATATTTCGGTTATCTGTGTTCAGATTCGGCGTGGTCACCTGTAATATATTTGACATATGTCCTCCAGCTTCCGTCTGCAGCAGTCCTGACTAAATATTATTACCTCAGGAACGTAGTCCCTGCTGCTTCTGTCTCTTTAATAATACTTTATAATTTTTATTATCTTATATATATCGGCGCATTTTTATATAATATTAACCTATCGCACCGGATTGCACTCTTCATCCATACCAGTATTATATTCGTTTTTCTTTATTTGTACAAGATGGTAAAGCCGATATTTGTAAATTTGTAAACTTCTTGTTATAATTTTGTGCAAAAAAAATCTGGTCAATGTTATGTCTTTTGAAAATCTGCCGATATTTAAGCATATAGGATTTACCTGCATCCATAGAAGGGAGGTAGCTATGAACGTTATATTTCAGACCATGAACAACACCCCTTATCGCACACCGGTCTCTGCACCGCGCAAGCGTGCAGCCCAGCCGGCAGCAATAAAGGGCGATTATGATACGGTAAATATCCAGAGAGCGCGTGTTTCACAGGACGATGATGAAAGCTTCGCCCGCATATTAGCCCGCAAAACTGCCGCACAGCTAGGCAGCGGTGCAAGCGCTGAGCGTGTTCAGGATTTAGGCTGCAGGATTGCAGACGGCACTTATCAGCCAGATGCGCAGAGGATCGCTGGACGGATGCTTGGCTTAGGCTGACAGATGCCAGCGGGACAGAAGGGAGTTTACTAAATATTTATGGATCAAAACACACAACAGATCTTGGAAGAATTTACTGCTGTCATTAAGCAGCTGACCACCACGGCGGCGGATATTGCCCGCATTGAGGAAGAAAAAGCTTCGGCTGCCACAGACAGACGCCATTATCTCATGGACAGCTTTATCCAGGAAGAGCAGGCCGCCATTTTAAAGCTGCGGGGCTTAGAGCAACGCAGGCTTCGTTTGTCAGACTCTCTAGGATGGAAATCCCTTACTTTCCGTCAGATTCTTGAGAAGGCTGACCCAGCCGGACATTCACTTTTGTCTCCCTTATTTCAGGATTTGGAACGACAGCTGAAGCGGCTTGGCTCTGCCCGTGACGCCTCAGAACAGATTCTTAACACAAGAATCCATGAGCTTCAGGTAGCCATCGGAAGGCAGCAGGGCAACTCCTATGACAATACGGGCAATCTCAGTCAAACCTCCCCTGCCCTCTCAAAGCTGCACACTAAATATGTGTAAGTCCGAAACCTTTTGACGCTTTATTTTATGTCACCGATTTTCGCCAGGATTTTGATGACACACTGCGCACCAGCGCAATTTATTATAATATAGAAGAAATACTTGGAGGAAGATATTATGCTGCGAGCAACCTTCGCCGGATTTACTACCGCCTACTCCGCTTTGCAGGCGAATCAGAAGCGGTTGGATATTGTCGGCCAGAACCTTGCTAACATGAATACACCAGGATACACAAGACAGGCGCTTAAGACATCCAGCCTGAATTATACACACCCCGTTGCCCACTACACCAATGGCTCCGAGACGGTAGTGGGTTTTGGCGTGCATATGGATGCGGTCACTCAGCTTCGCGATCCCTATCTGGATGCCCAGTATCGGGATCAGATCAAGAAGTCTGGATATGCAGATGCTTTTCAGACCTCTCTTGACCGTCTTTCCAGAGTGCTTGACGAGAGCACGATCAACGGAATCCATATGGCGTTCAATGAGATCCAGACCTGCTTAGACAATATGCAGGATGTATCCAAAATCAATGATCCGATCTATGAGTCTGAACTGCGGGCCCGGATGCAGGCGCTGACCAACCTGTTAAATGATGCAGACCGGCAGATTACTGAGGCAGAAAAGGCTGAATACAACCGCTTGGATGGATCCAGCTCCACCATGAACGGCGCTGAGCAGGAGATTGACGACATCTTAAAGCGGATCAGCACCTTAAACCGGCAAATCAAGGACAACCAGATCTTCGGCCAGCCCAGTTTGGAACTGATGGATGAGCGGAATATGCTGCTGGATGAGCTTGCCAGCTATATTCCCATTGAGGTTACTTATTATAAAGATCTTGCCCATGACGGAATAGACGCCAATGGTCAGGAAGATCTGAGTGAAATCTATCATTTGGATGCCAATGGTCATCCCTTTGAAAAAAAGGATTGGCCTGATGATGTAAGAGTTGACATGTTGTATGTGGATGATCAGGGCGTAACCCAGCGTCTTACTCTCATAGAGGGAACGGTAGGAAGCGGATATGAGAATATGGGAGATGTTGATATTTCTTTAACGGATCCGAATGACCCCACCAGTGTCAAGATTACTTTTACTGGTTCTGCATATAAATATACCACAGCGGCTAATAACAGTGTGCAAATCACACAGCCAAATCAAAGCATTACCTTAGGCCCGAACAATGATCCCAATAATCCCGAGACTCATCTTCCTGTTAACGGTGGTTCGGTTCAGGCCAGTTTAGATATGTTGTGGAAAGACGGTTCGAACGGAAGTGTAAAGGGCTATGAGTTTTACAGAGGGCAATTAGATACATTAGCCAATGCATTTGCCACAGTGGTGAATCAGATCAACATTGCTGGAAGCGCTGCTCCTGGCAATCCCAATGGTCCCAATGGCAGCCAGTTTTTGCTGACTCCCTGGGATGGAAATACAAAGATCACTGCCGGCAATATCACAATCAATCCGGATTGGAGCAGTGGGAATGTCCATGTGGGCAAGGCAGGGGAAAGTGCCAATGAGACAGTATTAAATCTTTTGGGCGCCATGAGCACTTCTTGGCCTTTATCAAAAAACACCTTTGTAGGTGCAGATGGCAATCCAATTCAGTTTGGTAATATAGACTTAGAGAATAATTCCTTTGCCGATTATATGAACTATACTGCTACCATCCTGGCCAATGATTCCTACACCAACACTCAGTCTCTAAAGACTAATGTGACTGTATTAAATGGCATTCAAAGTTCCAGGGATTCCATATCTGGTGTCAGTTTAGATGAAGAGGCTGCCAGCATGATGGCGTATATGTCCGCATACAATGCGGCATCCCGGCTTATGACCACCCTTGATGAAGCGCTCAATGTTTTAATCAATAACACAGGACTTGTCGGGCGCTGATGACACTATAGAAAACCCATTTAGCGGCTGACGCTCCAGCCGCTAAGTGTATAATTATAATGAATTATGGAGGTATCATAATGCGTGTAACCAATGCGTCAACCTACAGAAAATTTACATCTTCTGTCAATGATGTTCACTTTAAGCTCAATAAAAGCATGAACAAGATCACCAGCGGAGCTGCTTATGAGTCTGCTGCTGAAAATCCCCTTGCCTATTACACAGGCAAGAAGATTGATCAGCAATATTTGGACACCAAGGCAAAGAATACATTGATTACAGATGTAAAGAACCGTCTTTACCAGCAGGAATTAGGGGCGCGGGACATCCAGGATACGCTTTCCAAAGCCAAAGTCCAGGTAGAGTATGGCAAGACGGCTACCACCACCGGAGAGCACGACATTCAAACGATCAAAGAGGATTTGATGCAAAAGGTAAGAACCATTGCCAATGATCTGAATACCCAATATCAGGATTTTTATGTATACGGCGGCAATGATGTATCTACCACTCCTTTTAGCCTGGATATCAGTTTAGAGCCCAATGATCAGGCCAATTTGACATTAACCTATCGTCATATATTTCCTGGTGAAACGGATGTAACGGAATTTCGGTTAAAATACAGCTCTGACGGAAACGGCGATTTTAAATTTGAGCTTTTACAAAATGATGCTAATGGTAATCCTATCTTAGATGAAAATGGGAATCCATTAGGTACGCAGGAAGAACTGGTAAAAGCTATGTCCGAACAAGGTCGTATGGATCTGGGATATGGAGATATAAGTGATCATAGCACATTGGTTGACACTTACACTGGTGGTTTGAATGTATTGACTGGCTTAAATTCGGATGCCATTCGCGCATTAACGCAAAATGGACAAAATCCGACAGGTGCTGATGCAAGGGTATCGGAAGCGTTAAACGAAAGTCCTATTGCCCTCATTGGCCGGGCTATTCTTTCCATCAATGACTATCAGGAGACCGGTGACAAAAAATTATTAGATGATCGCCTGGGTACCACTATGGATCGTATGGCTGTCACTGAGCACACCATCAGCACCGTTTATTCCGATCTAGGCAACAAATATAAGCTTTTGGAAGAAACCGGGAAACGTCTGGATTCCATTGAGGATTCCCTGACCGAACAATATAAGGACGCTTTAGGCGCTGATCCCTATGAAGCGATCATGGAAATGTTTAATCATCAGTATTCTTACAATGCCGCTCTTCAGGTAGGCTCAAAACTGATGAACTCATCACTTTTTGACTTTGTAAGATAATAAAAAATCAAGATTTATTAGAATTTCGATCTATCTGATTGAAAGAAAGGAGGCTTTTTAATGGGACCGTTAATTAGAATCACCACCGAACCTTTACAGATGGTTCGTTTCACCCAGAACGCCAGACTGGTAAGTTCAGACTCTGTAGATATGGAAAGAAGAAAAGCAATTGCCCGTCACATATCCATGCATCGGAGCAACCCTCATACACAGGGTTCTGTTCCTATGGGAGATCTTACAAGAATCAATCAAACTTTCTCTCACAGCAGTGCAAACGTGACACCGCAGGCACAGGAAATATCCTTCCAGCAGCTTGCTTCCAGAAAGGCCCAGCAGCCTTCTGTCCCAGTTATAAAGCAATCCACTACAGCATCCGTCACTTCTGAGTCTCAATCCTACTCGGCACCTGCTGTGACGGCCGCTGCAGCCTCCTCTGTACCGGATCCAATTGTGAATCCAAACACATCCTATACAGCACAGAGAGGCGCTTTTGAGATGCGGGTTGCCCGGGGTGATCTGACTTACCTTCCGCCGTTAGTTATGACAGTTATTACCCAAAGGCCACAGGTACATGTAGAGTATCTGGGTGGTTTTAACTATGTTCCTCCCCGGAACGGTAATCCGGGAAGCAATATTAATCTATTCACATAGGAGTGTTGATTCGATATGACAATACAAACGGATTATGGTGTCGTGGAATATGAAGAAAGCGATTTGCTTATATTCTCCGATGGTCTCTTTGGTTTTCCAAAGCTGACGAAATATCTTCTCCTGTACTTGAATGAAGATGATGATTCTATGCTTTTGCTGCTGTCAGTAGAGGAGAGCAAGGTGGGATTTGTATTGATCAATCCTTTCCTCCTTTGTCCTGACTACTCGCCTGTCCTGTCCCCGGAAGAGCTTGCTTGCCTGGGTGTACAAGACGCGGGAGAGCTTTCTTACTATTCAATCTGTGTCGTGCGTAACAATTATCTGGAGAACACAGTTAATTTGAAATGTCCTCTGGTAGTAAATCCACAGACACGCCATGGAATTCAGGTTATTTTGGAAAATTCTCCTTATGGATATCGTCATGAGCTGCGTTCTTTTCCAACGGTAGCCGGTTCAGCAAATGGGAGTGACGATCATGCTGATACTGAGACGTAAAAAAAACGAGAGTATTTTAATAGGGGATAATATCCGTATCACCATCATTGAATGTGCCGCGGACGGTGTTCGTGTTGCCATTGATGCCCCAAAACAGATTTCTATTTTACGTGAGGAACTCTCGGAGGCAGAGCAGACCAACAAAACAGCCCTGACTCCGGATATGAATTCTGTGCGGATGTTCCAGTCTCTGTTTAAAAAGCAGATCGACTCTGAGAATTCTTAAAATAAGTATAGAAAATCCCACAATATAAAGTAACTTTATATTGTGGGATTTTTCACCTTTACTATTTAATAAAAAGTCTGAAAAAAAGCCGTACTCCCCGCACCCCCCAAAAAAAGGGAAGCAAAACCGGAAGCCTTTCTACCATAGGATAAATTGAACTCATGTAGTGATAGTCGGGAAAAATCCAGCGAAGTTTTTTTCTGAACACCCGGAAGGAATCTGTGATTTTCTCCCAGTATAATTCTCGTCCCTCTCCCCGTTTCTCCCTTTCGATCTCCTTTTTAATCGCTTTCTCCAGACGCAATGCCTGCATATCGCTTTCCCGGTTGATAGTTCCCTGAGTCAGAAGTCGATCCTCCAGAATATCATATACTGTCACATCCTCTGGCTGATCCGTAAAATAATTATCCTTTTTATCTCCAAACCACATGTAGGAGATTCTTAAAAGCTTTTCCCCCAATTCATCTACCTGGAAATCCTCTAACTTTTTCTGGACAGCCTCCCAGTTAATCTCCTCCCGCCATGCCCGGTGAAATATCTGCAGATCCAAAACCTCACGAAGGCGCAATTCATCGCTTACATATCCATAAACCGCCTTAGCCATACGAAAGATAAATTCACTTTCTGCCGGAAGCTCACGAATGTTCAAATAAGGTTCCCTGATATAAGAGTCCTCCAGGATTTTCTGCATATTTTTAATATATCCAGATGTACGGAATGGAAGCTTATGGTACAAAATAACCGATACTCCAGATATACGTTTCATCCGTTCTCCGTACCCCTTATATATCTGATCCGTCTCATATCCCAGATCTACCAGATATCCCTTGGCCAGAAGATAATTCTCTTCATCTAGGAGAATCTGGACAGGAGTGTTTTCTGCTGTTTCCGGCAGCTTATACAACTCCCGCATGGAAATAGAGGTAAGCAATGTACACGAAACCTCCCGCATATCCAACCACATCAGAAGCTCACGAAAAGATTCTTCACAGTTCTCACCAAAAAGCAACGCTTCCTGATACCGTTCAAAAAAACGATCTCTCCACCGGTCCGGCAAAGCATCCCCTTTTCCCAGAACACTTAAATATACCACATTAGCTACCCGGTGATAATCAGCCAGACGGAACATTCTCTCCCAATCCAGCCGGTTATACAGCACATGCATAGTATCCTGGCGGATGATCGAGGAGACCATTCCCACCAAGGTACGTCCTTCATACAATAATTGATTCATACATCTCTCTCTTTAACCTGCCTGGCCTGTAATTAGCCCAGAGTATTCAATAGCAGCCCAACGGTATAGTAATTTCCCAGACTATAAGGCCCGGTACCGGAGAAATTCGATAAGTAGCGGAAGGAGGAAAAAGTGCTTTCCTGATTCCGGTCCATTCCAGCCGAAATATCCTGATCTACCAACTTTCCGGAAGATACGGACATAGCTGAATCAACTCGCTGGGTAATCCGGTCTGCAAGTCCGAACTGACCTCCCAAAATCTCTTTTGTTCCCTCAAAATCATCGCTCAAAGCCTTTTTTAAAGCTTTCTCATCCACCTGTAATTTACCGCTCTTGTCATAACTGATTCCCACAGCTTTCAAAGTTCTCTCATTTGCAATATCCCGGCTAAAGCTGTCATACTGCGCCTTTGTCCCTTGTCCCCTTGAAGAATTTGCTTTCAAGAAATCTGTAGCCTCGTTATAGCTGGAAACCAGATCCTTTACGGCTGACACTACCTGGTCGGAATCCACCCCTGCCTTTACCTGAGCAGAGCCTGTACCGGTAAGTGTAGCCTCTACTCTCCCATAATCCAGAGAAATCTTATTGGACTCTGAACTGCGGGAAACTGTACTGCCATTCTGCGTCACCGTGTATTGTGCATTCTGTCCCTCTACAGCCACATTCTGAGTCCCCTCTGCTGCGCCCATCTTGCCCTGAACTGCAAAACGATTGCTCTCCCCTGTCTTTTCTGACGAAAGCACCAGAGATACCTTGCCGTCCTCCTTTGCTACAGAAGCCTGAATCCCTGTACGGCTGCTGTTGATCTGATCTGCCGCTTCCTGAAGCATCTGCTCATTGGTCTTTTTGGCTCCGTCAGCCGTGGTAGCACTGACATTTACCCGAACACTTCTCCCTCTGGCTGACGTCACCTCAAAATCCATGGAAGCGTTGTCTGCCACTTCTCCCGAAGCATCTAACGCCAGACTCTGATTCTGCTGGGACTGAGCTAAGGACTGAACCTGCACATTGATCTCTGTACCCTTTCTGGGGCGAAAGGTTTTATCCACAGAAACCGCTGATGGATTGGAGCTCTGAATATCCAGGCCGGAAAATACCCCAGACGAATTGCCCGACTGAAGCCGGGATGCACTAATCTTTATATCTGTCATCCCTTTTCCATAGTTCTGCACAAACTTCAGGGTATCTGCATACTGAGTCGAACCAGATTTCACCCGAGGAACCCGGTTGATGGGAGCAACTGCCTGCCCCTGGTTCGTCCTGGAAGCTGCTGCTGTTCGTGATGCCTGCAGGGAGCGCATCATCTGATACATACTCTGATAATTAGAATAATTATTTCCAGATACTCTCAATGACATATATACACCCTCTTTCTCACCAATCATTATAAAACATTTTGATACTCCGATAAACACGGAAAGGTACTAAGGCTGTATAAACAGCCCAAGTACCAAATAATACGTCCGCAAAACGGATTCTACCACTTATAAGCTCACCGGATGTCTCTCCTTCACTCCTGAACCATAAAATGATTTATCTCTTGTAACACTTCGATTCAGTTTTTCATCTGCTTTCCGCAGTTTTTCCAGCAAAGTCTGAGTCTTTTGGCGAATCTCATATATTTTTTTCTCCTCAGAACTTTCTCCCACAGCTCTGGTGGCATCTGATGTTATAAGTACCTTCAGCTTCTGAAGAACGCTTAAGTCTGCCTCTCCCAATCGCCAGATTTCTCCCTCACATTCATCTACTTTTGCCATCTCATCTGCCCGCATTTCCAGAAGCATGGCTGCAGAAACATCATCATTTCTGGCAAAGGCATCCTCCAACTCCTTAGTCAGCCGATCAATTTCCCGAATGGAACTGTACTTTCTCTGAAGAAGAATCATTACCCGTGTCATATCCAATTCCATCTGTGTCAGCCCCTTTTCTATCCCCGGATGTTACTCTCCTTGACCATATGCACATCATTTACTTTCCTGCTGGCCTCATCAAAAGCCTCTCTCAACTCGGAAAGGATATGACGAATACGTCCGATCTCATCCTGCCTTCTTTCTCTTCCTGCCTTTATTATGCTGAGGTCATATACCAGATAATTGTAAATTCTTCTCAGATCAATACTGATCGGCTGACTCATATCCAGAATGTCCATCAGATAACGAACAATCCTGCTGGTTCTGGTAATACAATCCTCAAAATCCGAATAATTCTTATCATTCAGAGAGTACTCTGCCCGGTTCAGCCGACTGATCGCCTCGTCAAAGAGCAGCAGAAGCTGCTCTGCACTTGACATGGAATAAATAGTTTGTTCTTTATAGCGACTATATCCGTTCATCCAATCCCCTTCTATCTTCCTTAGGCCATAATCTGTGACAGATAACTGGCCTGGGAATTCATCTTGTTGATCATTGTCTCCATGGTGGTAAACTGAGAGATATAACGATCTTGCTCTGTCTTCAGCTTAGCCCGAAGCTGCTCAATCAAATCCTGTTTACTCTTGATCTCCTTATAAATCTGATTTTTCATAAGGGAGGTAGGTATCTTCTCTGAACCGGCTTCCTCAATCAAACGTCCATAAGAATTCCCATTTCTGCTGGCAAACCGGGTAGCGTAGGGAGTGAAGGTATCCTCTACAATCTTCACCAGGCCATTGCCCATTCCACCGCCTCCGGTAAAGAGGGCTGACACTTTCTCTGGCTTGCTCTCCATAGCAGTGCGGAATGCAGTCTCATCAAAAGCGATCACACCGCCATCTTTCTCATTATCTGAGTAGGTAATTCCCATCTCCTTCAGATCTTCATAGCTAAGACCGGTCTGCTGCATCAGCTTTGTGTACACAGACTGAATGTCCATACTCAGACTTCGCATGGTGGAATCGTTAAAGAGCAGGCCTGACTTGGCTTTCTTCTCCCAGTTCTCAATAGAGGTCTCGCTCATCTCATCCTTCTGCTCATCAGTCAGAGGACCATAGGAGCTGTCGGGACGGCTAGTTACCTGAGAATTAACCTCCGTTACAATAGCATTGAAATCCTCGAAGAATTTCTTTACCTTTTCCACTACCTTATCTACATCCGCTTTGGCACTGAACTTTACAGCCTCAGAGGTATCGGCAATCCACTCCTCTTTTCCATCTGCACCAGTCTTATATTCACCACCAAAAGTACCGGATACCGTAACTTCCATACCTTCCAGGTTGAAGGTGTTGGATGCACGTTCCAAGGTCACAGTCACGCCGTTTCCATAGCTGACATCAATAATGGCATCCTGGCCCTTAACAAGACCAGCCTCATTGTCAAGTACAAGGTTTCCATTAGCATCCTTTTCAAACTCTCCTGTCGCCTCATCCTTCTTGTGCATACCAAAAAGATCCTGAGCCAATTTGGAGTCCAGAGTAATCTCCCTGGCCGCACCAGTCTCATTGGACACCAGCATAAACTGACCGGTAGCGTCCACATAAGTTGCCTTGACTCCCACATCTTCATTGGAATTAATCTTAGACAGAATGCTGCTGATGCTGGTATTTGCATCGATTCCTCCAATTGTCACACCATTGATTACAAGGCCATCCTTATAATCCTCCTTATACATATCAATGCCAATACTTGACTGATTTAATTTTCCGTCTAAGTTTACTTTATTTGATGCACCATTGACAATACCCAGGTTATACAACACCGCTGGGTCACTGCTGGTGATGGATATTGTGGAAGTTGCCGTAGTAGAAGATTTCTCCGATGTCTTAAATGACAATTTGCCATCTGTCACTTCAGCTAAAACCACACCCTTACCAAAAGCCCGGTCCAAACGCTCCTGGACATTTGATGCAATCACTTCCATCCGGTTTGCATCCTTAGCCTCCGTTTTGCGGCTTTCCAGTTCTGCATCCAGTCTCTTCTCTACAAGTTCATCTATATCTGCTTGTGTGTACTTGCCATCTACCGTATTTTCCGGTTTTGCTAACTCAGCCTCCAGCTTTGTTTTCAGTTCATTTTGTATCTTTTCTTTATTTTCATCCGTTTTCAGAGCGGCTTCAAGTTCTGCCTCAACAATCCGCTTTTTCTCTTCCTCTGGAAGATCCTTATAATCCGGATTGTCCTCAACCTTTTGTTCAATATCCGGTCTTAACTGGTCTTTTAATTGGTCTCTTATCTCTTTCTCAAGCTTTTTGCTAAGATCTGCCTTGATCGTATTTTCCAGATCCTTCCTGACATCTGCGATTAGCTGATCCCTGAGGGCTGATCCTTCTGCATAGTCCAATTCAAATTGGTCTATAATCTCCTGTTCTTTCTCAGGAGTCAGTCCAATCTTTAAAAGCTCCTTTGCCTCCTCGGACGTGATTAGCTCAATATCCTTTTTACTGCCGTCATAATTGAATGTAAGCTTCTTCCCTGCCAGATAATCAAGAGCACTTGTCTGCACTAATGCGGAATCCTTAAAACCATTCAAGCCATTATTAAAGTCAGTCAGGGTAAGGCCGGTATCTCCCACCTCTCCCTTATAGCCTAAAGCTCCCAATGCTGTGGAGTTGCCCTGGATTACATAATTGCCCATACTCTTGCCGTCTTTCTGGACAAGGTTCATCTTACCATCTTTATATTCAAATTTAAGGACATCTCCAATCTTATCGCCTTTGGTCGTTCCACTTCCATCATTTGTACCAAAAGTAACCTCAGACTGCTCAAGAGCTTTATTCAGCTCTTTGGCCAGACGCTCTCCGTATTCTTCTTCTGTCTCAAGCCTTGTAGTGCCGTCTGCCAGTCTTATCTCGCCCAGGAAATAATCAATCTTCTTCGTTACTTCATTTCCGTTTTCATCCTTATCCTTGTAAGTTGTGGGCATAGTAAACGTCTGTGTGTTAGAATATGTTCCGTCCCCATTTGCAATACCAAAACGAAGCTGCCGTCCCATCAGCTTGGACTCGTACATAAACGCCCCTTCCAAGTCCTTTAAATTGGTGGTCAAAGCTCCCTGCTTTGCATCTGATTTATATACACTGGATGTAGCTAGCTGCCTCACCGCCTGAACCGAGACGCTGTTCACCAGCTGAGAACTTCCTGTAGCAGTGATAAACCGGGTTGCTTCTTCCTTTCCCAGTACGCTGATCAAATTCTTGGCAAAAGTATTGGGATCTTTTAAACTGGTGGGTGAAGTATAACTGGAAAAATTGTCGTACAGATCCAAAATCTTGTCACTGATACTTCTGTACGCCTCCTGCTTCCACTCCAGCTTGGTAATTTCTTTCTCCTGATTGGTGATCTTCGTGGTAGTGCCAAGAGTCATCTGCTCTATGATCTCATCCCGGTCGATACCGGAGGCCATACCGCCATATCCTCTCAAAGATGTATTGCCCAGGCTGCTTGTCGATGTTACACTCGCCATTTTTATATCTCCTTTCTCTTCCAATCTCCTTCATCTTCTGAACTGCCGCTCAGACAACCCCAATTTCTGTCATCTAAGGGCTTAATACACAGAAAAAAATCATTTTTAATCTATACTTATTTATCGACATGTTATATAATAAAAATAATATCTGAACTAAAAAAATCATTTTTACCATTTACTATTCTATCATTGGAGGTACCGTTTTGTCTATCATTATTACAGTTTCCAATCAGAAAGGCGGAGTCGGCAAAACTACTACATCCGCAGCCATAGCCTCCGGGATTTTCCTTGCAGGCAAAAGGGTTCTGGGAATTGATTTAGATCCCCAGGGTAACCTGGGATTTTGTCTTGGAGCGGGGATGGATAACCCTTATACGGTTCTGGATGTGTTAAAGGGCACCGTACCGGTCCAAGAAGCCCTTTTTAAGAGCGATTATGGCGATCTGCTGGTGTCAGATATCACCCTCAGCAGCAGCGGCCTGGAATCCATCAAGGGCAGGAGGGAATATATTCTCAGGGATGCCATAAAGCCGGTTATCGACCAGTATGATTATATTATCATAGATACGCCGCCGGCGCTGAACCTATTGACGGTCAATGCCTATTCCGTTTCCAATTTCCTGATTATTCCCATGGCTTCCGATATCCTAAGCCTGGTAGGGCTTGCCCAGTTAAAAGAGACCATTGATACAGTCCGCGAAACCTTCAACCCCAACTTAAATGTTCTGGGCATCCTGCTTACCCGATTCAACGGACGCACCCTTTTGTCACGGGATGTTCTTGAAATGGCTCAGCAGCTGGCCAACCAGATCAATTCCCGTGTGTTTGATACAAAGATCCGATCCGGTGTTGCCGTTGCGGAGGCTCCGGCTCACGGTGAAAGTATTTTTTCATACAATCCCCGCTCATCGGCGGTAAAGGATTATCTGGCATTTCTTGACGAGATTGCACCAGAGATCCATTTAAAGGAGGTAGCACAGAATGGCTAAAAAAACAAATAAAACTTCACATGTAATGGATCTTCTGACCAATGGTGCTTCCGGTGATTCCGCCCCGGCCAGTGAGCCCGCAGTGCCCTCTCAGGACACTGCGGCCGGGCAGGAGAAAAAGACCGATGTTCAGTCCCATTCCGTCACTCCCAAGAAGGTCACGGTTGTGGATGAGGGGAGCAGAAATGACCGGGTATCCCAGGAGATTTTAAATAATTTATCCCAGGAATTAAAGGCAGAAACCAAACAGGAGGCAACACCAGATATGAGCACACAGACATCATCCGAAACTTCTAACCGGACCATGAGCCCGGATGAAATTGCCGCCGCCTTTGCGGCCGCACAGCAACCCGCAGTTGAGCCCCCATCTGCTCCGGCTCCCGAGACTTCCAGCCGAACCATGAGTGCAGATGAGATCGCTGCCGCCTTTGCCGCTGCTCAGCAGCCAGCTGCGGAAGCTTCGCCTTCCCCGGCTCCTGAAGCTGTTCCGGCTCCCGAGACTTCCAACCGAACCATGAGTGCAGATGAGATTGCTGCCGCCTTTGCTGCTGCTCAGCAGCCAGCTGCGGAAGC
>JAAWEL010000025.1 GCA_022794255.1 Lachnospiraceae bacterium
ACGGACAATGAGGCAGCAGGAAAGACGGCTGGCGAGGAGATGATCAAGGCATTGGAGGCAGCAGGAGTTACCTCCGGCAAGATCGGAATTGTCAATGTAAATGCAGCCACCGACTCCACCGTAAAGAGAGAGGCCGGCTTCCGCTCAGCATTTGAAGGTAAGGGTTTTGAGCTGATGGAGACCCAGTACGGCGAGGGTGATGCAGCCAAGTCCCAGACTATCGCAGAGAACTATATTACCCAGGGTGTTGTGGGTATCTTCGGATGTAACGAAGGCTCCACCACTGGGACTGGAAACGCCATCAAGGCTTCCGGCAATGCCGGCATCGTGGGCGTGGGCTTTGACAAGTCGGATGCGATTATGAACCTGATCAATGATGGATATCTTCTGTGTACCATGGCTCAGAACCCGGATGTAATGGGTGAGGAAGGCGTGAAGGCAGCTGTCAAGGCTTTAGAGGGAGAATCCCTTGGCGGGGCAGTGCAGGATACAGGAGTTTCAGTGTTGACAAAGTAAATCTGTTGTCAGATATAAGGGAAAGGGAATAATTTGATAAAAAACCTGCAGGTACACAAGCTCGTGTGCCTGCAGGTTTTTTTGTACAAATTGTCGCATGGATGAATCGTTACAGAATAACCAATTATTTGAAATGGCCCCAAAGGAGGAGTCTTTTTTTAAAAATTGTAATCCACATATTGAAATCTATTCCTGAAAACGGTATAATTTAGTGGATTATAAAGGAAAGGAAACTTATCCTATGGAAAAAATAACAAGTTTTACCATTAACCATTTAGAACTTCTTCCCGGTGTGTATGTGTCCCGGAAGGACAAGGCAGGAGATGCAGTCATCACCACCTTTGACATCCGAATGACCAGACCCAATTTTGAGCCGGTGATGAATACGGCGGAGGTTCACACGATTGAGCATTTAGGGGCCACCTATCTGCGCAATCATGAGGAATTTTCAGAAAAGGTTCTGTATTTTGGTCCCATGGGCTGCCGGACCGGCTTTTATCTTTTGTTGGCAGGAGATTATGGGTCAAAGGATATTGTGCCTCTGATGGTGGAGATGTTTACCTTTATTCGGAGCTTTGAGGGGGAGGTGCCGGGGGCGGCTGCCAGAGACTGCGGCAATTATCTGGATATGAACCTGCCTATGGCAAAGTATCTGGCAGATCGTTTCCTGAAAGAGACTTTGCTGGCGATTGATGAGAAGCGTCTGAACTATCCGGAGGGGTAAGGAGGAGAGCCTGTATGCATGATGATGTTTACCAGATGTATTTAGAGGAGGTGAAACGGATTCCTGCCTGTACGAATGAGGAGGAACGGATGCTTCTTAAGAAGCACCAGGAGGGAGACCCTTCTGCCAGACAGCGGCTTTTGGAGGGGATGCTGCATTTCGTGGTGGAGTTGTCAGGCGGATACAAAAACCGGGGACTTCCCATGGGAGATCTGATCCAGGAGGCCAATATGGCACTTCTTTTGGCATTGGAACAATATAAGGAAGGGGATTTTAAAAGCCAGGTGAGAGCCCTGGCAGAGGAGAGGATGGAAGATGCATTGCAGATGCAGAAGCAGGAAAAGCAGGCTGCCGAGGAGGTGGCTGCCCGGGTTAATGTGCTGAAGGATATCTCTCAGATGATGGCAGAGGAGTTGGGCCGGGAGGCTACAGTGGAGGAGCTGGCAGCTAAAATGAAGATGACCCCAGAGGAAATTAAGGATATTATGAAGGTGACTTTGGATGCCATGAGTGTTAGCCCTGAGGTGAGAATGTGAGAATGGATGGAGCACATTGGAAAGGGAGGAGAAACAGTGGGATTTCCATTTAAATTTGGCTTTATCGGAGCAGGGAATATGGGTTTTGCCATTATAAAGGGGCTTTTAAAGACCTTTTCACCGGATGATATCGCCTTTTACGAAAAAAATAAAGAGAGAGCCGGGGATGTGGCGGCAGTAACGGGAGCTGTGTCGATGGAAAGCGGTCTGGCTTGTGCTTCTTCCTCCCAATATGTGATTCTGGCGGTGAAGCCGCAGCAGCTGGGCAAGGTGGTGGAGGCAGTCGGTCAGGGGATAACGAAAGAACAGATTCTCATATCCATTGCCCCTGGCGTTTCGGTAGCTGACCTGAAGGGATATTTCGGTGAAGATGTCCGGGTGGTTCGGGCCATGCCCAACACACCGGCGCTGGTGGGGGAGGGAGTTAGCGGTGTCTGCTATGATGAGGCGACTTTTTCTAAAGAAGAGCAAGCCACGATCCGCTGCTTTTTTGAGTCCTTCGGGCAGATGGTGTTAGTGGAGGAGAAGCTGATCAATGCGGTGGTTTGTGTCAGTGGCAGTTCTCCTGCTTATGTATATATGTTTATGGAGGCCCTTGCAGACAGCGGGGTAAAATATGGCCTGCCCAGAAAAGTGGCCTATGATCTGGCAGCTCAGGCAGTTCTTGGAAGCGCCAAGATGCTTTTGGACACCGGGGAGCATCCGGGGAAGTTAAAGGATCAGGTGTGTTCTCCCGGGGGAACTACCATTGCGGCAGTGGCAGCTTTAGAGGAGTACGGCCTGCGGAACGCAGTGATGAAGGCTTGCGATGCCTGTTATGCCAAATGTGAGAATATCCGGTAGTGTTTATCCGGTCCCGGTTATTAGTCAAAGGCAGGAGGATTTCTGAGAAATAAACTTTTGGGCCAAAGCAGAGGGCTTACTGGCAGGGATCTGCACTTAGAAAGAAGGGAACAAACGTCATGGACAAGACAGAAGGAAAGCAGCAGGAGCAAAATGTGGTGGAGCCGGTGATCCGGCTGGAGCGTCAGCTTAAGTACACAGGGACGATATTAAAAATCTATCAGGACACGGTGGTGGCCAATGGCCATGAGGCACGGTGGGATTATATCCACCATGACGGGGCGGCAGCAGTGATACCAGTGACCAATGAGGGAAAGATTTTGATGGTACGTCAGTACCGCAATGCCCTAGATCGGGAGACCTTAGAGATTCCGGCGGGCAAGGTGGATGCACCGGACGAGCCCAGGATCCAGTGTGCGTACCGGGAGTTGGAGGAGGAGACCGGTTATCGCTGCGATAAGCTGGAATTTCTGATGCGGATGAACACTACCGTGGCATTTTGCGATGAGGCGATTGATATTTTTGTGGCCAAAAATCTGATCCCCTCTCATCAGCACCTGGATGAGGATGAGGTGGTCTATGTGGAGGAGTGGGACTTAAAGGATCTGGAGGAGATGATCTATACCGGAAAGCTGACAGATGCCAAGACGACTGCAGCGATTCTGGCCTATGCCCGGAAATATTCATAAGAAGGCCTGCCACCGCGTAGACTGATAAAAAACGGTGGACCAAGCATGAGGAGAAACCAGGGGATTTATTTGTTATTCTGGATCAGCGTAGGGCTGATGCTTGCAACCATAGGGGCCAACCGGGTGTTTGCCTCCGGGCTGGTGGATTATCAGGTGTTGTATCAGTACGTTTTGGAGGGATGGCAGAACACGGCAACCGGGGATTGGAAATGTGTGTTTCGGATTTTGGCAGTGCGTATTTTCCAGACAGCAATGGTCGAGGCTTTGTGCAGAAGCCGTCTGCACAAGGTGGCGATCCCTCTTCTTCTGGCATGGGTTGGATGTGCTGCCGGGTTGTCTCTGGTATTGATGACCTGGTATCGGGGGATTTTCGGACTGATTGTGTTTTTGATATCTGTCTTTCCCCATCAGATTTTTTACGGAACAGCCTGGGGGATTCTGATTTTTAAATGTCTTTCTGGGTATGAGACCCGCAAAGGCCGCTTTTGGGGAGCGGTGGCTGCGCTTATACTCTTTGGGATTTTGCTGGAGATTCATGTAAACGCCAGGCTTCTCTCCTTTTTGTTTTAAAGTTTTTAGATTGACAGGAAAGATTTTTAAGTGTTATGTTACGATTTGGGAATGAATACAGGGATACCATATGGGAAAATGGTAAATCTATCAAAGAACGGAGGACATATGGCATGCAGGAGGAGGTTGACGCTTTTGCAGTCTATTTGGAAAATGTCAGGAAGGCATCACAAAATACCGTGCTTTCCTATCGGCGGGATCTGACACAGCTGGCTTTGTATCTGGAAAAACAAGGGATTGCCGAGATTTCAAAGGTGACTCAGACGAGTCTGAATTCCTACATACTATATTTAGAGGGAGAAGGGAAGGCAACTACCACCATTTCCCGGGTGATTGCTTCTATCAAAGGATTTTTTCATTATGAGATTTGCGAGGGGAAGATTGCAAAGGATCCTTCCCAGTTTTTAAAGACACCAAAGATTGAGAAGAAGGCGCCAGTGATTCTCTCCGTGGAGGAGGTGGAGATGCTTTTGCGTCAGCCGGACGGAGATACTCCGAAAGAGCTGAGGGACAAGGCGATGCTGGAGCTTTTATATGCCACTGGGATCCGGGTGTCAGAACTGATTGCCCTAAAGATTTCCGATGTGAATCTGCAAGTGGGTTTTATCATCTGTCGGGATGGGCAAAAGGAGCGGGTTATCCCCTTTGGCAAAAGCGTAAGCCTGGCCATGAAAAATTATCTGGATCATGCCAGAGATTCTCTTTTAAAGGGAAGGGAATCTTCCTGCCTGTTCACCAACTGCAACGGGCGTCCTCTTTCCCGGCAGGGCTTTTGGAAGATTCTTAAATATTATGGAGAAAAGGCAGGAATCCTGTCAGACATCACGCCTCACACCCTGCGCCATTCCTTTGCGGTTCATTTAATCCGCAGTGGCGCGGATCTACAGGCAGTAAAAAACATGTTGGGACATGCAGATCTTGCCACAACCCAGATGTATATGAATTATATGAAACAGGATACCATGCATTTGGCTTATTCTGGAAAATAGAACCAGACAGGGAAAGGAATACTTAAAAGTACATGGGAAAATCACTATACATTGCCGAGAAGCCCAGCGTAGCCCAGCAGTTTGCAGCAGCGCTGAAAATATCGGGCCGCAAGGCGGATGGCTATATAGAATCGGATTCTGTGATTGTAACCTGGTGTGTGGGACATCTGGTTACGATGAGCTATCCGGAAGCCTATGACCCTGTTTATAAACGGTGGAGCCTGCAGACGCTGCCTTTTTTGCCAAAGGAATTTAAGTACCAGGTGATTGAGGGAGTGTCTAAACAGTTTCAGATCGTAAAGGGCCTTCTTACCCGGCAGGATGTGGATGTAATCTACATTTGCACCGACTCCGGAAGGGAAGGAGAATATATTTACCGCCTGGTGGATCAGATGGCAGGGGTAAAGGGAAAGGTGCGCAAGCGGGTCTGGATCGATTCTCAGACAGAGGAGGAGATTTTGCGGGGAATCCACAATGCAAAGGATTGGTCTGCCTACGACAATCTGGCCTCCTCCGCTTATCTGCGGGCCAAGGAGGATTACCTGATGGGTATCAATTTTTCCCGGCTTCTTACCTTAAAATATGGTCCCACAATCTCAGGATATATGAAAACAGATCGGACTGTGCTTTCTGTGGGCCGGGTAATGACTTGTGTGTTGGGAATGGTGGTTCGGCGGGAGCGGGAGATCCGGGATTTTGTCAAGACACCATTTTACCGGGTGATTGGTAATTTTGATGCAAATGGCATGTACTTTGACGGAGAATGGAGAAGTGTGGAAGGCTCCCGCTATTACCAGTCTCCATTCCTGTACAAGGAAAATGGATTTAAAGAAAAAAAACACGCTCAGGAACTGATCTGTATTTTGCAGAAGAACCAGCCTCTTATGGCAGTGCTTAACAAGATCGAAAAGAAAAAGGAGACAAAGAATCCCCCACTTTTATACAATCTGGCAGAGCTGCAGAATGACTGTTCCAAGCTGTTTAAGATCAGCCCGGATGAGACTCTTCGGATTGTTCAGGAGTTGTATGAGAAAAAGCTGGTCACCTATCCCCGAACCGATGCCCGGGTGCTGTCCACGGCAGTGGCAAAGGAGATTCACAAAAATATCGGGGGACTGCAAAGCTTTCAGCCACTGGGATCGTTTGCAGCAGAGATTCTGACCCGGGGGACTTATAAAGAGATCAGAAAGACCCGGTATGTCAATGACAAGCAGATCACAGATCATTATGCCATCATACCTACCGGACAGGGTCTTGGGGGCTTGAGCCGGGTAGCGCCTTTGGGAGGAAAGGTTTACGAGTTGATTGCCAGGCGGTTTTTAAGCATTTTCTATCCTGCTGCAGTTTATCAAAAATATAATCTGGATTTGGAAGTGGATCGGGAGCATTTTTTTGCAGGTTTTCGCGTCTTAAAGGAGCAGGGGTATCTGAAGGTAGCGGATGTGTCCCGATTGAAAAAGAGGCAGCCGGATATAGAAAAGAAGGTACAGGAGGGAGAAGGGGCAGACAGAACCGGCACAGATAGGGATGGAGGAGAAAAGGGGGATTCACAGCTGAATCAGAAAAATCAGGAGAATCCGGCTTTTATTGCCATGCTGGAGACCCTGAAAAAGGGAGGGAAGTTTCTTGTTGCTAGCCTTTCCATCAAAGAGGGGGAGACCTCCCCGCCTAAGCGTTATTCCTCTGGTTCCATGATTCTGGCTATGGAAAATGCAGGTCAGCTGATCGAGGATGAGGAACTGCGGGCTCAGATTAAGGGAAGTGGCATTGGGACCAGCGCAACCCGGGCAGAAATATTAAAAAAGCTGGTAAACATTAACTACCTGTCATTAAACGGTAAGACGCAGATCATCACGCCTACCCTTTTGGGGGAATTGGTTTTTGATGTGGTGGGTGCTTCAATCCGCCAGCTTTTAAACCCGGAGCTGACTGCCAGCTGGGAGAAGGGACTTACCTATGTGGCAGAAGGGTCCATCACTCCGGAGGAGTATATGCAAAAGCTGGAGCATTTTGTAGCCGGCCGTACCTATGGGGTGCTAAGGCTGAATAATCAGCATGAACTTCGGGAACATTTTACAAATACAGGAAAGAATTATACCAATTAGCTAGTGAACGTGTCAGAACGCGAATGAAATCAGGAGGTTTGATTATGAAAAAAAATGACATGAAGATCGATGTACTTTACAGCTTAGAGCACACCATGGCAAAATCCCTGCTGGAGGAATACGAATTTCCCTGGGAGGTGCTCCCCCATATTGGAGCGTTTATCCGGAAATTGGGAGAGTCTCTTCCAAAGAATGAATATGATAATCCGATTGATGGGATCTGGATTCACAAGACTGCCAAGGTTTCCCCTACGGCAGGGATCATAGCGCCGGTGATCATTGGCCCGGCAGCGGAGATCCGTCACTGTGCTTATATCCGGGGCAAGGCCATCATTGGAGCTGGGGCTGTGGTGGGCAATTCCACAGAACTTAAAAATGTGATCTTGTTTGATAACGTGCAGGTTCCTCATTACAATTATGTAGGGGATTCTATTTTAGGCTACAAGGCTCACATGGGGGCAGGCTCCATTACCTCCAATGTAAAGTCGGACAAAAAGCTGGTGAAGGTTCACGGGGAGGATGGGGACATTGAGACTGGCATGAAGAAATTCGGCGCTATGATCGGTGATGAAGTGGAGGTGGGCTGCGGTTCTGTGTTAAATCCCGGGACTGTGATCGGGAAGAATACCAACATTTATCCTTTGTCCAGTGTTCGCAGATGTGTGGATGCCCATTCGATCTACAAAAACCAGGGAGAGATTGCCCTGAAGCAAGAATAAGAAAGGGTCTGCCGGGAAATGTAGATTTTCCTGACAGACCTTTCTCTTTGCTGTGTGTATCCAATGACGTGGGTTTTACCGGGTGCCGAAGATCCGGTCGCCGGCATCCCCTAAGCCAGGACAGATATAGGCATTTTCATTGAGACAGCGATCCAGATGGCCAATGTAAAGCTGAATATCCGGATGGGCTTTTTGAAGGCGCTCCACGCCTTCAGGGGCAGCAATAATGGACATAAACTTGATATGCTTTCCGCCATGCTGCTTGATAAAGTCCACTGCCGCTACAGCAGAGCCACCAGTGGCCAGCATGGGATCCGTGACTACAATCGTTCTCAGCTCAATGGGGGTGGGAAGCTTACAATAATACTCATGAGGTTCATGGGTGGTTTCGTCCCGGTACAGGCCGATATGACCAACCTTAGCACTGGGAACCAGAGCCAGGATACCGTTTACCATTCCCAGACCGGCTCTTAAAATGGGAACCACTGCCAGCTTTTTGCCGGAGATCATGGGGGTCATGCAGGTTTCAATCGGTGTTTCCACCGGGACATCCTCCACCGGAAGATCCCGCAGAGCTTCGTAGCCCATCAGCATGGCAATCTCCTCGATCAGAGAACGAAATTCATTGGTGCCGGTTCTCTTATCCCGAAGAATGGAAATCTTGTGCTGGATCAGAGGGTGACTGATAATCGTTACGTTTTCCATAAGTGTTATCCTTTCTTGTATTCACATATTCTGGTTCTATTATACATGCCCCAAAAGGGCTTGTCATCCGGTTTTGCTTTAAAAATTGGCTCAATTACTTGTTGTCCGGGGCAAACATTACAATTGCATAATCACCCAGTTCATGAGGTACAGGGATGGAGAAATAGATCACGCCCTGGTGCTCATAGCTGAATACCTTTGGCAAATCCCCCTCAAAGGGAAAGTCAGCATTGGTAAACATCTCCGTGTAATCCTCTAAGCTGATCTTGTTTTTTACATCCATCAGCCCGGCTTTTTTTTCATTGCTGACATTATAAAATTCGCAGTCACCAGATAGAACATAACCTGCCATAGTGTAGGGATCAGCAAAATGGTCAAAGCCGATATCTGATACGTTGGGGACATCAATGGTATTGCTGTACATAATGTTTGTTGGTACAGCATCCCCTTTTTTGGTCAGAGTGCCGGTGTAGAGAACGGTGATGCGGTTACGGTCAGCAGAAAGGACCTGGCAGTTTACATTGAGGGAATCCTCCTGGTCATTGATTTTCCAAGCGTCCAGCACAGACAGAGCATTTTTCTTTAACAGAGCATCAATCGCAGCAGCTTTCTGAGAGTCCTCCATATTGACCAGGCTGGGATAGTCAATGGAAACCTTACCGGAGGAGTGGGTGTTTGATTGGGTGGTCATTTTTTTGTTGGTGACTTTGTCAGAACCCTGGGTTGCAGAGGCTGCCTCGGCAGTTTCCCTGGCACTGGTTTCTGGCTGGGTTTCGGCAGGCTCTGCAGTGGAAGAGGCCATAGTCTCAGCAGCCGTGGTATGGGTGCTGGTTAAGTCAATCTTTTCCGGGGATTTTTTACAGCCAGTGACAGAGATGGCGGCCACCAGGATCAGGGGGCAAAGAATGGCTGATTTATGGAAACGTGTAACTTGGTCAAAATTTATCATCGGTGATTCCTCCTCATATCTGATTGTGATTAATGCTATTATAAAGGATAAGGAAGAAAATGGGTAGTAAAAAAATCTTACGGATTTATGGAGAAAGGAAGAAAGCTGAAAAAATGTGCAGAGGGAACCCCGGTCTATCAGGTAAAAGGATATAGGTAAAGCCCTGGAAATTCTCAAAATTTAAGAATTTCCAGGGCTTTTGCCCCTGCCAAGGATGCCGGCAGCCGGACTCGAACCGGCACGAGGTTGCCCCCGGCAGATTTTGAGTCTGCTGCGTCTGCCATTCCGCCACGCCGGCTTATCTTTGCAACGACAATATTGTAGCATAAGAGGGAGAATTTGGCAAGCAGTTTTTTGATGAGATTTCAAAAAATGGTAATTTACATGGGAGTATGGTCAAAATCACACGTGCCGTCCTCATCCAGATCCATGTGCTCATGGGAGGAAGTGCTGTAAAATTCTTTGCCTACTACATTGTAAGACCTTCTGCTCTCCTCGATGGCCTGGGACAAAAGGCGGCGAACCTCCATAGGCTTTTTGATATTTTTCAAGGCAATCTCAGGCGTGGAATCGACCTTTGTTTTCAAAATGATATCACCAGTGCCGAAGATTTTGCCTGCCAAAGTCTGATGGAAGGTTAAATCCACAATGCGGTAGAGAAGCGTCTCATCAAGGGTTGTGTTTAGAAATCCCTGTTTGATCATGAGGCGATCTTCTTCTATGTAGTAGGTGGTGAAGCTGATTGGGAACCAGAGATGATGCTTTTTATCTTTCCATAAATAACCGGTCTGATTTGTCATGTTTTACCTTTCCTTCCTTTTAAAATAGTTTGTTAAAACGTTCCATAGCCTCGGCAGTATTTTCTTGGGTTCCAAAGGCTGTCAGGCGGAAGTAGCGGGTGCCGTTTTTGCCAAAACCTGAGCCAGGGGTACCAACGATCTGGGCATTGCTTAACAGGTAATCAAAGAAATCCCAGGACTCCATATTATTTGGACATTCAAACCAGATATAGGGGGAGTGAATGCCGCCAAAAAACGGGATATTTTTTCTGGTGAGAGTATCGGCTATCATCCGGGCGTTTTTCTGATAGTATCGGATATTATCCTGGCATTGTCTCATGCCTTCCGGGGAGAATGCGGCCTGGGCACCCTTTTGGATAATATAAGAGGTGCCGTTAAATTTGGTAGACTGACGGCGGTTCCACATAGCGTGAAGAGACATATTCCTGCCATCAGAGGCAGCAAAAACCAGCTCCTTTGGAACGACAGTATAGCCGCAGCGGGTGCCGGTAAAACCTGCTGTCTTGGAGAGGGAGCAAAATTCAATGGCGCACCGTTTGGCACCCTCAATGGCATAGATGCTGCGGGGAAGCGCAGGATCCGTAATAAAAGCTTCATAGGCCGAGTCAAACAGAATAACGGCCTGATTGGTCAGGGCGTAATCGACCCACTCCTTAAGCTGCTGCCGGTTATAGACTGCTCCAGTGGGATTGTTGGGGGAGCACAGATAAATAATATCTGCGTGGATGTTTTTGTCCGGCATGGGAAGAAACTGATTGTCTGCATCGCCGGATAAGTAGGTGATCTTTTTTCCGCTCATTAGGTTGGAATCCACATAGACGGGATAAACTGGGTCAGGGATGAGGATCACATTGTCCATATCAAACAGCTCGGAGATATTGCCTGTATCACTTTTAGCTCCATCAGAGACAAAAATATCTCCTGCATCCACAGAAATTCCGTTTTTGGCATAATAAGCGCTGATGGCATTCCGAAGAAAATCGTACCCCTGTTCCGGGCCATAGCCTTTAAATGTGTCTGGGGAGGCCATGGCATCAACCCCTAAGTGAAGGCCCTGGATGATATGGCTGCCTAAGGGCATAGTCACATCACCAATGCCTAAGCGGATGATCTTTTTGTCCGGATTGGCCAGCGCGTAGTCAGCGACACGGTGGGCAATCTCAGAGAATAAATAGCTTTCCTTTAGATTTTGGTAGTTTTGGTTTAATTTTGGCATAAGGTATTCCTTTCTGTGCTGGAAATATTCCAAAGACGTGAATGGGGGACGGCTTAGGAATTTTGGCGCTTATGTAATGGTTTGGATTATGGTTGATTCTATCAGAGAATGGGGGGATAGTCAAGGGTGGTAAAAGAGCCAAGCCGGATTCTGGTTTGGATTGTTAATTGCTGCCATCCCAATGCACTGATGAGGTTAAAGGAATATCGGATAAATTATGACTCAGAAGCCATTAAAAGACTTGGGAGGAACTGATGTAAAAACCGGTACGGCTGTAATTGCGTTTGTGCTGGTTTTTTGTTCTGAATTTTTTGTTTCACAGGAAAATCCTTGAATCCCGGATAGCAACTGTGTATAATAAAGGTTAAAAGGATTTTGGCAGTTGCCGGGAAGGAAGTGAGGATATGCTGACCTGCAGGGAAGTGGAAAAGATGGTAATGCCCTATATTGATGAAGGGCTAGGGGAGGAAGAGCTGGATGAGTTTCTGGAGCATATCCAGGACTGTGATTCCTGCCGGGAGGAGTTAGAGATCTACTATACGGTTTCCGTGGGACTTCGGCAGCTGGATCTGGGCACAGGGATTTTTGACATCACAGGAGCCCTGGAGGAGAGCCTGGATTTGGCTTGGCTGAAAGTGCGGGCCGCCCGTTTGAGAAGAGTGATCCGGTATGCTGTGGAGACTCTCTGCACCACAGGGGTTTTGGTTGTGTTGGTGCTTCAGCTGAGAATCTGGCAGCAGACCGGGCTTTTGAGATAAGAGGCCGACACAGCGACAGAAGAATGTCACCCTTAAACGGCTGTACAGCAGTTCGTCTGGGGAATGGGAAATAATCGTTCAAAACAAGGAGATTGTAATGGAAAAACTGGTATTAATTGACGGTCACAGCATTTTAAACAGGGCATTTTACGGCGTGCCGGAGCTGACTAATTATGAGGGACTCCACACCAATGGGGTGTATGGGTTCCTCAATATTATGTTTAAGATTCTTGAGGAGGAAAAGGCAGATCATCTGGCAGTGGCCTTTGACCTTCATGAGCCTACCTTCCGTCATAAGATGTATCCAGAATATAAAGGTACCCGAAAGCCCATGCCAGAGGAACTTCGGGAACAGGTGCCTTTAATGAAAGAGGTACTCTCTGCCATGGAGATTCCAATTATGACCGTGGCTGGCTATGAGGCGGATGATATTTTAGGAACTCTGGCTAAAAGGATAGCCGGGGATGAAGTGGAGGTCTCTGTCATATCCGGAGACCGGGATCTTTTGCAGTTGGCAGACACCCACATCAAGATACGGATCCCCAAGACAAACCGAAACGGCACGGAGGTAAAAGACTATTATCCGGAGGATGTAAAGCGGGAGTACCAAGTGACACCTCTGGAATTTATTGATGTAAAAGCGCTTATGGGGGATGCCTCGGATAATATTCCCGGAGTGCCGTCTATCGGCGAAAAGACAGCCACCAGCCTGATTGTCACATATGGGAGTATTGAAAATGCCTATGCCCATTTAGAGGAGATCCGTCCGCCCCGGGCGAAGAAGGCTTTGGAGGAGCATTATGATATGGCTGTGATGAGTAAACAGCTGGCTACCATCTGTCTGGATTGCCCCATTGAATTTTCTTATGAGAATGCCAAGGTGGAGAATCTTTATACACCAGCTGCCTACCAGTATATGAAGCGTCTTGGCTTTAAGTCCTTTTTGTCCCGGTTTGATGAACAGCAGAGAAACAGTTGTTCTGTGGAAGATCATTTCTGGCTGGTGGAGGAGTACGCCGGAGTGGAGCAGATCTTTGAGAAGGCGGAAAAAGCAGAGCGGACGGGCTTCCAGCTGATTACCGGGCCGGAAGGAATCGAGGGTCTGGGGATTTGCTTTGGTGAGGAGGAGTGTTATGGCGTGCCGGTTTCCGGTTTTGTTACAGGGGCTTATCTTTGCGACAAGCTGGAAGCCCTTTTGGGGCACTTGGGGGAAGGGGAAAGCAGGGCATCTGTTTTGGATCTGAAATCTCAGCTGAAATATTTAAATCTGGACTACGACAGTCCGGTGTTAGATGCAGGGGTTGCCGGATATCTCTTAAATCCTTTGAAGGACACATATGATTATGAGGATCTGGCCAGGGATTATCTGGAACTGGCGGTTCCCTCACGGACGGATCTGCTGGGAAAGGGAAGGCTGGGGGAAGCTTTGGCCCGGGGAGAAGAAAGCGCGATCACCTGTGCCTGTTATATGGGATACATTGCCTGGAAGTCTATGCCTGTTCTGATAGAGAAATTAAAGGCACAGCAAATGTATGAACTGTTTTGTAACATGGAGATGCCGTTGATTTACAGCCTTTATCATATGGAAAAAGCCGGAATCCGGGTGGATAAGGAGCAGTTGAAAGCATACGGGGAAAATCTGAAGGAAAAGATCTGTAAGCTGGAGCAGGAGATCTATGATCTGGCAGGGGAACAATTTAATATTAATTCTCCCAAGCAGCTGGGGGAGGTGCTGTTTGATCATATGAAGCTTCCTCATGGGAAAAAGACAAAGACAGGCTACTCCACAGCAGCGGATGTATTGGAAAAGCTGGCTTGTGATTATCCTCTGGTGCAGAAGATCCTGGATTACCGGCAGCTGACAAAACTGAATTCCACTTATGCGGAAGGGCTGGCTGTCTATATTGGCGAGGATGGAAGGATTCATGGGAAGTTCAATCAGACCATCACAGCCACCGGAAGGATCAGCAGCACAGAGCCCAATCTGCAGAACATTCCGGTGCGGATGGAACTTGGCAGGGCTATCCGCAAGGTGTTTGTGCCGGAAGAGGGCTGTGTTTTTGTGGATGCAGATTACTCACAGGTCGAGCTGCGGATCCTGGCTCACATGTCCGGGGATGAAAGACTGATTCAGGCATATGGGGAGGCCCAGGATATCCATGCCATCACTGCATCGGAGGTGTTCCACACGCCTCTTGATCAGGTGACTCCTCTTCAGAGGCGCAATGCCAAGGCGGTGAATTTTGGGATTGTTTATGGAATCAGTGCTTTTGGGCTCAGTGAAGATTTAAGCATTTCCAGGCAGGAAGCTTTGGAATATATTAATAAATATTTTGAGACCTATCCAGGTGTGAAAGTGTTTTTAGACAAGCAGGTGGCAGATGGAAAGGAACAGGGATTTGTCACCACCATGTCTGGCAGAAGGCGTCCGGTGCCGGAGTTAAAATCAGGGAATTTCATGCAGCGCTCCTTTGGAGAACGGGTTGCCATGAATTCCCCCATTCAGGGCTCAGCAGCAGATATTATGAAGCTGGCTATGATCGGGGTGGATCAGGAGCTGGAAAGAAGAAACCTGCGATCCCGGATCGTGTTGCAGATTCATGACGAGCTCTTGGTGGAGGCGCCAAAGGCGGAGGCAGAGGAGGTGGTGGAGATATTAGAGGAAAAGATGAAGCATGCCGCCTCCTTGCGGGTTGCCTTAGAGGTGGAGGCAACCCTGGGAGAGAGCTGGTTTGATGCAAAGTAAGGCTTAACTGCTGAGGAGAAGGGCATTGTGGGACAGTTCGTTCCAGGGATTTCAAAAAATTGTCACAAAGCAGCAGGAAGGCGGACCGGGACCGGGGCATCGATGGCCAAAGTGTCAGAGGTGACAATACAATCCCGGGCAAGGACGGTGACACCGTGGGCGGCAGCATGAGAGAGTGCTTTCCCAAACGCAGGATGAGTGATGCTGTTTGGCTCAAAAAAGGAAATCTTTTTCATGGCAATCACAAACAGGACATAGCACAGATATCCATCCTTTGCTGCTGCTTCCAGCTCCTGTAAATGTTTTACACCCCTTTGGGTAGGAGCATCAGGAAAACGTGCAATGCCATTTTCTTCCAGAGTGACTCCCTTTACCTCCATAAAAGCAGGGGTGCCGTTTTGCAAAAAGGACAGATCAAAACGGGAAGTGTGATAGACCACCTCCCGGCGCAGGTCTGTCAGAACCGGATGAGGAGAACCGGGAAGAGGAATTTGTCCCTGAGAAAGCCATTCCCAAGCCACCTGGTTGGGTGCCTGAGAGTCCAGATTAATAAGCCGGGTGCCAGAAGCTGTCTTTTTGTGGACAGCGATCAGGGAATACTCTGTCTTTCTTCCAAGTGCTGCAGCATCAGGATGAAACTGCAGAAGAACCGAGGCACCGGGCAGGAGAAGTTCCCGGCAGCGGCCGGTATTTTTTACATGGCAGGTCACCTTCTTTCCGTTTAGATCTGCATAGGCAATGAAACGGTTGGGGCGTTCTAAAAAAATTGCGGAGATTATATGCTCATATTTCATGGGGATGCTCCTTTAATATTTGTCGCATGGGATGCTCTGAATCGAGAAAATTCTGACAGATTTTTTTCCACATGTCAAGTGCGACTTTTTAAGAATGGATCAAAAGGGAAAGGAGAAAAATGAAAGAAGAATTTATAATCCGCCGCGGAGTCTTTGCGGATGTGAAGGAAATCGCAGAAGTAATGGAACTGACACAGCGTACAATGGAAAACCCAGAATGGTTTGTGGCAGACGACTATTCCTGGATTGAAAGCCATATAGAGAAGCAGGGCTTTACCATGGTGGCAGAGATAAAAACAGAACAGGGCTTAAAAGAAATTGCTGCTTTTTTCATCATAGCATTTCCGGACATGGATAAAAAAAATCTGGGAAAAGAGATTCATCTGACAGCCGGCCAGCTTGCTTTGGTGGCACACATGGATTCGGTCTGTGTGCGCCCCCAGTATCGGGGAAATCATCTTCAGGGAAGGCTTTTGGAGGCAGCGGAGCGAGAGCTTCTTTGCTTTCCTCATCAGTATTTTTTATGTACGGTTCATCCGGACAATCATGCAAGCCTTGGGACAATGCTCAGTCATGGCTATGTGATTGTGGCCACAAAGGACAGTTACTATGGAAGGATCCGCCATATTTTGTACAAAAAGAAAGAGCAAAAATCTTTTCGAAAGCCGAATATCCTGGTGAGCGCGTGTCTTTTAGGCGTTCATTGCCGGTATAATGAAAAAGGTGTGGTGGAGGATAAAGTACCTGTATGGATGGATCAAGCCAATCTGATTCCAGTGTGTCCTGAGCTTTTAGGCGGGCTGCCAACTCCCAGAGAGCCAGCGGAGCGGGTAGGAGAGCAGGTGATTACAGTAAATGGAAAAGACGTGACTAGGGAATACAAAAGGGGGGCAGAGGAGACGCTGGCTTTAGCGAAGCTTTTCGGATGCCGGTGTGCCGTTTTAAAAGAGAGGAGCCCTTCCTGCGGAAATGGTTTTATCTATGATGGAACGCATTCGGGAAGACTGACAGAAGGGGATGGAGTGACAGCGGAGCTTTTAAAGAATAATGGAATTTTGGTATTTGGCGAGAGTGAGGCAGAACACAACATCATGGTATTTTTGGAAAATGAGAACAAAATGTAAGATTTTGTGGATGACCGATAGAATTTGTGTTATACTGGGAACGCCCGGCGGTTTCGGGTGATTTTGCAGGCTTGAGGAAAAGATACAAGGAAGGAATATAAATATGAATACAACATCTGAAGAAATCAGAAATCCAGAGCTGGTGGAGGCGATGAACGCCATGATTCGGCAGAACACGGAAAAGACCCGGGGACATATGGCGGCAGTATTGATGAATTCCCGTCTGCTGTCTCCCATTGAGCAGCAGACGGTTCTGACTGAGCGGGAGGGTCCCTCCACCCGGATTCGCTTTGAGGATATTCAGAACGAAAAAGGGGACAAGTATTATCTGGCGTTTACGGATATGGATGAATATGCCAAATGGAATAAGGAGGAAAACCATAACCAGGCATTGATTATGACCATGGAGGATTTTGGAAATATTCTCATTCGTCATCTCAGTGCGCAAAAGGGATTTGTGATTAACCCTTATGGGGAGAATGTCAGTATTTCAAAAGAGCTGCTGCTTTCTCTGTTAAAGCAGAGGGAGGCGAGGGAGAATGCATCAGAAGCCAACTGATGATTTTACACTGCCCGACAATGGACTGGTGATCGGCGTGACCGGCGGGATAGGGGCAGGAAAAAGCCAGGTTCTCAATCTTTTAAAGGAGGAATATGGCGCTCATATCCTTCTGGCGGATCAGGTGGCCGCCCAGCTAGAGGAGCCAGGATATGAGGGTTTTTATCTTCTGGTCAACCGGTTTGGAAGGAACATTTTAGGGGAGGAGGGAAGGCTCGACAGAAAAGCATTTGCTGACATGATTTTTAAGGAGCCAGAGATTTTAAACGAGGTCAATGAGATGCTTCATCCTCTGACCTGGCAGGTTCTTTGCAAAAAGGTAGATCAGCTCCGCAGCCTTCCAGGTGGTCCTCATTTAGTTGTGGTGGAGGCTGCATTGTTTGATGAAAACAGCAAGAAGCTTTGCGATACCTTGTGGTATGTGGATGCTTCTGAGGAAAAACGGCTTTCAAGGCTGATGGAAAACAGAGGATACAGCCAAAGGAAATGTCAGGATATTATGAGGAATCAGCTATGCAGGGAAGAGTTTCTCCTTTTGGCAGATCAGGTGATTGACAATAACGGGTCTATAGAAGAAGTCCGGGTACAGATAGCCCGGCTTCTTGGTTCTCCCTGTCCGGTAAGCAGAGCGTCAAAGGCGTGAAACAGCCTTATAATGGTCAGCCTTTTTGTGTATTCTTATCCGGCAGCCGGCAAATTAGAAAAAGAGAGACAACATCTATGAGATTAGTAAGCATTGCAAGTGGAAGCAGCGGAAATTGTATTTACATAGGATCGGATAACACACATTTTTTGGTGGATGCAGGGATCAGCAATAAGCGAATTGAACAGGGCCTGAATGAGATCGGAGTAAAGGGCAGCGAGCTTAGCGGAATTGTCATTACCCATGAACATTCTGACCATATCCGGGGATTGGGGATTTTGGCGAGAAAATATGGGCTCCCGGTTTATGGGACCTGTGAGACCTTAGATGAGATCCGGAAAAAGAAATGTCTGGGAGAGTATCCAAAAGAGTTATTAGTGGGAATCAGACCAGATGTGGAGTTTTCTGTGGGAGACCTTCATATCCTGCCGTTTTCCATTGATCATGATGCGGCCAATCCTGTGGCATATCGATTTCGCTGCGGAAAAAAGCAGGTGGCAGTTGCCACTGACATGGGACATTACGATTCGTATATTATCAATCATCTCCAGGGGCTTAACGCCCTGCTGATTGAGTCTAACCATGATGTAAATATGCTTCAGACAGGTCCCTATCCCTATTATCTTAAGCGGAGGATTTTGGGAGATCACGGGCATCTTTCCAATGAGAGTGCAGGCCGGCTTTTAAATCATTTGCTCCATGACCATTTAAAATATATCCTGTTGGGACATTTGAGCAAGGAGAACAATTACGAGGCCCTGGCCTATGAGACGGTAAAGCTGGAGATCGACCAGGGGGATACTGGCTATCGTGCATCGGATTTTTCCATTGCGGTGGCAAGGCGGGATGAGATGTCACAGATTTTGTATGTGTAGGCAGGAAGAAAGGATAAAGAGAGATGAACAAGGTTATTATTACTGTGGTGGGAAAAGACACTGTGGGAATTATTGCAAAGGTATGCACCTATCTGTCAGAGAACAATGTAAATGTGCTGGATATTTCCCAGACGATTGTGCAGGAATATTTTAATATGATGATGATTGCGGATATCAACAAGGCATCTGTACCTTTTGAAGAAATCTATACCCGGTTGGGAGAGATCGGCGAGGAGATCGGTGTGAAGATTCACTGTCAGAGGGAAGAAATTTTCACAAAAATGCACCGGATCTAAGGGGGAAAACAAAATGCTAAACTTGTTTGAAGTGATTGAAACCAACAACATGATTGAGCATGAGAGACTGGATGTGCGTACCATCACCATGGGAATCAGCCTGCTTGATTGCTGTGACAGCGACATAGATACTCTCAACGAGAAAATATACAATAAGATTACCACATACGCAGCGGATCTGGTGTCTACGGGAGAGGCAATTGCCAGGGATTTTGGTGTCCCTATTGTAAATAAGCGGATATCGGTTACACCAATCGGACTGGTGGGAGGTTGTGCTTGCAAGAGTCCGGAGGATTTTGTTACCATTGCTCGTACCCTGGATAAGGCAGCCCACAAGGTAGGGGTGAATTTTATCGGTGGCTATTCGGCTCTTGTATCCAAGGGAATGACAACAGCAGATGAGAACCTGATCCGGTCGATTCCTCAGGCACTGGCTTGCACAAAGCGAGTGTGCAGCTCGGTCAATGTGGGTTCCACCAGAACCGGCCTGAATATGGACGGAGTGCGGCTGATGGGAGAGATTGTCCTGGCTACGGCTCAGGCCACAAAGGAGCAGGATTCTCTTGGCTGCGCCAAATTGGTAGTGTTTTGTAATGCGCCAGATGACAATCCGTTTATGGCAGGGGCTTTTCACGGAGTGACGGAAGCAGATGCCATTATTAATGTAGGGGTCAGTGGTCCCGGGGTGGTGAAGGTTGCCCTGGAAAAGGTAAGAGGAGAGAATTTTGAGGTGCTCTGCGAGACCATCAAACGGACCGCCTTTAAGATCACCCGGGTAGGACAGCTGGTAGCCCAGGAGGCATCCAGACGGTTGGGAGTTCCTTTTGGAATCATTGATCTGTCTTTGGCGCCTACACCGGCGGTGGGGGACAGTGTGGCTGAGATTTTAGAAGAGATCGGTCTGGAAGCCGTAGGCGCTCCGGGCACAACCGCCGCTCTGGCTATGCTCAATGACCAGGTGAAAAAGGGCGGGGTCATGGCATCCTCCTATGTGGGAGGTTTAAGCGGAGCATTTATACCGGTCAGTGAGGATCAGGGGATGATCGATGCAGTGAATACGGGGGCGCTGACCTTGGAAAAGCTGGAGGCCATGACCTGTGTGTGCTCCGTAGGATTAGATATGATCGCCATTCCCGGGGATACGCCCTCTTCCACCATTGCCGGAATCATTGCAGATGAGGCGGCTATCGGGATGATTAATCAGAAAACCACAGCTATCCGGGTGATTCCGGTGATCGGGAAAAATGTGGGGGACACGGTGGAGTTCGGAGGGCTTTTGGGCTACGCCCCGGTGATGCCGGTGAACCGATTCTCCTGTGAGAAGTTTGTAAACCGCGGCGGCCGTATTCCGGCACCGATCCATAGCTTTAAAAATTAGTTTCACCAAAAGATATGCCACGGAAAAAAGGGAGAAGTTAAAGCAATGGGAAGAGAAACCCTGGAATCCATGTTGGATTTTTTTGTTAATGAACATTTACAGCAGATGATTTTCAGCAATCCGGCAGGAAAGGACGGGCTCTCTAAGGTGAGAGTCCGTCCTGTTGTACTTAAAAAGGAGCTTAGATTTCAGGCTGAGGAGCAAAAGGGGAATCAGGCATTTCACCGGAACCTACAAAAAGAGGAGCTGGGAGAATATGTAAAAAGGCTTCTGAGGGAAAGTTTCCGCCAGATGGAACTTTATTCGCCTTTGGGCAGCGGGACGGTTCTGGTAGGGAAAAAGGGGACTATGACTGTAAAGATAAAGAAAAAGAATCCGCAGCTTTCCACAAAAGACAGGCTTTTTGTCCTTTCCCACAACCGGCAGAAGCGATATGTGCTTAAAGAGGGATTTCCGGTTCCGTTTCTTGTGGATCTGGGTGTGATGACCGAGGAGGGAAGCGTGGTTCGGGCCCGCTATGACAAATTCCGTCAGATCAACCGATTCCTGGAATTTATCGAGGATGTATTGCCAAAACTTGACAAAGACAGAGAAAATACCATCATTGATTTTGGATGTGGAAAGTCCTATCTGACCTTTGCCATGTATCATTATTTAAATCGGATAAAGGGCTATCCGATTCAGGTGATCGGGCTGGATCTGAAAAAGGATGTGATAAGCCGGTGCAGCCTTTTGGCTGAAAAATATGGATACGATCATTTGCATTTTTACCAGGGAGATATTGCCGACTATGAAGGGGTGAATCAGGTGGATATGGTGGTGACTCTCCATGCCTGCGATACGGCCACAGATTATGCATTGTTTAAGGCGATTGGCTGGAATGCCAAAGTGATCTTGTCGGTTCCCTGCTGTCAGCATGAGCTGAACCAGCAGATAGAAAATCCGTTGATGAAGCCGGTACTTCAGTACGGGGTGATAAAGGAGAGGATGGCTGCCCTGTATACAGACAGTTTGCGGGCAGAGCTTTTGGAGGGGCAGGGGTATCGGACCCAGATCCTTGAATTTATCGATATGGAGCATACCCCCAAGAATCTTCTGATCCGCGCGGTAAAAGAAGGAAAAAGAAAGGACAACCAAAAGGAGCTTAAAAAGCTTATGGAATTTCTTCAGGTAAAGCCCACTCTGCAAAGGCTTTTGGAGGAAGCACGCTAGAGATTAAAGTACAATGACCGATTGGGTATATTCGTTGGGCATGGTTTGTCCGGTTTTTGCAAAAACCATTGACTGGTACAGGTGAGAGGCGTGAAAATCCATCTGCAGCATGGCAAGACCGTCCGGGTCGAGTACTTTGTGGGCCCGGGCGGTTTTTGTGATCAGAGGAAGGGAGGAGGATTGTTTTAGCTGGCTTAGAAGTGGGGCTGCCTGACGGCGAAAGCCTAAAATCCGGGCATAGCATACATAATCCTTTTCTCGGTAATGGCTGGTCTCTTCTGCGGTTATTCCAAGAAGGAGATGCAGCAAGGCGCGGCTGATGCGGGTATAAGTGTAGCCACGGGTTTTCAGCTGTAAAATTCTCCCGGTAAAGGTGGCAAAATTTAGTACATTGCGCTGCAGGCGGGCAGCAAGTTCCAAAGACATGTCAGCATAGGCTTCAAAGGGACAACGGTTTACGGAACGGGATGGATTGGACAATTCTAAAATACGGCTGTTGATCAGGGCCGTCAGGTCATCTGAAAAGACAGGTGTCCCAAAACATTTACTGGACAGAAGTTCTGACACGGCTTTTGGAACCTGGTGGGAAACCATATCAGAATTTTCTTCACGGATGGCCTTGCGGATGGCGGAGGCAGAAGCAGCAGTGTCTCTGCCTACTGGATCTGTCCCATGATAATCCTGTCCAATGCGCCGGATGGTGACTGGTTTTATAGAGCTGCCGCGCCGGATAAGCGCCCTCAGATACTCGATTCCTAAAATATTGTTGGGGGAGGAGATCAGGGAAGTCACATCTCCAAGGTCAGGTTCTGTTCTGGACAGATACTGTCTGAAAGCAGTAGCTCTGGCCTGGGGAAAGGAAAGCCCCTGTCGCAAAAGGGTTTGCAATGTCTGTGCAAATTCTTCCGGGTCCTTTTCCAGCAGATAGGCTGCTTTGAAAAGAAGATCACAGTCTCCGCTTTCGCTCCCAAAGCCCAACCAGTCCACGATTCCAAGACGGTCAAAAAGAGCTACTCCGCAGGAAGCAAAATCCATAGCGCTTCCAGTGGCAAAGCAGACTGGCAGCTCCAGCACCAGATCCACTCCGGCGAGCAGAGCCATCCGGGTTCTGGTGTATTTATCGTAAATGGCCGGCTTTCCCCGCTGGACAAAATCCCCGCTAATGGCAGTTATTACATAATCGGCCCCGGTCAGGGAGCGAAGCATATGAAGCTGGTGTAGATGGCCGTTGTGGAAAGGGTTATATTCTGCGATGATACCAATGGTTTTCACGGGAGGTTTTCCTTTCTTTGAAAGGCAGGGCAGGTGCTGCCGTTTTTATAGACCTATTATACCTGGGGCCGCCAGGATGGGCAAGTTTTTTTAATTTATCTCCAGGGCCCCTTGTTTGTATACTAAAAAATGCAAATTTGTGCCAGGGAAAGGCTTGAAAAATTTGCATAAAACCCATAGAATATGAATAGAATCATTTTCTATGGGTTTCGATTCACAAAGAACAAAAACAAGGAGAAGAAAAGTATGAAATTTATGGTAGAAACATCCGCACGTCACGTACATTTAAGCCCTGCAGATCTGGGTACCCTGTTTGGCGAAGGGTATGAGCTGACCTGGAAAAAGGATTTGTCCCAGCCCGGACAGTTTGCATGTGAAGAGCGGGTGACAGTGGTTGGACCGAAGAAGGAGTTAAAAGGTGTATCTGTGTTGGGACCAGTCAGAAAGCAGACCCAGGTGGAGCTTTCCATGACAGATGCCCGCTCCATCGGTATTGCCGCACCGATTCGTGAGTCCGGTGTCCTTTCAGGGAGTGGTGCCTGCAAGATTATTGGGCCGAAGGGTGAGATTGAGATCAGTGAGGGCGTGATTGTTGCACAGCGCCATATCCACGCGACTCTGGCAGATGCTGAGGCACTGGGAGTGAAGAATGGTGATATCGTTTCCGTAAAGATCGAGAGCGATGGCAGAAGCCTGATCTTTGGCGATGTGGTGGTGCGGGCCAACGATTCCTATGCCCTTGCCATGCACATTGACACAGATGAGTCCAATGCCGCTGCATGTCCCAGAGATGCCCAGGGCGAGATCGTAAAATAATTGATAAAGAATTAATAAAGGAGAACGTAGAACCTATGAAGATTTTAGTAGTAAATTGTGGAAGCTCATCTCTGAAATATCAGCTCATTGACATGGAAAATGAGAGCGTCATTGCCAAGGGCTTGTGCGAGAGAATCGGCATTGACGGTTCCAAGCTCACCCATCAGCCGGCAGACAAAGACAAATATGTAGCACAAAGCCCCATGCCGGACCACAAGGTTGCCATTCAGATGGTTATGGATGCCTTGCAGGATAAAGAGCATGGAGTCATTGCCAGCGTGGACGAGATCTCTGCCATTGGCCATCGTGTGCTTCATGGAGGTACTACCTACAGCGAATCCATCGTGGTGGACGAGGATGTGAAGCGGGTGATCCGGGAGTGTTTTGATTTAGGGCCCTTACACAATCCGGCCAACTTAATGGGAATCGAGGCCTGTGAGGCAGCTATGCCGGGCAAAGCCAATGTGGCTGTGTGGGATACAGGCTTTGGTATGGCTATGCCGGAGAAGGCATATTTATATGCCATTCCTCACGAGTACTATGAGAAATATGGTGTTCGCCGTTATGGATTCCATGGGACAAGCCATATGTTTGTATCCGGTGAGGCGATCAAGTTCGGCGGCCTGGATCCGGAGAATGCCAAGGTGATTGTATGCCATTTAGGAAACGGTGCCAGCATTTCTGCTTCCATTGGCGGCAAGTGTGTGGACACCAGTATGGGACTTACCCCTCTTGAAGGCTTGATTATGGGTACCAGAAGCGGTGATATTGATGCGGCAGTGGTTCAATATATCTGTAACAAGGAAAACCGGGATGTGAACGATGTGTTAAACATCCTCAACAAGAAATCTGGTGTACTGGGCATGAGCGGTGGTATTTCCAGCGATTTCCGTGATATCGGGGCAGCAAAGGAGGAAGGCAATCACCTGGCTGAGGTGGCTTTGGATGCCTTTATTTATCGGGTTGCCAAATATATCGGCGCTTACACGGCTGCTATGAACGGTGTGGATGCCATTGCCTTTACCGCTGGTGTGGGAGAAAATGACAAGGCCGCCCGTAAGGCAATCTGTAGCTATCTGGGCTATTTGGGTGTGAAGATTGATGATGAGGCCAATGATGTGAGAGGAAAGAATGCTGTGATTTCTGCAGCAGATTCCAAGGTAAAGGTTATGCTGCTTCCCACCAATGAAGAGCTGGCTATTGCAAGAGAGACCAAGAGACTGACTGAGTAGAGGGAAGGTTTTTTTAGGACAGCCAGGATATCCCAACATATTTGAACAATGTCTATCAAAAAAGACAAGCCTGTTCTGCTGACAGAGGTAAACTGGAGGCAGGGCAGGCTGTCTGTTTATTGTTTGGTCTGCAAAAAGATGAAATGTTAGGATACGCCGGTAAGGAGAAATGAGAAAGGATCAAAAAAGTGAAAAAACACAGGAAAGAGTATAATTTGAGAAAGGATATACGCTGTTTTGCCGTTTGTCTGGCAACATCCGGAATGATACTTGGAGCCATATATTCCATGGCTCTGACAGCACAGGCGTCCCAGGTCATCACCGCAGGCGGAACCGATAAAAGAAGCAAAGAAGCCAAAGAACCTTCCCGGCAAAGAGAAGAAGGTCCTGTGCAGGTGGACCGTTTTGTTCTTCCAGAGAATGCCAGGGTGTTGGTGGTGGTGGAAGGGACCGGCGGCAGTTTTTGTAAGGTATCTGCTTATGAGAGGGAGAGAGAAGGCAGTCTGGACTGGACATTAAAGATGAGTACTTCTGGCTATCTGGGACATAACGGAATGAGTAATCATCGGATTATGGGGGACAAAACCACCCCGATTGGAGTGTTTCAGATGAACACCCCATTTGGTCAGGCGGACCCTCTGGAAGGCTTTCCGGATAATTATGTAAAGGTGACGGAAAACTATGTGTGGGAGAGCCGGACAAACCGTTTGGCAGAATCCAGTACGGAGGAGGGAGAGCGGGTAGGTACAGAGCGCTACAAGGGATACTATGATTATGTCCTGGATGCGGGATATAATAAAAATGCAGTTGCAGGAAAGGGCGCTGCCTTGTTTCTTCACTGTTCTGTGGAGGGTGTCACCGGCTCCTCTGGTTGTGTGGAGATTCCCAGAGAGCATATGATCTATGTGATGAAGCTGTATGGCAAATATGGCGATGGGGCTTCTTATATCGCTCAGGCACCTGCAGGAACCTTTTTTCAGATTTATGATACCTATGGAACCAACAACGGATTGTCTCCGGAAGGAGACTTTGCCTCATAGCCCACACTATATGTGGTACAGAAAAGCATAAATTCTTACAAAATTTGCTAATTTAAGGGAAATTAGACAACAAACTGGTTGACAAAACCATTTCACCTGGGTATAATATTTTAGGTGCGTGTTAGGAGAATAATATGCAGATTAATTTGACAGAGCTGTTTTCCGTAGAAGGAAAAGAGAAGATTTACACGGCAGAGATTGATAGGAATACGTTTCAGGCGCCGGATGGCGTCTGGGAGATTGTATCAAAGGAGCCTGTGATTCTCCGGATTCGGAATCTGGGAGGCAAGAAGCTTTTGCTGGAAGGGAAGGCTGTTTTATCCTTAAGTATCCCTTGCAGCAGATGTTTAGAGCCAGTGAATGTCCCCTTTGAGCTGGACATTTTTCAGGAGCTGGATATGGATGTGTCTGAGGCAGACCGTGTGGAGGAGCTCGATGAACAGCCCTATGTGAGCGGTTATTATCTGGATGTAGACCAGTTGATCGGCAATGAACTGCTGCTGAACCTGCCCATGAAGGTCCTGTGCAGGGAGGATTGTAAAGGGATTTGCAATCGATGTGGCATGAACTTAAACCGCGGGAGCTGTTCCTGCGACCGCAGTTCGCCGGACCCGAGAATGTCGGCAATCCAGGATATATTCCAAAAGTTTAAGGAGGTGTAAACCATGTCGATTTGTCCAAAGAACCGGTCTTCCAAAGCCAGAAGAGATAAACGCAGAGCCAACTGGAAGATGGGCGCTGTAAACCTGGTAAAATGCAGCAAGTGTGGAGCTCTGATGATGCCCCACAGAGTGTGCAAAGCCTGCGGCGCTTACAATAAAAAAGAGATCGTCAGCGTTGAGGATTAAAATTTAGAAGTCATCAAAACTGAAAAATGTTAAAAACCAAGGGCTCCCGGAGATTTTCTCCAGGAGTCTTTTTTTGCAGAAGCAAAAGCAGATTGACGGGATTCACAGCAGGAAGTCCTTGTATTTATCTCAATTTTGTACTAAACTGATAATACGGAGTATATTGTTTAGGAGGAAACTAGCTATGGCATGGCATGACGAAGCAGTATTTTATCACATTTATCCGTTGGGACTAACTGGTGCGCCGAAAGAAAATTCCTATGAGAAACCAGTCCATCGTCTGAACACATTGATTCCATGGATTTCTCATATGAAAGAGATTGGGTGCAATGCCCTTTATATTGGGCCTCTTTTTGAATCAGTAGGGCATGGATATGAGACCACAGATTATAAAAAGCTAGACAGCCGCTTAGGAGACAATGGAGATTTGACAAACTTTGTGGCGGAATGTCACAGGCAGGGAATCCGAGTGATCTTAGACGGGGTGTTTAATCATACCGGACGGGATTTTTTTGCTTTTCAGGATATTAAAAAGAACAGGGAAAATTCCCCCTATAAGGACTGGTACTGCAATGTAAATTTCTGGGGAAATAATGAATATAACGATGGCTTTTCTTATCAGAACTGGGGCGGATACGATCTTTTGATTAAGCTGAATCAGCATAATCCGGTGGTACGGGACTACATCTGCGATGTGATCCGTTTCTGGGTAAAAGAATTTGATATTGATGGAATCCGCCTGGATGCTGCAGATGTGATGGAGTTCGACTATATGCAGGCCCTTCGGCAGGTGGCAGAGGAGGTAAAACCGGATTTTTGGCTTATGGGAGAGGTGATTCATGGAGACTATACCCGCTGGGTCAATGAAAACACCCTTCATTCTGTGACCAATTATCATCTGCACAAGGCCCTCTATTCCGGCAACAATGACCATAACTTTTTTGAGATTGCCCATACGGTGAAACGGCTCTATGGAATGGGAGGCAACCGGCCGGACGGTCTGAAGCTTTATAATTTTGTGGACAATCATGATGTAGAGCGGATCTACACAAAGCTTGCAAACAAAGCTCATTTTGTGCCAGTCCATATATTGCTGTATACACTTCCTGGAGTCCCGTCTATTTATTATGGCTCAGAATTTGGGATCGAAGGAAAAAAGGAGCGCTATTCCGATGATTCCCTTCGCCCGGCTCTGCAGCTTTCGGATTATGCAGATGCATTAAGGAACAATCCCTGCACCCGCTTGATTGCCGCGCTGGGAAGAATCCGCCAGGCTCATAAGGCTTTGTCTTATGGGGATTATCAGGAGCTGCTTTTGATGAACTGGCAGTATGCCTTTTCCAGAAGCTGTGGGGGAGAGACCATTGTGATTACTGTGAATAATGATGACAGTGATTATGTCATGAATGTGCCTGCAGGAGCAGGCGTTACCTATGTGGGGGCGCTGTCCGGACAGAAGGTGGATGTGGTTGATGGCAGAATTACAGTTAACGTAAAGGCTAATGGAGGAGAAATCTGGGTTCCTTTGTTGGAGGGGGAGGATTTGGCAGACAGGACTGGAGTGGTTAGAGAGAACATTTTGGAGGCTGCTGCAAATGAGAAGCCTGAGATGCCTGTGAGACAGAAAAAAAACCAGGGGTCGGAAGTAGCCATGGAAATGGAGAAAACTGTGGGGCTGGAGAATAGCCCAGGGCCGAAAAAAACCAGGAAATCAGAGAAAACGATAGAAGCGAAAAAATCCGTGGAGCCAGGGCAAATTGCAGAATCAAAGAAAAGGGTAAGACCGGGAGATGAAAACGGAGGGGAGTGTAAAAACAAGTCAGATAAACCAGAAGAAAAAACAGACAGAGAATCTGAGGCCTTTGAGAGAGGAAAGATTGCCGGCCTGCAGGAGGCGATTCTTGCCATTATGGAGAAGAATGGTCCGGTCACTGACCAGATGCGGCGGGATGTGATGGAAAACATATATCACGATTCCCTTATTAACTGGGTGAAAAGCTTTCATTAATCAGGAGTGTGGCGATATAAACAAGAAAATGATCAAAAGAAGGATTGGGCGTACAGACAGGCGTTTCTGAATGCTGCCAAAAAGGCGGATCCCGGCTGGGAAATCGGAAGTCCTGTACCGGCCGGGGCGCTGGATCGCATTACAAGGGAGTCGGTGGAAGGTGCAGGAAGGTCACTGAATGTGAAAATATGATGTGCCTTACGGTCCGACCGGGGTTTCACATTCTTTTTTGATGGCCTGCAAAAGACTTTTATTTTTGTCTGTGGTGTCCTGGGTCAGTTCCCAGATCATGACACCGCCCAGGTTTTCCCTAGCATATCTGGTTTTTGCGGCAATGGTTTTTACACCGTTATAATAGACCTCCATGCCATTGTATTGGACATGGTCTTGATCCCAGGCAGAGGGTACGCTCTCTAAGACTGTCTTGTAATCCGCCCAGCTGGGACGGGCATAAAAGGGGAGACCCAGCACGATCTTATGGGAGGGAAGGCCACGGTTTTCCTTCCAGTAGGTTCCGCAGTCCATGGCAAAGGAATAGGAGGAGTGACGTTTTCCGTCACCCCCGTCATAGGCCATAACATTGATGAAATCCACGGCATTTAAGACCGCATTGGTGTGAGCGGCAGCATCATAGTAGATGCTGCCGTCAGGGGTGGCGCCACTTATTACGGCTGCGGTTAAAATCTTATTTTTCTTGTGGAGCTTATCAGCCAGGGTGAGCATGAGGGCTTCGTACTGTTTTGCACTGGTTCCGTCTGTCCGTGGATGCTCCCAGTCTATGTCCACGCCATCAAAGCCGTATTCCTCACACATAGCCAAAATATTGTCGGCCAGGCGGTTTACACCGGCTTTTGTGGAGGTGGCTTCCATGAATACGCCTTCCAGGAGTGTGCCATTGTAGCTCCATCCTCCTACAGACAAAAGAACCTTGGCTCCGTTTTCATGGGCTGAACGAAGCAGTGTCCGGGCAGTGTGTGGATTATCTAAGTCCCGCAGGCTGCCGTCCGGCATAGGGATAGCAAAAGCGTAGCAGAGGTGGGTCATCATACTAAAATCCACCAATGAAAGCTTGTCCGGCTTCCAGCTGGGATAGTAGCCAACCACTTTAAAGTCTGTCAGTTTTGTGTTTTTCAGAGTGGAGGCATTGGCTGGAATGTTTTCCCGGAGATTGGACGTTCTTTCTGCATCATCTGAAATACCTAAATCCTCCCACACATCGCTTTTGCCGGGGACTTCTCCCAGAGTCCACCATTTTGCCCGGTACCGGCGTCCCTGATAGCTTGCAGTATCGCCACCAGTGTAAACTTTAGCTCTGTCCCAGGCATCCTGGGGGAGGGAGACGGAAGTGCTATCTCGGGTATCGTGTTCCGTGGGAACATCTCCATTCGCATTCAGGCTGAGACATAGACATATGATAAGAATCAGCAGTATACCCAGGACAACCTCTGCAAAAATATATAAGAATGGTTGTTTTCTTTCCATGGTACAATCCTCCTGTCCGCAATTTTCATAAAAGATTTTTTGGCATTTTTTATTTGTGTAAACAGTATACCGTATGGAATCTGTTTGCACAACCTTAAAATGCTGAACATTAAATTATCAGACAACTTGAATGTTTTCTGATAAAATGATATAATAATACGATACCAGGTTCAGCACATCAAAATAGCAGAGGAGGAAATGATTTATGGTGATTTTGGAAGAATTTGATGAGAGCAAAGAGGCGGTGGTTAATCCCTGTGATTTGATCAAGCCGCTTTCAGATATGCCGAAGATCGTGGTTTCCTGTTTTGCAAAGGAAACCTTTGATCGTATGGTAAGCAGCTTTGGAGGAAAAAAGATCGGGGAGACGCGGGAGGCCAATATGGTAATACCCGTATATAAGACGACCTATCAGGGGATTTCCATTGGAATGTATATGTCTGCAGTGGGCGCTCCGGCCTGTGTCTCTGTGGCAGAGGAGATTTTTGCGATGGGAGCTGAGGTCATCATCCTGTTTGGAACCTGTGGAGTGTTGGATAAAGAGATTGAAGATTGTTCCATTATTATTCCTGACAGTGCTATCCGTGATGAGGGGACAAGCTTCCACTATGCGCCGGCTTCGGATGAGATCCTAGTGAATCCGCAGTATAAGGAATGCTTTAGGGATATGCTTCGGGAATTGGGCTGCAAATATATCGTAGGAAAAACCTGGACATCAGACGGGATTTACCGGGAGACGAAAAGGAAGGTGAAAAATAGAAAAGAGGCTGGCTGCATTTGTGTGGACATGGAGTGTGCTGCCATGGCTGCTCTGGCTCAGTTTCGGGGTAAGGAGGTATTTCAGTTCTTTTATGCTGCAGATAATTTGGACGGGGAGATTTGGGATATCCGCAGCCTGGAAAATAAGGTGAATCTGACGGAGAAAGACCGGATTGCCGGACTCGCCATAGAGTTTGCGGCCCGGGTGGGGAAAGAAAAATCATTGGTATAGCATGGGGATAGAAAAACCGGACTGGCTTTAGAAAGGAGCAGAGAATGAGGGGAGAAAAGCCTGTGTTCGCATTGGTTTTGGTGTTGCTTTTGGCAGCGGCAGGTGGGGGGATGTTCATAGCCTGGTCTCAAAAGGGCAGTGCAAAAAAATTTCTTGGAGTTCTGGAAGAGGTGACGATTCGTTCATCACAGAAGGCGATAAAGGAGCAGGAAAGGGAGCTGTTGGAGGAAAAGGTATCTCAAAGACCTTCGTATTGTCTGCCACTGAAATTGAAGGTCCTGGTTGAAAGCAATCCATGGGTTGTGGGTTGGCTGAAAATCGATGATACAAATATTGACTATCCGGTGGTCCAAAACAAGGAAGATAATGAATGGTTTTTGCATCGGGATATTTATGGAGAAGAAAGCTATCCAGGGTCGATTTATCTGGATTCGTGGCATGATATGGAGGATAAAGGGCTTCATGTGATTTATGGACATCGAATGAAAGATGGGACTATGTTTAAGGATATATCCCGGTTTATGGATATGGATTATCTGAACAGGCACAAAAGAATCCAGGTGTGGACAAAGAAGCAGAGGATTCGGTTAGAGCCTGTATGCTGTTATACAGGAGCGGCAGATGGCAGCTATCGCAGCCCGATTGCTTCACGGGATGAGTTGGAGGCGTTTCTCTTTGAGAAAACCGGATGTCCGGTTTCTTCTGATAATGTGTTTGTGTTCATCACCTGCTCCTATGAGCAGAAGGATGGAAGATGTTATCTTATCTGCAAGGAGGTGAAAGTCTAGTCGTCAGCAAATGATTACAAATGAAGTAGTAAACCGGGCAATTGATTATATTTTACAGCACATAGAGGAGGAGCTGTCCTTGGAGACTGTGGCAGAGGCGTGCCATTTTTCCAAATATTATTTTTGCCGGATTTTCAAGGCTCAGACCGGGGAGGGAGTCTATGAATTTATCAGGCGGGTCAGGCTAGAACAAAGTGCCTTTCGTCTGAAAACGGAAAGGAACCGGTCAATCACTGCCATCAGCGCGGATTACGGTTACAGCTCCTCCAACTACAGTTCAGCCTTTAAGGGGCATTATCACATGACTCCAGTGGTTTTCCGGAAAAACAGCTGCAAAAAGACCATGGAACATCCCTTTTTTCACCAGGAAAGCTGGCAGGCGGAAAGCTTTGAGGAGTGTAACAAAAAGATGGTTTTAAGGGAGCTTCCGGATTATTATGTGATCTATGAAAGAGGGGTTGGCAGCTATGCGTATCTTGGCAGGAACTGGGAATACTTTCTGGAAAAATACCAAAAGTATCTTACAAAGGAGACGAAATTTTTGGAGAGGACTTACGATGACCCAGCGGTGACTCAGAAGAGACATTGCCTTTTTGATATTTGTATGAGCGTCAAGAAGGATTGTCCTTTGGAAAATACCACCACCATACAAGGGGGCAAATATATGGTATATCCCTTTAAGGGACACATAAAGGAAATCTATAAAGCGTATCAGACAATTTTTCTGGAATGGCTGCCCCGGGCGTCCTATGAGTTGGACAGCAGCAGAAGCTTGTTTGATGTTTATCACCAGGTTAAGAAGGATAGATCATCAACAGAATGGAAGGGAAAGTTCTATATAGAAATGGAGATCTGCGTGCCGGTTAGGGGGTGAGAGAAGCTGGGATAGGGGAGGATGGATTTTGTCAGACAGATTGTGAATTTACGCCTGGCAAAAGCTGTTGCAGGAGAATTTATAAGAGAAAGAACTTTGCCAGAGGGCAAGAATTCAGAAGTATTTAAATATGCTTCCTTTTATAATAAATACACGGTTTTATCTGTTTTTGGCCAGGGAGAGGTGGAATCCAAGTATTTCATTATAAGGAGGGATTTTTATGGATTTACAAAAGATCAGGGAAAACCAGGCCGGGAAGGTTTTAGAGTTTTCCCTGCCAGCGATCATTGCCATGGTGTTCACGTCTCTGATAACGGTTGCGGACGGATTTTTCATGGGAAATTATGTGGGAAAGGAAGGGATCGCGGCAGTAAACTTAGGGCTTCCGATTGTTTATCTGTATCTGGGAGTAGGGTTGATGGTATCCATTGGAGGGGTGGCCATGGCGGGGATGGCTCTTGGCTTTGGCGATAAAAAGATTAGCAATCAGATATTTAACCAGACCATAGCAACCACTCTTGGAGCCGCTGTTTTGATCAGCTGTGTTATGGCCTTTTGTTTAGATCCTGTAATCCTTGTACTCCGGGGTGAGGGAAAGGTTGCCGGGTGTTTCCGGGAATATTACCAGATTATGCTGCTGGAGCTTCCGGTGATGGTAGTAAATTCTTCCTTTGGAATGTTTATCCGGGGGGAGGGGAATCCTCAGTATTATATGAAGATCAGTATTTTTCAGGTACTGCTGAATATCCTTTTGGACTATGTGCTTACTGGCTGTTTTCAACAGGGAGCCGCCGGGATTGCTGTTGCCTCCTTGTTGTCTGCCCTGGTGTCTTTGGCAGGGATATTGTGGTATTTTTTCAGGAGGGCAAAGGTCTATCAGCTGGGGCGATTTTCTTTTTCTGGAAAAATCTGCAGGGATTCCTTTTTGAATGGAAGCTCGGAGTTCATTGGGGAAATGTCCACAGGAATTGCTATGTTTGCCTATAACCTGGTAATTATGAGAAAGTTTGGGGCAGACGGAGTGACTGCTTTCACGATTGTGGGTTATACTGCTTTTGTGTTCAGCATGGTTATAGTGGGCTTCGGGCAAGGGGCAAGCCCGCTGATCAGCTTTTGCTATGGGGCAAAGGAGAGGCTTCTTGCGGCAGATATCAGAAGATGGGCCAATCGGTTTGTTTTTGGGGCAGGGGCGGTGGTTGCTCTGGTGATGGTGGGGATTTCCGGGTGGTATGGCAGTATTTTTGTGGCCAACAGGCAGGTACAGGACATGGTAAACTTTGGTATTCGGATTTTTGTGGTTTCCTTTTTCTTTTCCGGAATCAATGCCATCACTTCCTTTTATTTTACAGCAATCGGAAAGGCCTTTGAGTCGGCAGTGATCTCCTCTTTGCGGGGATTGGTGGTGCTCCTTTTATGTATTTTTATTCTGCCTGCTTTGTTTGGTATGACTGGGGTGTGGATGGCAGCGCCAGTGACAGAGCTGGTAACTTTGGGGGCCACAGGGGTGTTTTTGAGGAGAGACAGGGAGAAAATGATCTAGCTTTGATTGGCAAAACAAGTAAAGGAGAGCTTTATGTGTGGCAGATATTATGTGGATGATGAAACAGCAAGGGAGATAGAAAGAGTGATTCGTCAGATGGAGGAGAGACGGAGGCAGGAATCTATGATGGCTGTGAGAAGAATCAGGGCAAAGGATGTCTGTCCCACAGAGGCGGCTCTTGTCCTGGCAGGGGAGGGCAACGCCATAGCGTGTCAGTGGCAGCGCTGGGGATTTCCCGGATTTCAGGATAAAAGGGTGATTTTCAATGCCAGATGTGAATCAGTCAGGGAAAAAGCCCTTTTTTGTGACAGTATCCGCCACAACCGGATTGTGATTCCTGCTGCCTGGTTTTATGAGTGGAACAAAAGAAAGGAGAAGAACCGGTTTTATCAAAAAGGTTCTTCTGTTTTGTTTATGGCAGGGTGCTGCAGGCAATATGAGGATGGAGTTCATTTTGTGATTCTCACTACCAGGGCGAATGCTTCTATGAAGCCTGTCCATGACCGTATGCCGTTGATCCTTGAAGAGAGTGAGATCACTTCCTGGATCTTCCATGAGAAAAGGGCGGAGGAGATGCTTCATAAAATTCCGCGTTTGTTAGAGCGAAGATCGGATTATGAGCAGCTTAGTCTGTTCTAAGGTTCCTGTTTTCCTTAAGAAAACCATGTCTGCACCAGATACATGTAGAAAACCGTTCCGGCGCCAATGCTTAAAAGCGTATTTTTCCGCCATCTGTGCAGGAGGATAATGAGCAGAACGGACAGAAGTTCTGGAAATCCGTGGAAGGTGGAAAACACTGCGTCCTTCAGGCTATAGACTACCAAAAACCCAATGGCAGCACAGGGAAGGACATCTCCCAGATAAGAAATGTATTTGGGAGGGGTTTTGCCTTCGGGAAACAGAAGAAATGGCAGAAATCTTGTGACCATTGTCCCCAGGACAACAGCAATAATGGTAAGGATTCTTTGCAGAGTTGTCATGATCCTTTTACTCCTTTGGCATTTTCTTTTTGTCTATGGAAAGGCAGAGCACAATCAGCCCCATGGCGGGCAGAATAAACCGGTCAGCACCTAAAATCAGCAGGGAAAACAGGGCGCAGCTAAGGCCAGCCAGAGCAGGGCGGTGCCAGGTGTTTTCTTCCCACTGGTTTAAGAACATGACCACAAAGAGAGCAGTCATGACAAACTCAATCCCTGTGGTATCAAAATGGAGGACATATCCTAAAAGTGCGCCCAAGGTAGCCCCAGTTACCCAGTAGATCTGATTCAGCAAGGTGACAAAGAACAGAAACCACCCCTTATCCACCTGGGGCGGAGGCTCCACAGCACAGTTGATGGAGAAGGATTCATCACACATGCCAAAGATCAGGTAAGCCTTTTTCCAGCCTGTATTTTTATATTTTTCCAGCATGGATATTCCGTAGAACAGATGGCGGGCATTGACCATCAGCGCCAGGAAAAAGCCGTAGAGGGGATGAAAGGCTGACAGCAGCAGGTTGACTGTGACAAACTCCATGGAACCGGCAAAGATAAAAAGGCTCATCAGCATAGGATAGACAAAGGAAAAGCCCTTGCTCCTCATGAGAAATCCATAGGACATGCCCAAAAACAGAAATCCGATGCAGATAGGCAGGGTATGGGGAAATGCGGCTCTCAGTGCTTTTATTTTCATGGAAAAAACCTTCCTTTATTGACTTCCTTCCAGTCATTTTCTATAATAGGATCCTGTTTTGTGTAGAAATCTGTAATTTTTAAAAGGATTTTTGTATTATATATAGGTTTTTTGTATTTGTCAATACTTGGGAAAAGACGGCGGGAAGCCCAAGGCTTTATCGTTTAACTAACGGGATAGTCAAAACTTTTGGACAGATAGTGGAGGACGTACTGTGAAATGGATAAAAAGAATCGGAATAACGATTCTGTTATTGCCAGTTATTTTGATAATAGTGGTAATCAGCTATGAAATTTTTGGCATGTGCATGAATCACAGAGCCACTGACAGGCAGACAGGGAAACTAGAGGCTGATATAAGAGAAAAAATCGGGGATGTGAAGATTCTTGGGATCTATTCGGAAACCGGCAACACTTCAGGGACGGGAAACCATGTGGAATGCCTGTCTGTGATAACCTTTTCCACAGAACTGACAGCGGAAGAAATCAGAGAAGGGATGTCAGAAGCTTACACTTTTGATGGCTGGGATTGCTATCTAAAGCCAAAGGATGAGGGCTTTTATACGTTTTATCTGAGAACTTCTGCCCCGTTCCCCAATAATATAGAGGGACATTGATAAAATTTATGGTAGCTTTTCAGGCAACAGAAGTCCATCCACAAATTCCCTCTTGAAAAACAAAACATATGTTTGGTAAAATGAAACCACAGGAGGTAAACATACGTTTTGGACAAGATTATTTTTCATATTGACGTAAATGCAGCCTTCCTTTCCTGGGAAGCTGTTTATCGTCTGGCTCATAAGGGAGAGAGGGAGGATTTAAGGGAGATTGCTTCTGCTGTGGGGGGAGATATTGCCATGCGTCACGGGATTATCCTGGCAAAATCCATTCCAGCAGGAAAATATGGGATCAGGACAGGGGAGGGGATTTGGGAGGCAAAGAAAAAATGTCCGGATTTGGTGATGGTTTCTCCCAACTATGGATTATATGAGAAATGCTCCAGGGCATTTATGGAGCTTCTTGGGGAGTACTCGGATGTGGTGGAACCCTATAGCATTGATGAGGCATTTGTGGATATAAGTGCCAGCTGTCATCTTTTTGGAACACCAAGGGAGACGGCAAATCAGATTCGGGAGGCGATTCGGGAAAAACTGGGTTTTACGGTGAATGTGGGGATTTCCAGCAATAAGATGCTGGCGAAAATGGCCTCAGATTTTCAAAAGCCGGACAAGGTTCATACCCTGTATCCGGAAGAAATTCAGAAAAAAATGTGGCCCCTTTCCGTATCGGATTTGTTTTTCGTAGGGCGTGCCACAACAAAGAAGTTGTTTTCTATGGGCATTCGGACCATAGGGGATCTGGCCCAGTCTGACCCGGCATGGGTAAGGCGTATTTTAAAAAGGCCAGGGGAATGGCTCTGGGGCTTTGCCAACGGACTGGATGCTTCCCCTGTGCTGGCACAGCCTGAGGCAAACAAGGGCTATGGCAACAGTATCACCACATCTTTGGATGTGACGGATGTAGAGACAGCGGATAAGGTTCTGCTGGCTCTTTGTGAAACCGTGGCCAGCCGCCTGCGGGCAGACCAAGTACAGGCGGGGGTGGTTTCTGTGGGAATCCGGTATAGAGATTTTTCCTACGTTTCCCATCAAAGAAGCTTATACAATTCCACAAATCTTACATTAGAGATTTATCAGAACGTGAAAGAATTGTTTCGGGAGGTTTGGAACGGTATGCCTGTCCGGCATTTGGGAGTCCATACAGCCAGAGCAAAGGGGGAGGAATTTTGGCGGCAGAGAGATATTTTTGATGGGACGGACTATGAGAGGCTGTTACAGATGGATAAAACGGTAGACAAGATAAGAGACTGCTTTGGCATGGATGCAGTAAGGCGCGCTGTGCTTTTGGGGGATTAGGAGATTTAGAGCGAACAGGGAAAAAAGCATGATAAAAATTTGGCAGGATTGTGACAAGGAGGACCGGTTATGGCATTTGGAATCAAAACAAATCCCCCAAAACCAGTTAAAGGATATATTCGGAGGGAGGAGAAAAGAGTTGCCTGCGAGTGCTGGTTTACTAGTACCGGCAGGGTTATGCCTTTGATGCTGAAAATAGAGGATGAGAGTGGGGAGATTCAGACGGTTCGGGAGATTTGGGTTCACTCCCAGGAGAAGAAAAGGTATGCTGGAATTTTGTCCATGGAATTTGATTGTACGCTTTGTGTGAGGAACCGTAAAGTAAGGGGATGGCTGATTTATTATCAGGAGGAGAACCGGTGGGGATGGAGCTTTTCTGGTTATCATTCTGGTGCAAATATCTGTTAGATAAGTTATCTCAGGAGATACGTAGATTTGTTCTTAATTTTTTGGTTGAGGTTGCTTAAATTCATGGTATACTGTAAATAGCAATAGAATTGTTATAGAGAGATTCTAAGAGATTATCCTATTAAAGACCAGGGAGATGTTATGAAAAAAATCAACTGGAAAATATTTCATTTGGCATTGTGGACAGAGATTGTTTTAGCTTATTTTTTACCTTTTCGGATAAGGAACAATTTTGAGTATCAAGCGGGTTTTCCAATGTCATTTATCTGTGTTTATGATACGAAACTTGGTAAAAATCTTTTTATGTCTATGCATGTAAATCCAATAGGGCTTTTGTTTGATATACTTATAATTTATTTGATTATTTTAGTTTGTGTAAAGGCATATCAAAAATTTAAACATAATCTTGTAAAATGAATATATGATTAAGCGATAAGAAAGAAGGAGCCATCATGTTGAGAATTATCTTAGGAGACATCACAAAGATAAAGGCGGATGCGATTGTAAATGCCGCCAATACCAGCCTTTTAGGAGGCGGAGGTGTGGACGGTGCTATTCACCGGGCAGCAGGGCCAGAGCTTCTGGAAGAATGCCGGATGCTAAACGGTTGTAAAACCGGCCAGGCGAAGATTACAAAAGGATACCGCCTTCCCGCAACATATGTTATCCATACACCAGGTCCGGTGTGGAACGGAGGAAAAAAGAAGGAAGAGCTGCTTTTAAAAAGTTGTTATGACAACTGTCTGAGTCTGGCTGCAGAGTATGGGTGCAAAACGGTGGCATTTCCATCTATCAGTACCGGAATTTACCATTTTCCCCTTGACAGGGCATCTGTGATTGCTGTTGGGACAATCTTGGATTTTTTAGCCCATCATCCAGATATGGATGTGGAGATAGTTTGCTTTGATTTGGAGACTCAATGTTATTATCAAAATGCCTTAAAAGCTTTGACTGACACAAAATGAAACGCATAAACTTTCTTGGGCAGCAGTGTACCATACCATTCATGCCAGCGGTGGATATCCGTATTCCTTTTCCAGATCTTCCAGCAGCCGTTTTAACTCGATTGCATATACCTGCACGTTTACCTCCTTTGAATAGGAGGCAAGAACCGGATATTTTTTACTCCATACTTTTGTCCAGTCAACTTTTTCAGAAAGGGTGCTATTTGTTCGATCAATGATTTCCTGGATTTCCTTCACATCCATATCAAATTCAATCAATTCATCTAGCGACAATCCATACAGATTTGCAAGTCTTTTGGATTGGCAAATATCGGGCAGTGTCTCATCGGTTTCCTATTTTGATATGGTCTGTCTGCTCACCCCCAGCTTTCCGGAAACCTCCTCCTGGGATAATCCGCTCTTTTTACGGGCATGAAAGAGATTATTTCCTAAACGCATGATCCGTACCTCCTTGTATTTGCGTAGTTAAATTATAAACAGGAAACTGATAAAAATCTACCAATGGAGGTTTCCATTTTTTATTGTGTGGTGCGGAAAGAGGAAATTACTCATTTTATATGAAACTGCCAGCAGTGATCAATTGGCAGCAGTGATGGTAATCATCGATCATGTAAGTAGTAGTTGCTGTTTTGCAGGAAATTGTGGTAGAATAGCTTGGTATATGGTAAAATGAAGAAACCATGCTGATACGTGTGCAGATCAGCAACCTGCGGCTGATGACAAATAATACACGTATAAATAAAATTGTTTTATACAATATCATAAAAAAGGAAAAACTATGAGAAAACTAGCCTTACCTGATGAAATTTTACTAAGCATCCAGCAGCCTGCCCGCTACATTGGCGGCGAGGTGAATATGTGCGTCAAGGATCCGGAATCCGTGGACATCCGGTTTGCCATGTGTTTCCCGGACGTGTATGAGATTGGTATGTCTCACTTGGGGATGCAGATTCTCTATGATATGTTCAATCGCAGAGAGGATGTATGGTGTGAACGGGTATTTTCCCCGTGGACGGATCTGGATCCGCTGATGCGGCAGCACAAGATTCCTCTGTTTGCTTTAGAGTCTCAGGATCCGGTGAGAGATTTTGACTTTTTGGGAATCACCATTCAGTACGAGATGTGTTATACCAATATTCTCCAGGTACTGGATTTAAGTGGTATCCCTCTGCATACTTCGGACAGAGGTCCGGAGGATCCGATTGTGATCGGGGGAGGCCCTTGTGCTTACAATCCGGAGCCTTTGGCACCTTTTTTTGATCTTTTTTATATCGGAGAAGGGGAGACTCAGTATGACGCGCTCTTTGATCTGTATAAAGAGACTTGCAGTAAAGGGAAAAGCCGTCAGGAGTTTCTTATGGAGGCTGCTAAGCTTCCGGGGATCTATGTGCCGGCCTTCTATGATGTGGCTTACAAAAAAGACGGGACTATTGATTCCTTTGTACCCAACAGAGATGGGATTCCTGCAAGGATTGAAAAAGAACTGGTAGTGGAGATGGATGAAGCGCCCTACATTGAGAATCCCATTGTGCCTTTCATTAAGGTGACGCAGGACCGGGTAGTTTTGGAGATTCAGCGGGGCTGTATCCGGGGATGCCGGTTCTGTCAGGCGGGAAATATCTATCGTCCGCTGCGGGAGCACAGCCTGGATTATTTAAAGAGCTATGCATATAAGATGTTAAAAAGCACTGGTCATGAAGAGATTTCCTTAAGTTCTCTAAGTTCCAGTGATTACAGCTGTTTAAAAGAGCTGGTGACTTTCCTGATCCAGGAATTTCAGGGCCGGGGCGTGAATATTTCCCTGCCATCTTTGAGAATTGACGCCTTTTCTCTGGATGTGATGAGTAAAGTCCAGGATGTGAAAAAGAGCAGTCTGACTTTTGCACCGGAAGCAGGAACCCAGCGGCTTCGTGATGTGATCAATAAGGGGCTGACAGAGGAGTCTATCTTAAATGGTGCTACTCAGGCATTTCGGGGAGGCTGGAACCGGGTGAAGCTGTATTTCATGCTGGGGCTTCCCACAGAGACAAGAGAGGATATGGAGGGGATCGCTCTTTTGGCAGAAAAGGTGGCAGAGGCCTTTTACGATGAAGTCCCCAAGGAAAAACGGCATGGCAAGGTGCAGGTGGTTGCAAGCTCTTCCTTTTTTGTGCCCAAGCCTTTTACCCCGTTCCAGTGGGCGAAAATGTGTACCAGAGAGGAATTTTTAGAGCGGGCTTATCTTGTGAAGGACAAGTTTAAAGAAATGAAAAATAAAAAGAGCCTGAAGTATAGCTATCACGATGCGGATGTAACCATACTTGAGGGGGTACTTGCCAGGGGAGACCGGAACGTGGCAGCAGTGGTTGAAAAAGCGTATGAAAAAGGTGCGCTCTATGATTCCTGGACAGAGCATTTCAACAATGATATATGGATGGAGGCATTTGCCGATTGTGGTGTGGACCCGGGATTTTACACAATCCGGGAGCGTGGGCTTGAGGAGGTGTTCCCCTGGGATTTTATTGATGCAGGTGTGACCAGGGAGTTTTTGGTGCGGGAGTGGAAGCATGCCATGGATGAAACGGTAACTCCCAACTGTCGTCAGCAGTGCTCTGGCTGCGGGGCACGGACTTATGGAGGAGGGGTCTGCTTTGAAGATTCGAATTAAATTTGCAAAAGAAGGCATTATGAAATATATCGGTCATCTGGATATGATGCGGTACTTCCAAAAGGTCATGCGCCGTGCAGAGGTGGATATCCGCTACAGCGAGGGTTTCAGCCCACATCAGATCATGTCTTTTGCTGCGCCGTTAGGAGTGGGAGTGACCAGTCGGGGAGAATACGTGGACATCGAGGTGCTGTCCACAGACGCTTCTTCTTGTATGATTGAGCGGCTTAACCGTGTTATGACAGAAGGGATGGAGATTTTAAGCTATAGAAGGCTTCCCGACTCGGCTGCAGCTGCCATGTCTATGGTGGAGAAAGCGGATTATACGGTGCGGTTCCGCAAGGGATATGAGCCGGCAGACTGGGAGCATTTTTCTAAAGGACTTTCAGCATTCTTAAATAGAGAGCGCATCCCTGTACTGAAAAAGACAAAAAAGGGAGAGAAGGAGACGGATATCCGGCCCTGGATTGACTGGCTAAGGACAGAGCAGGATCATAGCATCCGGATGCGCGTGGCGGCGGGAAGTGCTGCCAACCTCAAGCCGGATGTGGTCATTCGGGCTTATATGGAAAGCTGTGGGGAGAAGCTGGATCCGTTTGCGCTGACTATTCACAGAGATGAGGTCTATGGGCCGGATTTACGACCATTGGACCAGTTTGGAGAGGATATTGAATAAGCTGATTATAACCCGGTGGGAGAATCAGATTCTGACAGCTCTGTTTTCAGAAAAAGAGGCTTTGGAGCTGGGGCTGGAAGAGGATGGTTCCATTCTTGGAAACATATATATAGGAAGGATCAGCCGCATTGTCAAAAATCTCAATGCGGCGTTTGTGGATTTTGGGCAGGGCCGGACAGGCTATTACAGCCTGGCGGATAATCCGGTATCTCTGCCAGTGAGAAAGGCATTGACAAAATTTATGGACTCCTGCCAGCTAAAATGCGGGGATGAGATCATTGTCCAGGTTGCCAGAGATGCGGTAGGGACGAAGGATCCGGTTCTGACAGCCAATTTAAATTTTGCCGGCAAGTATGTGGTGTTAAGTGCATGTAAAAAGTCCGTGGCATTTTCTGCTAAAATCCATGACCGGACGTGGAAGGATGAGATGCGCCTGAAGCTGGAAGGGTTTTTAAAAAATAAGGCGGGACTTATTGTGCGCACCAATGGATATGAGATGGATGAGGCGATTTTGGAGGAGGCTTCTGTTCTTTTAGAGGATTTTTGCAAGATACTGGAATCGGCAGATTATCGGATTCATGGAAGCCTTCTGCGCCAGGCGGAACCAGAGTATATCAAAAGTCTGAAGAGCTGCCATGTGGGCACCACAGAAGAGATCATCACAGATGAGAAAGAGATTTTTGACACGGTTTGCCGCTACCTGGAACAATACCAGCCGGATGACAAGGGAAAGCTGCGGTTTTATCAGGATCCCCTGGTATCCCTGGCAAAGCTCTATTCTCTGAAAACGGTTATGGAACAGGCCTGTCAGAAAAAGGTATGGCTGAAATCCGGGGGATATCTGGTGATTGAAGCCACGGAAGCCATGGTGGTGATCGATGTAAACACAGGCAAATATTCCGGGAAGAAAAACCAGGAGGACACGATCCGCATGATCAATTTGGAGGCCGCCAAGGAGATCTGTCATCAGCTGCGGCTAAGAAATCTTTCCGGCATTATTATTGTGGATTTTATAGATATGAAGGCGGATGAGGACAAGGCGTTTCTCATGGAACAGCTGCGCTGCTACGCGGCTTTGGACCCGGTAAAAACTACGGTGGTGGATATGACACAGCTGAATCTGGTGGAGCTGACAAGAAAAAAAGGAAAAAAGCCTTTGCGGGAACAGCTAACAGGCATGGTCAATAAAAAAAAGCAGTGATTGTGCTGGAAAAATGGAAAATTTGATTGACATTCTTATTTTGCCATGCTATCATATCAAGGTATGCCGCACAGCGAGGTCGAGAAGTTCCGGGGTATCAGAGAACGCTGGACACCAAAGCTGGCGAGTAATGATAATAGGAGGTGCCATATGTACGCGATTATTGCAACAGGTGGTAAGCAGTACAAGGTAGCGGAAGGCGATGTCATTATGGTAGAAAAACTTGGTGTGAATGCCGGTGAGACCGTTACGTTTGACCAGGTTCTTGCAGTAAACAACGGCGAACTGTCCATTGGTTGTCCTACTGTGACAGGCGCAACTGTTTCCGGAACCGTTGTAAAAGAGGGTAAAGGAAAGAAAGTTATTGTTTACAAGTATAAGAGAAAGACCGGATACCACAAAAAGAACGGTCACAGACAGCTTTATACCCAGATTAAGATTGACAAGATCAATGCGTAAGTCATGATTAATGTAACCGTATTAGTCGATTCGGAGCATTCTTATTGCGGACTTTTGATGTCAGGACATGCAGGATATGCAGAGGACTATCAAAAGGGACAAGAGCTGGTATGTTCTGCCGTGTCCGCCCTTACCTTAAATATGGCCAACAGTGTGGAGCATTTTACAGATTCTCCATTTGAAGCCTGGGTGGAGGAGGAGAGCGGTACATTCCGTTTTTGTTTTACCAGCAAAGCGTGTGCGGAAGCGACACTCCTTATGAATTCTCTGATATTGGGTTTGACGGATATCGAGGAAGAATACGGAGAGCCATATATTAAAATCAGTTATAAGGAGGTGTAAGTGATGTTTAAGATGAACCTTCAGTTGTTTGCTCATAAAAAGGGTGTAGGTTCCACAAAGAACGGCAGAGACTCTGAGGCCAAGAGATTAGGCGCTAAGAGAGCAGATGGTCAGTTTGTTCTGGCAGGTAATATTCTGTACCGGCAGCGTGGCACCAAGATCCATCCAGGTCTGAATGTGGGCCGCGGCGGAGATGATACTCTGTTTGCCATGGCAGATGGTGTTGTTAGATTTGAGAGGAAAGGCAGAGACAAAAAGCAGGTTTCTGTATATCCGAAGACGATCAACGAATAATTTGCGGATCATAACAATTCAATCGGACTGACAGGCTTCATACTGATAGCAGGTATGAAGCCTTTTTTACCAAGAGGGCAGCCTTGCTGTCCGTCACGGAAAGGACAGGTGAGAGGGATGTTTGCAGACAGAGCGAAGATTTTCATTAAATCCGGCAAAGGAGGCGATGGCCATGTCAGCTTCCGCCGGGAGCTTTATGTGCCTGCGGGCGGTCCGGACGGAGGCGATGGCGGCCGTGGTGGGAATATTATTTTTGAGGTGGATTCAGGGCTGAATACGCTTACAGACTTTCGCCATGTACGTAAGTATGTGGCCAAGGACGGACAGCCAGGGGGCAAAAAACGCTGCCATGGTGCAGACGCCGGTGATCTGGTGGTAAAGGTGCCGGAGGGCACGGTGATCAAGGACTTTGAGACCGGAAAGGTGATTGCTGACATGTCAGGAAATAACCGGCGGGAGGTGATCCTGCGGGGCGGGAAGGGCGGCCTGGGAAATATGAACTTTGCCACAGCCACCATGCAGGTGCCCAAATATGCCCAGCCGGGCCAGCCGGGCCATGAGCTGTGGGTGATGCTGGAGCTTAAGGTGATTGCAGATGTGGGATTGGTCGGATTCCCGAATGTAGGAAAATCCACTTTGTTATCCCGGGTCAGCAACGCCCGTCCTAAGATTGCCAACTATCATTTTACTACCCTTGATCCCCATCTGGGTGTGGTGGATTTGGATGGGGACGCTGGTTTTATTATGGCGGATATTCCAGGACTGATTGAGGGGGCATCCCAGGGAGTGGGATTAGGCCATGATTTCCTGCGACATATAGAGAGAACCCGGGTTCTCATTCATGTGGTGGATGTGGCAGGAACGGAAGGGCGGAATCCGGTGGAAGATATCCGGATTATTCATAAGGAGCTTGACAAGTACAACCCAGAGCTTTTAAAACGGCCTATGGTCATTGCAGCGAACAAGATGGATGCGATTTATCCTGGGGATGAAGATCCATTGGAGAATTTGCGCCGGGAGTTTGAACCCCATGGTATTCCGGTATATCCGATTTCTGCTGTCAGTGGAAAAGGGGTAAAGGAGCTTTTGTATGCGGTTTATGAGCTTCTTGGAACCGTGAGGTGTGAGCCTGTGATTTTTGAAAAGGAGTTTGAGATTGAATATGCCGGGGACCGGAATCTTCCCTTTACAGTAGAGCGGGATGAAGAAGGGGTATTTGTGGTGGAGGGACCCCGGATCGAAAAAATGTTAGGCTATACAAACCTGGAATCAGAAAAGGGATTTCAGTTTTTCCAGAATTTTTTAAAGGAAAATGGAATTTTGGAGGAGTTAGAAGCCGCTGGCATCCAGGAGGGAGACACTGTGCGCATGTATGGGCTGGCATTTGATTACTTTAAGTAAAGGAGCGGATGTATGACAAGCAAACAGAGATCCTATCTGAAAGGGATTGCCATGACCACAGAGCCGGTTCTTCAGATCGGCAAGTCTAGTCTGACACCAGAGTTGACAGCTGCCGTGGAGGAGGTCTTAGAGGCCCGGGAGCTGGTCAAAATCACTGTGTTGAAAAATTGTCTGGATGATGGAAAGACGATTGCTGCGATTCTGGCTGAAAGGACCCATGCTGAGGTTGTTCAGGTAATCGGCAAAAAAATTGTTCTGTACCGGCCGGCAAAGGATGAAAAAAAGCGGAAGATTATTCTGCCGGCTAAATAAAAGGATCCGAGTGGCTGAAAAAGAGAAAAGGCAGAGGGAAGGCGTAAAATCATGGCTGAGATTGGAATTATGGGAGGAACTTTTGACCCTATCCATAACGGTCATCTGCTGTTAGGCAGACAAGCTTATACAGAATATCACCTGGATGAGATCTGGTTTATGCCATCGGGGACACCACCCCATAAGAAAGATCATGTGGTGACATCGGCAGAGCATCGGATCGAGATGGTTCGTCTGGCTATCAAGGATTATCCTGGCTTTGTGTGCTCAGATTTTGAAATTTGGCGACAGGGGAATACTTATACGGCAGAGACCCTGAGGCTTTTGCATAAACAATACTTAAAGAATTGTTTCTATTTTATTATAGGGGCGGATTCCCTCTACCAGATCGAGAACTGGTATCACCCTGCAGAGGTGATGAAGCAGTGTGTTCTATTGGTGGCTCACAGAGAATATGAGGAGGCCCACTGCCCTGTCAGGGAGCAGGCTGACCATTTGAGACGGAGCTATAAAGCGGATATTCGTTTTCTTCATTGTCCGGAGGTGGATATTGCTTCCGGGGAGCTTCGGGAGATGGTGAGAGAGGGAAAAGGGATACATTCCTATGTCCCGGAAAGTGTGGAAGCGTATATACAAACACACAGGCTTTACCAAGATCTGGTTAAACCGGCTCATACGGGGGATTGATGCAAAACAGGAGTATAAGATGATTACGATTGACGAACAGATTTTCACTTACCGAAAACAGTTAAAATCCAAATTAGATCCCATGCGCTACGAACATTCACTCAGTGTATCCTATACCTGTATGGCTCTGGCTATGCGTTATGGATACGACCTGCGTAAGGCGGAGTTAGCAGGACTGTTACATGACTGTGCCAAGCGCTACGGGGACAATGAACTGATTGTTAAATGCCAGAAGCATGGTATTGTTTTGACCGAGGGGGAGAAAAAGGCGCCTGCAGTGATTCATGCCGCCTATGGAGCGTGGATGGCGGAGCATAAGTTCGGAATTCAGGATCCGGAGATTCTTTCCGCGATTCGCTGTCATACCACCGGTAAGCCTCAGATGGGAATCCTGGATAAGATTCTTTACATTGCGGATTACATTGAACCTAGGAGAAATAAGGCATCTAATCTGGATGAAATGCGCTATTTAGCGTTTCAGGATCTGGATCAGACCATGTATAAGATCCTTGAAGGAACCCTGGCTTATTTAAAAAGGAAAAATGCCAGTGTAGATTCAATAACCTGGCAAAGTTATGAATATTTCAGGGAGATCACAGGCAGGACGCTAAAGGACGAGGTGGTTTTTTAAGAGGAATGATGATTGGAGGAAGGAGTGTGTGTATGGAGCAGGCAAGAGAGATGGTAAAGCTGGCAATTCATGCAATGGAAGAGAAAAAGGGAGAAGATATCTGTATTATAGATATTCATGAGGTTTCCGTGCTTGCTGACTATTTTATAATAGCCAGCGGTTCCAATGCCAACCAGGTTCAGGCTATGACCGATAATGTAGAGGAAATTCTGGGAAAAGCAGGATATACGCCCAGACAAATCGAGGGCTATCGGAGTGCCAACTGGATTCTTATGGACTATGGAGATATTATTGTCCATGTGTTCTGCAGGGAGGATCGTTTGTTCTATGATTTGGAACGGATCTGGAGAGATGGAAAAGTAGTGGATGCAGAGGAATTTCGTTGAGAAGCTACAGCAGGTATGGTCTGTATTGGTAAACATAATTATTTTATGTATACTAATACAGGCCATTTTTTAGGTAAGGAAAATATTATTCTACTGTTACTGACTTGGCCAGATTTCGTGGCTGATCTACATCTAAGTGCTTGCTCACAGATGTATAATAAGCGATCAACTGTAAGGCGGCAGCAATGGGGAATACAGTAAAGTGATCGTCCACATTGGGAATTCTAAGCTGGATATCTGCCAGACTATCATCTACCTGGGCATTTTCCTTTACTAGAAGGACAATATAAGCGCCGCGTGCCTTGACTTCACGGATATTGGAGATGGTTTTGGCATAAACATGTTCCTGGGTGGCAATTGCTATGACTGGCACCTGATCAGAAATCAAGGCAATCGTTCCGTGCTTCAGCTCTCCAGCAGCATACGCCTCTGAGTGAATGTAAGATATTTCCTTTAACTTTAATGCCCCTTCCAGGGAAAAGGCGTAATCCAATCCTCTTCCAATAAAAAACACATCCGTACTATGAATCATATGAGAGGCAATATTGCGGATAAAATCCTTTTGGGCAATCACCGTTTCCATGGCAGGAATCACATCTAAGAGATCCGAAAGGAAAGAACAGGCCTGATCTCTTGTATATTTTCCACGAACCAGAGCCATGCGGCAGCTAATCATATATAAAGCAGCAAGCTGTACGGAATAGGCTTTGGTACTGGCTACAGCGATTTCCGGACCGGCATGGGTATATAATACATAATCGCTTTCCCGGGCGATGGTAGAGCCTTTAACATTGACCACCGCTAAAGTTTTAGAACCACATTGATGAGCCAGTCTTAGAGCAGCCAGAGTATCAATGGTTTCCCCTGATTGGGAAATGATGATTACTAAGGCTTTCTTATCAATCAAAGGCTCCTCATAGCGGAATTCTGAGGCAATGGATACGGTAATCGGAATCTTAAGAACCGGCTGCATAATCGCCCGGGCTACCATACCTGCATACATGGCTGTACCACAGGCAATAATCTGAACCTGGTCACAGCTCTCAAAAATACTGTCAGGTATTCCATCATCACTAAAGTCTGGAAGGCCTTTGTTGACCCGGGGAAGAATTGTATTGCGCATGGCATCCGGCTGCTCATGGATTTCCTTTAACATAAAATGAGGAAATCCATTTTTCATGGCAGCATCCATGTTCCAGTTGACTGTCATGATCTCAGGATAATCCTTGGTGAAGGTTTCATCTAAATGATAGACATGGACTTTATAGGGAGTCAGCTTCACAATATGCTGTTCCGGCACCACAAAATATTGGCGTGTATAAGGAATCAGTGCGGTCAGATCCGAGGCAATCATTGAGCCGGAGGAGGTGGAAGCAGCAACCAGCGGGCTTACATTGCGAATAGCAAAAATTGCCCCTGGCTGATCTTCAAACATAATACAAAAGCTGTAGGAACCGTCTAAAAGCTTAATCAAACTGCAGATTGCATCCAGAGGATCTCCGCTATATAATTCATTTAATACCTGAGCAGCTACTTCGCTGTCTGTCTGAGAAATCAGACGGTCCTGAAGCTGAAATTTTTCTGTAAGTTCATGATAGTTTTCAATGATTCCATTATGAATTAAGACCACTTTACCAGCTCTGTGAGGATGAGCATTTGCATCGGTGACACCACCATGGGTTGCCCAGCGGGTGTGACCAATTCCGCTGTGGGAAGAACCAGAGATCTGCTGTCTGCAGTGTCCTTTAAGATTTTTGACTTTTCCGGCTTTTTTGATCAGATGGATATGGGAATCCTCCATGCACAGAGCAACTCCCGCGCTGTCATATCCCCTATATTCCAGGCCGGACAGTCCTTCCAGCAATATTTTGGGGGCTTCCAATGGCCCTGTATATCCAATAATTCCGCACATAGACATTTCCTCCTTTAAAGAAATTTCAGCAAATTGCATTTATTATAACTTATGAAGCTTCATTCGTCAATTCCTGCTTTTTCCTTGTTTCTTAATGAATTTTTAACCTGAATTTTTGTAAGTTGTCACTGTTTTTCCCTCTTGTTTTGTGTTATAATGTATTGCGCTGAAGCGCAAGCAGGTCATCAATTTACTGGCGAAATTGATGACAAATTATAACGTATTGCGCTGAAGCGCAAGCAGGTCATCAATTTTTTGGGAAATTGATGATAAATTAAAATTAAATTTCGATGAAAGTTTACATAGTTCTTTGTATTCGGGTTTTTCTAAATAAAATGTGATAACAGCAGGGGCATAAGATGAACAGACAATGGATTTCGGCTATTTTGATGACAGTAGTGGGAGGATGTATTTTTGCTGTTTCTGATCTGTACAGGCCGCAGCTGACTGTGGCAGTGGTATCAGAGACAGAGAATGATACAAGCTCTCAGATGTCTGTTACCAGTCTTTCAGAAACAGAAATTACAACAGATACAAGGCAGACAGAGGAAGAGACCAAAGAGGAGTTTTCACCAGCACCGGATGAACTGAATTTGGCCCATTATTTTCCAGAGGGTGTGGATATGAATGACCTTTCTAAAAGTTATGCGGGGAAAGCATTTATAGAATTGATGACCCAGGATGGGCTGTGGATGAACAGTATTTATGACTATGCGGATCTGACACCAGAACAGCTGTCCTCCCGATTAGGAATGCCCAGGTCCAGGGTGATGGGAGATTACAATCCAAAGGATGATAAACATGACCCAGATAATCCAAACAGCTGGACGATCAATTCATTCCGGAATATTCGCACAAAAGTAACAGATGGAGATGGAAAACCTATTAATGCTTACTCCAATGTAATTGAGATCATGTCCGTGGCTAATGTGTATTCTTATTATAAAAATGTTGAGGATTATGATTTATTTCTTTCTTGTGCTAAGGCGCTTTGGAAGGTATCGCATTCATATTCTATCAGTATGAGTGAGGTGTACTATTGTGATGGCTGTCTCAGTGAAGAAGATGAAAGGGCACGCTTAGAGCGGGAAGCAGAGGCTGAGGAGGAAGCTGTAAGAAAAGTGATTACGCAGGTTGGAAAGGGATTCCGTGGAATCCAGGCTGAGGAGGAGGCTACAAAAGATTCAGAACAGATAAGGGAAAGCATGACTGCCAAAGAGACAGAGGGAAAGTCGGATATTTCAACAGTAAATTCTATCCAGGAGACAAATAATCTGGACAATATAACAACCATTCATGAGTCAGTTGCAGATGGAAATGAGTCGGAAGAGAATGTGGAAGAATCTTCTTCAACTTCAAGGGTAGTGATACAACCTGCCTCTACAGAAGAAGCAATGATGATGGATTCTTCCAGTGAGTTAAACCAGCAGGATTTATCTGGAGGGGAAACCAGTTCTTCTGTACTTATCGCCGGTCAGTCATCGACCAGTCCTTTAGGGGAAAATACTGAGACAACGCAAGAAGGAGCAGAGGCCTCTCCTTCCAATGGTTCAGAGCCAGAATCAATACCAGAGAATCATACATACGAAAATAACAAAAAGGCAAATGATGAAAACAAAAACAGAAAAAAAGATTCTGATGATCCGGAATGTCCGGGACATGTAGATTTAATCATTCATATGAAAATTTGTGGCATTAAGGAAGAAAACGGGCTTTTTAAACGGGATCCTTATGGGAATGATGCAGATAATCGCGATGAGAATGGATGGGAGGGATGGACCCAGGAGACTATGGATTCTGCAAGACGGCTCAGCAGTCAGGACTGGTATCAGAAATATGGTATGACCATTTCTGCCTTTTCTATGAGAAATCCCCTGACTGGTTATGAGATCGAGGAGTATATGGAACGGCTTCCTGATGATATTTCAGATACGCGGAGGGATATTATCCGGTTTGCCCTTTCTTCTGTGGGAAAGGTTCCCTATTATTGGGGAGGAAAGCCATCCGCTCCCAATTATTCCCGAAATAATTTTGGGACCTTGATTACTCCGGATGAAAAGGGAAGAATCCTCAGAGGACTGGATTGTTCTGGCTGGGTCAATTGGGTGTATTGGAGTGTCACTGGCAGCCGCCTTCCATATGAAAGCACATCTGGGCTGGCTCTTTGTGGAAGCCCGATCAGTCGGGACAATCTGCAGCCAGGTGATATTATTATCCGTACCGGAGAAAGTGCCCATGTAATTATATTTTTGGAGTGGACGGATGATGGAAGGATTCGTTGTATCCACGAAAGCAGCGGGGATGTAAATAATGTAACGGTGGCTGTCCGTGATGCAAACTGGCCATATTACAGGAAGCTGATTGATTGAGAAAGGATTGTTATGAAATACAGAAATGAACATTATGAAGATGAAATTGACCGGATGAGAGCAAGGCGAAAAAATGGAAATAAGAGAAAGAACCAAAAAAATTTTACAAATTCTGATGACTTTGAGATCATAGAGGATCTGGATGAATTGGGTCACAGAAGCAGAACGCATAAGCATATGGCCAGAGGACAATTTAGATCTTCAAGGAATCATCTTCCTTTAAACAGACACAATAAAAAGAAAAGATGGCTGGGCTGGGTTCTTTTACTGGTCTTATTTCTATCTGGTTTTATTTATTGGAAACGCCCAAAAGACAGTGGATATTGGACAATCGTTGTATATGGGGTAGATTCCCGGGATGGAAATCTGGGAAAAGGTGCCCTGGCAGATGTTCAGATTCTCTGCAGCATTAACCGGAAAACAGGAGAGATCCGCCTTGCATCGGTATTTCGTGATACTTATTTAAAGATCGATCCGGAAGGAAATTATAATAAAATTAATGAAGCATATTTTTTGGGCGGAAGAGAGCAGGCTGGTGAGGCACTGAAGGAGAATCTTGATCTTCATATAGAGGACTATGCCACCTTTAACTGGAAAGCTGTTGTGGATGCTATCAATATATTGGGAGGCATTGATCTGGAGATTACGGATAAAGAGTTTGCCTACATCAATTCCTTTATTACAGAGACTGTCAATTCTACAGGGGTTGGTTCTGTGCAGTTGGAGCATAGTGGAATGAACCATTTAGATGGAGTGCAGGCTGTCGCCTATTCCAGGCTTCGATTGATGGATACCGATTTTAACCGGACAGAGCGCCAGAGAAAGGTGATGGGTCTGGCAATGGAAAAGGCCAAGCAGGCAGATTTTAATACACTGAGGATTTTGGTGGGAACGGTATTCCCTCAGATATCAACCAGCATCGGTGTTGATGATTTAATGACAATTGCCAAGGATGTAAAAAAATATTATATTGGTCAAACTTCAGGGTTTCCATTTTCTCATTCTGAAATGAAAATTGGAAAAAAGGATTGTGTAATCCCAACTACATTGGAGAGCAATGTTGTTCAGCTTCATAGCTTTTTATATGATGACACGCAATTTGTACCGTCTGGTGTAGTAAAAAATATCAGCGCAAAAATCGCTGAAGTTAGCGGTCTTGGCAGTCCAGGAAAAGATACAGAATCAGGAAAAAATGTAGGCGCAGAGGGAAGTACCAGTAATCAACAACAATCGCCAGAACCATCAGAATCAGTGGATTCTGCTTTGGAAGAACCAGAAGCCTCGCCGGAAGCCAACGAAAGTGAGTCTGAACAAGAGACAGAGCCTGAAATGTCTGAGAGTCCGAGTTTCGAAGAAACTTCTGAATTGGCTGCAGAATCGCTTGACAATGAAAATCAGGACACTGAAATAACGGCTCCTTCTGAGTTGCAGCCAACCACTAAGGTTCCGGAAACAGTTATTCCAGATAATGAATCCTTATCTGGGCCAGGAGGCACTCAAACCGCTCCAGGTGGGAATAATGGTCCGGGAGGAAATCATTCATCAGGAAATGAGAGCAGCCAGCCGAATGCATTTTTGGAAGCTCCTGGGCAGAGTCATTCATCAGATACAGGAGTTGTCACGGGCCCTGGGCATTAAGATGTTCAAACTATTCGCGAAACAATACTTTAATGCGAATAATTACGAAAGAGCTATCCGTGAGATTTCATCTTCCAGACGGGAGAGGATAGAGCGCATATTTCGGAGTTCCGAACTTGTTATAGCGATCTTCTCCTGTACATCCTCCCTGTAGATGGTGGATAGTAACCTTTCA
>JAAWEL010000026.1 GCA_022794255.1 Lachnospiraceae bacterium
AACCAGAGCATGCGCCCCTGTTGGCTTATGCGGTATTAGCGGTCGTTTCCAACTGTTATCCCCCTGTGTGAGGCAGGTTACCCACGCGTTACTCACCCGTCCGCCACTCAGTCAATATGAATTCCATCCGAAAACTTCCTTCCTATCGCTTCGTTCGACTTGAATGTGTTAAGCACGCCTCCAGCGTTCATCCTGAGCCAGGATCAAACTCTCAAATTAAAAGTTTGCTTCCCGGTCAATCTTAACTCTCTGGCTAATTTTAACCGTTCTACTGTTTGTTTGGTTTGTTTTTGTTCTGAATTTTCTCAATCCTCAGTGTCTCAACCAGACACTGTTTTTCTTGAATTTTCAGGGTTTTAAACACTGTTCAATCTTCTGTTTTCAAGGTCCTCTCTGTTGGCTTCCTCAGCAGCAACTCGTTTATCTTACCATACTCTGCAAAGTTTGTCAACAACTTTTTTCATCTTTTTTTATTTTTTTCCAACTCTCTTTGAGTTGAACCACCACTTCCGCGGTGGAGCTTTAATATACCATGACTAGGCACTGATTGTCAAGGGATTTGTGTGATTTTTTTAAACAATTTTTTATCTTTTTTTCAAACCACTAAATATGGCTATTTTTCTAGATTTTTTCTATATTTAGTAGCGAGACACTCCCGGCATTCTTCACATTCTTCCCGAATTGTTCTAATTACACAAATAACTCGCGCAGTTATGTCAATTTAACAAAGGAGCTACCATGGATATTTCTTCAAAACATAAAAAGCATTCTCAAATCAGGCTTTTTAAAATATTTACAAAAATCCAGTTAATCATATTATTCTGATAAACAAATGTCAGCCATATGCTGTTGTGAATCTGTTCAAGGACTACCTGAGCCCATGCAGTCCGAGAGCAAATCTCCACCACCACACAGCCAAACCACAGACACAAAAGTCCCTGAATCCCTCCCAGCACTGCCCCGGCAATCTGATTGACCCCTGATAGGATCGGCAAATGAGATATTAAATTTACCCATCGAATCAGTAGCCGAAGAGAGAGATTCACCAAAATAAATAAAACCACAGAGCCAATAAAATTCAGTATCATACTTGTCAGGTAATTCCCAACATACTCCAAAAAAGTATCCACCCCCAGAAGCTGATAAATTTCATTGTTATTATTTTCTAAAAGAATCTCCTTCATAGGCTGTGGAAGCTGCATTTGCTCAATCATTGATCTCTGCTGTGCCGGGAACTGAATATCTCCAATGCCATCCATTCCCTCAAACGCCTCTGCCAGCATTTCCTCTATTATATGCCGTACTCCTGTATTATCCCTGATAAATGCAGTCACATAGGGAGTTGCCGTGCGTACAATCATGACACTTAAAATTAAAGACACCATAGTAACGGCAATCCGCAAAAGCCCACGGTAATGGCCATACAAAATCATGGCAAGCAGAAAACTTCCTGCTGTAAATGAAAGCCAGTGCTCCATAAATATATCCATACTCCATCCTTTACAGCTTATTGTTGCTATTTAGCTGAGAACTCCTTATCTCTCCCTGTAAAATATATCTTAATTATCAATCTGTAATGCTTCCGTTTATCCAAATGGTTATATGGCAATTCCCAACAGGTGCTTTAATGCAGCTGCCACTCCGTCCTCATCATTCGTCAAAGTCACGTAATCTGCCACTTCCTTTAATGAATCTATGGCATTAGCCATGGCAACTCCTATACCAGTCTGGCTAATCAGAGTCCAATCGTTTTCTCCATCACCAAATCCCATTGTCTGTTGAGGCTTTAAATCTAAATGGCGAGCCAGACGCATTACCGCTTCTCCCTTTGCCGCTCCCGGTTCATTGATCTCTAAGTTATTGGAAAAAGAAGCTGTAACTAAAACATCCCCTCGCTTTGTCAAAGCTTTTCGCACTTTCTGGCGTTCCTCCTGATCGCCAAAAAAGCAATTGATCTTCTCTACCAGCTGTGTGCTTTCCTTTACCAGCTCTATTACATCTGGCACAATCGTCCGGGTGTTTTGAATCATCTTTTGAAGCTCCAGGGTAATCCCATAGTCCTCCATCCGGGTCATAAAACGCTGTTCTCCGAAACCGCTTCCCCCAACATAAACATCATACATTGTGTGAAATCCCCTGGCTAATTCCAGGATTTCCACTGCCTTTTCCCGGCTCATCTTTTGCTCATCCAACACAAACCCATGCCTCAGGTCCTCTACCACAGCTCCATTCACGGTAATTGCATAATGAAGCCCAGGCAGTTCCCGGATAAAGTCCGGAACACCTGACCAGATTCGGCCTGTACAGGGCACCACCTCAATCCCTCGCCTCATACATTCCAGCAAAGCTTCTCTGTTTTGTCTGCTGAGACATTTTTTGCTGTCTAAAAGTGTTCCGTCCAGATCCAATGCTATTAATCTTATGTCTTTCATCAGATAAAATGCTCTTCCTTTAAAATGAGTAAACCGTCTTTGTTATATTTTGAAGAAAAAATACCTTTGATTGCTTTCCCAAAGGATGGTCTTTCTGCCCGGTCTGCTGCTTCTTCTATCAATTCTTCCGCGTTTCCTCTGGTCAGCGGAATCCCATCCTCCTCCATAATCTCAATTCTTTCATATAATGCCAGCATGCTTTTCCCGGTAATACTACAGTCAATATCTGTCGCATACTGGCAGGCATATTGGGCAAATTCATCGATTCCCATTTCTTCTTCCGAATCATCTTCCATGTAAATATCCTGCCCATCCGGGGCACGCATTGCCGTATCTCTCACAGGAACAACCCGGCGGACCGGTCGATCATCGATCTCCTGCTCTGGTTCTGCTACCTCCTCATACTCTGCCGGCTCTCCAGACTCCTCCCCCATGTTATATGCATCGTACTCTGAAGAATAAAGTTGATCTGAATCCCCTGACAGTTGATAATCTGTATACATGGAAACCTCTGGCTGACCAGCCATCTCTGACGTGCCATATCCCATGTAGGCCTCTGGCTCCTGCTGAGCACTGTAAGAGGCTTTTTCATACATCTCATAATCTGCCGGTTCCTCCTGAGGCATCTCCACAGGGACCTCCACGACATCTTCTTCCCGGATAAAGTCAAACCATTCCGCCATAGATGAGTATTCCTTTTCCAACCGGTCAATTTGCTGGGGATTATCAATCAAAATGACTCTCATACCAGTATTATCCCGACTCATCAGCCTCTCTAATTCTCCTATGGTCCCAGGATCCATATCTCCTGCTTCCTCAATCATCAAATCCTTCCCTGCCAGCTTCTCTGCACTATTTAAAACTCCCCTTTTATTCAGGCGGGAACCGGTAATCTTTGCCACCGGATTCTTGATTCCTGTAAACTGCCTGACCTGGCGCAGAGCTTCCACCGCTATATCCACCCCTCTTTCCGGATTTCTGGCCTCAATCATCAGATGAATTGCACGGCGGCTGGCCCTTGAATTTGGTGCAGCTTCCGGTTCCACACTGTTCTCAGAATGCAACGGACTTTCCTTTTCCTGCGGTTTTGCTACTTCTGCTGCCTTCGGACGACTCTCCCCACTGCTGCGTCTGATATCTCCGATAACCCGGGTTTTTCCAAGCTCATCCTCTTCATATGCGCCAGGCTCTATGCGGGACATCTCTCTGGCCAAATATTCCTCCGCTTCGGCCTGCTTTGCCTCTGCAGCCAGCTCATCCTCCTCATAAGGGACCGATTGAATTTCTAAAGCAGCCGGTTCAGCTTCTTCCGGCTCCTCTTTAACCGGATATACTAATTTTTTATCATCCAGAGTCGGTTCCTCCCTTTCTTCCAGCAATTCTGGTTCCCTGACATACTCCTCCTCTTCCTCTGTCACTTCCTCATCTTCCTGAAAAGAAAGTTCTACTTTCCGAAGCTTTTCCTCATATTTTTCCCGGTTTTCCACCAGATCCTCCTGATATTTGCTCAAGGGGGCATGCTGGCGTTTTAAGTCAATCGCTTTGTCCACATATTTTCCAAGACCAAACATCAACGTAAGACGGTCGCAGGTGCTTATACTCTGAGAAATATCCCCGTTCTCATGATATAAAAGCGCCAGCTCATACAGCCACTTTTCATCCAGCTCTTCTGATGTGTAGCTTTCCAAAGCGTGAATCCTCTGTTCCATGGGTGCCTTTTTTTGCTTCAGAACCATATACCGGAGTAAATATTGGCGGGGATCATCTCCTGCCACATCACAAAATTCCCGGTAATACTCCTCTGCCTCCTCAGTGCTTCCTTCTTTTAAAGCAAGCTCCGTCAACTTATATAAAAGCCTTTTTCCAATCGGCGCCCGCTCAAAAGCCATCATCAAAACAGACTTGGCAGTTTTATATTCTCCATTTTTCTCGTACACCTGAGAAATCATGGAAAGCAGGTTCGCATTAGACACCCTTTTCCAGTCTATGTTATCCGCAATTTTTTTAGCGGTTACATAATCATCTTTATTCACCATTTTCCGAATCTGGTCAACCTTATGATTGAACTCGTATTTATCCATTCTTTCGCACTCCTTTGCTTCTTCACTCAATTCCACAAGGACTGTCGCCACTTTGTCTCACTTTTTCCTTAACAAACACTCTCGGCATTTGAATAAAACCCTACAATTCCACACGCCCCTCTAAAGCTCTCAACAAAGTCACTTCATCTATATATTCCAGGTCACCGCCCACCGGCACCCCACTGGCAATCCGGCTGACCCGAATCCCTGTAGGCTTTACCAATTTGCTGATATACATGGCAGTTGTCTCCCCTTCCAGGCTGGAGTTGGTTGCAATAATCACCTCCTGCACATCCCTTTGAAGGCGCAACATCAGCTCTTTTAAGCGGATATCACTGGGGCCTATTCCCAGCATCGGAGAAATCGCCCCATGTAGCACATGATAGACTCCTTCATATTTCCCGGTTCTCTCATAAGCTGCCAGATCCCTGGTATTTTCCACCACCATAATTATCTTGTGATCTCGTTTATCACTGCTACAGATCGGACATAGCTCCTGATCTGTCAAAGTATAGCACTCCATGCAATAGCGGATATTTGCCTTTGCACTGGTTATGGCACCAGCCAGACACTCTACCTGCTCCTTGGGCATGTTAATAATATGAAATGCCAGGCGCTGCGCAGATTTGTTGCCCACGCCCGGCAGTTTTGATAATTCTTCTATTAATTTTGTGATTTGACTGCTGTAATAATCCATTTTAGAACGGGAATCCTCCGCCCATGCCTCCGAGTCCGCCACTCAGCTTTGACATAGCAGCCATAGAATCTTCTTCCGCCGCCCGCAATGCCTCATTGGTAGCTGCCACGATCAGGTCCTGAAGCATTTCAATATCATCCGGGTCCACCACTTCCTGGGAAAGCTGTACGGCAACCACTTCCTTTTTACCGGAAACAGTCACCGAAACTGCACCTCCTCCTGCAGCTGCCGTATATTCCTTTTCTTCCAACTCCTGCTTTGCTTCTTCCATCTGCCTCTGCATCCTCTGGGCCTGCTTCATCAGATTGTTCATATTGCCTGGCATTCCCCCAGGGAATCCTCCACGTTTTGCCATAATGCCGTCCTCCTTATTTTTCTGAAATATCCCCTATCATTCCTCCACCACAATATCTATGTGAATGGCATTTTTCAATTCTTCATCGCTGATATAAATCGTATTCAGCGGTTCACCACTTTCTCTTTTACGGACTTTAAAATGCAGCTCCTTGTTATAATGCTCTCTCACATAAGCCTCCAGCGCCCCTAAAACAGTGGCCCGGCTGCCAATGGAATAGCTTTCCTCGCTGGAAAACACAACACACAAACATCCCTCACCACCTGGCTCCACAATGGTATCTCTGAAAGATGGACGAATAGATCCGCCCAATTCCCGCACAATCTTGCCCCAATCCTTGCGGATCAGCTCCAAATCCTCCATCTGCGCCTTTGGTATCGCCACCTGCCGTAGTTCCTCGCTGACAGAAACCTCTGGCTTAACAGCCAGCTGTCCAAGAAATTCTGGGGAAAAGCCTTCGTTTTTCTCCTCCAGCCTCTCTTCCAGTTCATTCAATCGCTGAATTACAGAATCCAGATTGTACTCCATCTGCGGTCTTGTCAACCGAATTAGAGCCATCTCAATTAGTATCCGTTTCTGGCTGGCATACCTCATCTGGCTGGACAGCTCCGAAAAAACACGAATATACCGCATCAGTCTGTCCCCGTCAATCATCTCTGCCTCTTCACGGAGCTGCTTTAAATTGTCCTCTGACATTTCCAGCATACGCTCTCCATCATCCGTGGTTTTTAAAAGCAAAAGATTTCGCAAATACCAGATAAAGTCTGTAACAAATTGTCCCAGCTCTCTTCCCTGGATCACCAGCTCCTCCAGCTTTCGGATGCATTCTGCAGTCTGACCAGCTATAACAGCCCGCAACAACTGGCTAAACACGGAAGAATCCACTGCCCCCAGTACCTCAAGCACATTATCATAGGTCAGAAGCGTCCCATAATGAAATGCCACACACTGATCCAGCAGGCTTAGGGCATCTCTCATAGAACCATCTGCTGCCTTGGCAATATAAGCCAAGGCCCGGTCCTCCGCAGGAATCCCCTCTTGTGCTGTCAATTCCTTTAGCCGCGCCACCAGTGTATCTGTGGTAATTCTTTTAAAATCATACCGCTGGCACCTGGACAGCACAGTAATAGGAATTTTATTCACCTCAGTGGTTGCCAAAATAAAAATCACATAGGCTGGCGGTTCCTCCAGTGTTTTTAGCAGTGCGTTAAATGCCCCTGTGGAAAGCATATGCACCTCATCGATAATATACACCCGATACGTTCCTTCTGTGGGAGGATATTGTACCTGCTCCCGTATTTCCCGGATATTCTCCACACCATTGTTGGATGCAGCATCTATCTCCACTACATTCATTGAGCTCCCCAAAGCTATGCTTTTGCAAATATCACAGGCATTACACGGGCTTCCCTCCTTCGGATGCTCACAGTTGACAGCCCGGGCAAAGATTTTTGCAATACTGGTTTTACCTGTGCCTCTGGTTCCGCAGAACAGATATGCATGACCAATGCGGTCTGCTGATATTTGATTTTTCAACGTCTGCACAATGTGGTCCTGACCTTTTACATCCTGAAATAAGGTCGGGCGCCACTTGCGATACAGTGCGGTATATGACATGGAATCCCTGCTACTTTCTTGTTATTGGTCACCAAAGCTAATGCCTACTCGTTTTGCTTCTTTAATGATTGTGCTTTCCGGATCAACCGTTTTTAGCCTGCCTGCCACCTCCTGCAGTGGTACTGATGTGATCTCATCACCTTTTACTGCCACCATATATCCATACTTCTTTTCACGAATCAGGCCTGCTGCCTCTGCTCCTAAACGGGTGGATAATACCCGGTCAAATGGACAAGGCTCCCCTCCCCGCTGCGTATGCCCTGGCACAGTAACCCGTACCTCCTGTCCGGTACGTTCCGTAATCATTGCCCCGATCTCATATGCCACAGATGGATATACCACCTGGCTTTTTTTCTTTTCCTTCAACTCCTTTTTGCTCAGAGATGCATCTTCCTTGGAAATCGCTCCCTCTGCCACAGCTAAAATGGAAAACCGCTTTCCCTGTCGGGTTCGCTCTTTGATGGCATTTACCACCACATCCACATCATAGGGAATCTCAGGCAATAATATAATATCCGCCCCACCGGCAAGCCCGGCATAGAGTGTCAGCCACCCGACCTTATGGCCCATCACCTCCACAATAAACACCCTGCCATGGGAAGCTGCGGTTGTATGGATACAATCAATGGCATTGGTGGCAATCTCCACCGCACTGTGAAAACCAAAGGTCATGTCCGTTCCCCACAGGTCATTATCAATGGTCTTGGGAAGAGATACGATATTCAGCCCTTCTTCCCTCAAAAGATTAGCGGTTTTCTGGCTGCCATTACCGCCAAGAACCACCAAACATTCCAGACGCAGTTTTTTATAAGTGTGCTTCATTGCCTCCACTTTGTCCAGACCAAATTCATCAGGTACCCGCATCAGCTTAAAGGGTTGGCGGGAGGTTCCTAAAATAGTTCCTCCTTTCGTAAGAATACCGGAAAAATCGGATGATTTCAGCATGTGATAGTCTGCATAAATCAGACCCTTATAGCCGTCCTCAAACCCTATAATCTCTACATCTTCAAACATTTTGTAAAGCGATTTTGCCACACCGCGCATCGTTGCATTCAATGCCTGGCAGTCGCCTCCGCTGGTCAGTATTCCTACTCTCATGGAAAACACATCCTTTCTTCGTATGGGGATTGATGGGATGGGGCGGGCACAAGGGTTATAGGCCTGCCCATTCTGATATTATAATACAACATGGTTGGGGGGGCAAGGGAAAATTTCGGCGTGGAAGAAGGCTTTCGATCTATAAAAATATAAGCGGGAAAGTGCCAGAATGAAAGCTTGTTTTCATTCCAGCACTTTCCCGCTTATATTTTTGCACTGCTCAATGCTATCGTGGAAATCCGTGCATCCCGCTTTGTATGTGGTTCACAGGCGTTACCCTAGCAGCCAGCTCGGTCCAGGCTGCCTCGCGGCACACAAAGGAACTCACTTAGTGCTGCTGCATTCCTGCCCTGACACGGTTCATGAGGCTCTGTTGCGCAAGACCCAGACGTCAACGCTGCTTACCAGGGGCAGCCCCGCAAGACCAGCATCCGAGGCGGGATATCACCCCTGCTAGAGCGGATTGCAGGTACAGGGCACCGCTATCTCCCCGGCTGCACGGAAGCTTTATGACTGATTCTTATGCTGCACTTTTCCAAACGCTTTGGAAAAATGCCTGTTAAGTATACCCCAGAAACCAGGTTCTTGTCAAGCGATTCCAAAAAACCACGTTAAACTCGTCAAACGGATGTCTGAAACCGTTGTTTTTCACGTGTGTTCATCGTAGCTGATATAAATCCATGGAAATCGCCTTAGGCAGTGAGATTTTTGCTCTCCGGCCTGAAGTCACCCGGACACCTTATCCGAACATGACGCCGCCTTACTGCTCCCATATAAAAACGGTTCTGACACATGAGTATTAAACCACTGAATCACAGGTCCCATGAATAAAGCCGTTATAACTGTCCCAATTCCCACATTTGCATGGAAAATAACGCCCACCGTCACACAGATCAAATCGCTGAGCACCCTGCACACCCGAAAGGCCATTAGCTTGTACTTATTGGCAGCAATCAAAGATATGGCATCATATGCTGAAACACCCAAGTCTGCCGTAAAATACATAGATGCAGAAAAACAGCTTCCCACCACTCCCAAAACCACCAGCATAGCCCGCACTCCCATCCCGGGATTCGGCACCAGCACATCCCACAGATTCCGCATCAAATCCGCAGAAATTCCTGTACCAAATAAGTTGATTACCGTAGCAATACCAATATAATGTTTCTCTACCAGAAATACCCCGATCAGCAGGGCACCTGTAACAATGACATAAAACGTACTATATGTAGAGCCAAATATATTGCCTATGCCTGTGACAAAACAAGTAAATGGGTCTGTACCCAGGCTGGCTTTCTGAAAGGTTCCCACACAAAAGCCCGTTACGATCACACCAAAAAATGCCATGAGTATACGCTTTGTTTTCTGTGACATAATAAACTATCCCCTGCTTTCCTTTTATTGTCGTTACAGCTTCAGAATTTTTGTGTATTCTTACTGTCCGACCCGATATAAATATAACGGACTATCCTTGAATTATACAGAGATTTATGAAGGAAAAAACAGTCTTTTTGACCACTCTTTCAATTTTTTCATCCCTTGATATGGAGGTCACACGTATGCTTCTTGGGTTCACCGCTTATATTCTGATCCCTGCCTACACCATTCTTTTTGTACAGGGAAGTAACTGGTTTACCACCAATTTCTCTGTAATCGGGAACCGGGTCGGCAGACAGGAGGCCTTTGTCTTGTGGGGGCTGCTTGTTGGTATTTATTTTTTCTATTCTCTTCGGATAATCGTTTCACGGATGTCCGCATCTCCTGCCGGCACATGGCTGATCCCCCTGGCTTTAATCCTTCTCTCCTGTGCCGTTGTCACTCCGTATTTACCGGAAACGCTTCCCTTAAGATCCACACTGCACATTATGTTTTCCTTTATGGCCGCCGTATGTTTAGTTCTCTGTCTGTGGATCATCCTGTGGAAGTTATACCTGAATGACACAAAAAAATACCGGCCCTACCTGACCGGTCTGGCTGGTATTGCCGGATTTTCTTTGTTTTTGCTGGCACTTGCTGGTATTGTAAGCAGCGCTCTGGAAATATTTTTTACGATCACCTCAGCCATTATGGTGCGGCGTCTATATCTGTCTTTAACGTAGCGGCAGCTTTTTTCAAGCGTAAGTCCTTAAAAAAATCCGACAGCATACAAGAACACTCTTCCTTCAGTACACCGGTCTTTGTCTCTACCTGATGGTTCAATCCATCCTGATGAAGCAAATCCAACACAGAACCAGCACAGCCTGCCTTAGGGTTCATACTTCCGATAACCACAATCGGGATTCGAGCCTGGACTATAGCTCCGGCACACATAGGACAGGGCTCCAATGTGACATACATGGTGCATCCCTCCAGCCGCCAGTCCCCCATAGCCTTGCACGCCTTCCGAATTGCCAAAATCTCTGCATGGGCCAGGGCTGTCTTGTCTGCCATGCGGCGATTATATCCTCTCCCAATAATTTTTCCCTGGTATTCGATTACACAGCCAATAGGGACATCCCCCAGCGCAGCTGCCTTTTTGGCTTGCCGGATGGCCTCTTTCATGTACTTTTCCTCTGGCGGCAACTTTGCCATAATCATCCCACCTGTTTTCTGAATTTGGGCGGTCCTGTTTGTTTCAAAACCACCCTGAAATTCAGTATACACGAAAACCTGTGATCTGTCATCTGTTAGAGACGCAGATCTGTGTACCAATATCCGAAACGCCCGTCCTGCTCTGGCTGTTTCTTTGCCAGCACAAAATGAGGGAAGCCAAACATGGATGCCATATTTTTTTCATTGCTAAAATAATGTCCCGGCACTCCCAGCAAATATCGCGGCTGCCCATTAGGATTCTCCAACCGGGCCAGAATCAAATGCCGGTAATTGTAATACCCGTGGAGCAAAAAACTGTTGTTTCCGTAAACCCAGTTTTCCCTGGGCAAAATCCCAATATCCTGAGGCTTGATCGATAAAATCTCACATCCGTTTTCATATTCAAAAGCCAATACTTTAGCATACCGGCGCTGAAGCTGATTCCAGATACTTCCACGTGAAGCTTCCGCTCTTTCCTGCCGGTCCAGCTCCGCCAGCCGGGCCGGATCACCTGGCTCGGGAAGAGTCGATACGGGAGCATTTTTTACAGAAGCCGGGAAAGTGGGGATTGTGCCGCCCTCCGGAAATGTATGCACAGAACCTTCATTTTTCTGCAGAAATGATGACACTCCCGTTGGACTTCCCGCCTGAGATATAGACGCTGCCCCGAAACCACCCTCTGCCGGAACTCGCCCCTGCAAAAAAACCTTGGCAAATCTCATCACCTTTTCCTGAACACGGTTCCCTGTTAGTCCTGTCTGTTTTTCCTCTGACAAGATTCCAACTCCCTCTGACGGTCCCGCAAAAGTACCTCTCATCCACCCATCATCCTCCTGATCCTTCGTTTGAATAAGTCCGGATTCCGACAGCGTATCTGTTCCACCATGCTTCTCATCTTTTACCTGACCATGAAACTCGGACTGCTTTTTGTCGTTTTCCTGATCCGGTTGCTCGTTTGTCTCTTCATTGTCCTTTTTCGGCTCCGAAAAATGCTCGATCTGCTCGGTTTCCTGTTGATACGCAGGATTTTCATGTTCTTCCCACAGGCCACCCAAAATCCCCATATCATCATCAATATTCTCTTGATTTCTTGTTTTTTCTACCACTTTTCCGGAATTTTCCGGAATATTTTTCCATTTATCTCCCACTTTATCTTCATTCGTTTGTAACCCTTCAATGCTTTCTTCCTCATTCCTGTCATCCGACTTTGATGGCCCTTGCTGTATTTCCTGATTCGTGTCATTTTTCTCTGATCTGGCACTCGTCATTTCCCTGTATTCTTTTTCCTCAAAACCGTTTTGTTCTTGTATATGTGTATTCTCTGCCTTCCATGGCAATGTACGGTCACTCTGTGCTGCCTCCTGCTCCAGCTCTCTTTGTATTTCCTCAGACACAGAACCGCCTGCCCTCTCTCCAGGCTGGACCCCGGCTCTCTCAGCAGTCACATTGGCCAGCTGCACCTCTGCTGCCTGAGTCACCGCATCCTCCCAAATAGTGGTGTAGCTGCGCCAGGAATTCTCCATGTCATGTATCGTCAGCCCATAACATTGCTCCATACCACACCCGCTGTTCTCCACATCTCCTGCATTGACATTTATGCGGAATTCCCCTGCTCCATTGCGTATAAAAATCCGTCCCAAAAGAATCTCTTTCTGAGGGGAAAGCAGATATACGCCAATATCATTGTTCCCCAGAAAAATTCTTTTCACATTCACATGTATCCTGCACTGTCCGTTCCTTATCTCAATCTTGGCAAATCCGATATTTTTTCCTTTGACTCCTCCCTCGTATGCATAAATATATGAGATTAATCTCCGATAATTAGACATGCCATCACTCCTTTAGTAACCATTCTATGCACCTACCTGTTCTGGCTATGACAAAAAAATTCCGCCGCGATCCAGGCTGCTGCCGATAACCGTCAAAAATAATAACCATTGAAAAAATAGAGATTCGATAATATAATGATTTCAGAAAACCCATCATCTCAGAAAGGCGGCATCCCCGACAGGTGATTTTACATGGAGCATAGATTAGGCAATCCTCAGAGCACGATTGCAGTTATCCAAAAATATAATTTTGTTTTCCAAAAAAAATTCGGACAAAATTTCCTGATTGATTCCCACGTATTAAATAAGATTATTCTGGCTGCCGGAATTACCAAGGAGGATATGGTCGTAGAGATCGGTCCGGGCATCGGAACCATGACCCAGTACTTAGCAGAAGCTGCCAGACACGTAGCTGCCGTGGAAATCGATGCAAACCTGATACCGATTCTCAAGGAAACTTTGCAGGAATATGAAAACATCACCCTGATTCATGATGACATCTTAAAGGTTGATATCTGCCGTCTGGCTGAGCAATACAATGAGGGACGCCCCATCAAGGTGGTTGCTAACCTTCCTTACTATATTACAACCCCCATTATCATGGGCTTGTTTGAAAATCAGGTACCTGTGGATAATATTACTGTAATGGTCCAAAAGGAGGTGGCTGACCGGATGCAGGTAGGGCCCGGTTCCAAGGATTACGGCGCTCTTTCACTGGCAGTCCAGTATTATGCCAAACCCTATCTTGTAGCCAATGTACCACCCAACTGTTTTCTCCCAAGGCCGAAGGTAGGCTCTGCCGTGATCCGTCTGACCCGCTATGCCACTCCTCCCGTTCAGGTGAAAGACCCGGCTCTCATGTTTCGTCTGATCCGCGCCTCCTTTAACCAGAGGAGAAAAACGCTTCAAAACGGACTTAATAACTCTCCTGAGCTTTCGTTTACCAAAAAGCAGATTGCTCTGGCGATTGAAACCCTTGGGGTTCCGCCTACCGTGCGGGGAGAGACCCTGACTCTTGAGCAGTTTGCACGTCTGGCTGACCTTTTTTCAGCCGGAGAACCCGTCTCTTCTTCTGACTTGACTTAAATGTTCCTGGCTCTTGGACCACCAAAATAAACAAAACGGAGAACAGGCTCTTTCTTGGAGCTCTCTGCCTGTTCTCCGTTTTGTTTATTTTTTACCTTTTAAAAGAGATTCCGGAAATCCATGTTAATTGCTTAACCGGTACAAGTCTCTGGCATTCTGACTGGTAACAGCAATCACCTCATCCACCCCAATTCCCTTCAACTGACTGATCTCATCCACCACATAGGTCAGGTTCAGAGAAGAATTGCGCTTTCCCCGGTGAGGAGCCGGAGAAAGATAGGGACAATCCGTCTCAAGCACAATCCGGTCCAAAGGCATGTAATCCACTACCTCTTTCAGCTTCTTTGCACTTTCAAAGGTCACCACTCCGCCGATCCCCAGGTAAAATCCCATATTCAAGTATTCTCTAGCCAACTCCCTTCCATAGGAAAAGCAATGGATCACTCCTCCCAGCTCTTTGACTCTCTCCCCCTTGATGATATCCAATGTATCTTTTGCCGCATCCCTGCTGTGGATAATAACTGGCAAATCCACTTCCCGGGCCAGAGACAGCTGCCTGACAAACCAATGTTTTTGTACGGCCTTATCCGGCTCTTCCCAATGATAGTCCAGACCAATCTCTCCAATAGCCACCACCCTCTCTCTGGCAGCCATTTCTCTTAGCCATTTCATCACACGGTCATTTAATTCTCCTGTCTCACTGGGATGGATCCCCACAGAACCGTAAAAAAAAGGATATTTTTCTATTAGCTCCAGGGTGTTTTTTGTGGTTTGAATGTTTGCGCCGACATTTACCACATTCCCTATCCCATTAGCGCTTAAATTGCAAAGAATCTCCTCCCGGTCTGCATCAAAGGCCGGATTGTCATAATGGGCATGTGTGTCAAATATATTCATAATCTTGTCCCTGTCAAGACTCAGGGAATCATCCCTCCTCTTTCCATGAGCCAGCAGAAAATCAGATACAGCACCAAAATATGCGCCGGATAAAACAGATAGAAAGCATATTTCCCTCTTCTGCTTCCCTGCTCGCCATTGTACAAATAAATCAGAAGAAATGCCGCACCAAAGCCCCACACATAATACATTCGTCCCGATGCAGCAAACATCCACAAAAAGCCTGCAGCACATTTTTTTAAGGGCTCCTGCCGGAAATAGTATAAAAGCACAATCAAAAACACACCAATGCTGCTGTAATCCGTCCTCAAAAGCATAGCAGCCACACAGCCAAGGCCAATAGCTGTCATCCATGTCAGAAGATACCATCCGTCACCATATATCGGCTCGCCCATACCTCTGCAATGGATTCTCCATCTTTGGATCCAGCCTGCCGCCCTCTCTGCCGCTTTCACAGTCAGAAGTCCGATCAATAAAGTAAAAAATACATTTTGCCCCTCAAAAGCCACCGGCTTTTGGACGCGCATCAGATCATAAGGAATTTCCGAAAGAAGGGCAAATCCCCCCAGACGCAAAGCATAATTCAGCCAGCTGCTGGTGTGGACAATGCCTTCGGTCAGGAGAAATGCGTAGACCGGAAATGAGATCCGGCCCACACATCGCATAACCCGGTACAAGAAATGGCACATCTCATAGCGGGGATCCCCAGGCGGTAAAATATATAATATCCCGCACCCTAACAGTAAATATCCTACATGGTCAATTAACATGGTAGCGGCAGCAATTTTCTTCAGAAAACTGCCGTTTATAAAGCTCTGTTGTGTTTTTATCTGACTTAGCAAATCTCTGCACCTGCCGGCATATTCTTCTCTGGCACCATCAGACTCAGCCTTCCGTCAGCATCCTCCGCACACAAAAGCATACCCTCTGACAGGATTCCTGCCAGCTTTGCAGGCTTTAAGTTTACAACTACCATGACCTTTTTGCCCACCATTTCCTCCGGTGTATAGTAAGCCTTAATTCCACTGACGATCTGCTTTATCTGACTTCCGATCTTTACCTTGGAGCAGAGCAGCTTTCGAGATTTAGGCACTGCCTCACAGGCAATGATCTCACCGACCTGGAACTGCAGCTTTGCAAAATCATCATAGGTGATCTCTGGCTTTTGTTCCACGTCAATCACCGCCATCTCCTGACTGCCTTCTGCCACTTCACCGCCATCAGCTCCATTTCCTTCAGTCTCTTGGCTGATGTCAGATACTACCTGAGCGGTGTTCATCGCTTCCACCTGCTCCAGCACCTTATCCACATCCATTCTGGCAAAAAGAATCTCCGGTTTATCTGTCACCTTGTTCCCGGAAGGATATTTACCAAACTGATCCAGATCAGAAAGAGGCCTTTTAGAGGCATTTAGCTGAGCAAGAATCTTTCCAGAGGTCTCGGGCATAAAGGATTCCAAAAGAGAGGCGCCTATGGTGATAGCCTCCACCAAATTGTAAAGCACTGTGGCCAGCCGCTCTCGCTTTGCCTCGTCCTTAGCCAGGACCCATGGCATTGTCTCATCAACATACTTGTTACACCGGCGGAAAATGTTGAAAATCTCGCTGATTGCATCAGCTACCCGAAGCTCATCCATCTTGGCCTCAGTCTTTTTCACGCTGTCTAATACCACCGCTTTAAGGTCCTCGTCCTCACTGGCGCATACGCCTCCGTTTTTCACCTCTCCGTCAAAATACTTGTTGGACATAGAGACTGTGCGATTCACCAGATTCCCTAAAATATTGGCCAGATCAGAATTAATCCGTTCCACCATCAACTCCCAGGATATCACTCCATCGTTGTCAAAGGGCATTTCATGAAGCACAAAGTAACGCACTGCATCTACCCCGAAAACATCCGCCAGCGTGTCTGCATACAACACGTTCCCTTTGGACTTGCTCATCTTTCCCCCACTTTGCAGCAGCCAAGGATGACCAAATACCTGTTTGGGAAGGGGCAAATCCAAAGCCATCAAAAAGATCGGCCAGTAAATTGTGTGGAAGCGGATAATATCCTTTCCGATTAGATGCAAGTCTGCCGGCCAGTATTTTTTGTACAATTCCCCATGATTGCCATCACAGTCATAGCCCAAACCAGTAATATAGTTAGTCAGAGCATCCAGCCATACATAGGTAACATGTCTGGGATCAAAGCTGACCGGAATGCTCCATGTAAAGGAGGTTCGGGACACACACAGATCCTGCAAACCTGGAAGAAGAAAATTATTCATCATCTCATTCTTGCGGGCTATGGGCTGAATAAATTCCGGATGAGTGTTGATATGCTCAATCAACCGATCCGCATATTTACTCATTTTAAAGAAATAAGCTTCCTCCTTGGCTGGCTGCACCTCCCTTCCGCAATCCGGGCACTTGCCGTCCACCAGCTGCGATTCTGTGAAAAAGGATTCACAAGGAGTGCAGTAAAGTCCCTCATAATATCCCTTATAAATATCTCCCTGGTCATACAGCTTTTTAAATATCTTCTGAACCTGGACTTCATGATCCTTGTCTGTGGTCCTGATAAATTTATCATAGGAAGTATTCATCAAATCCCATATCTTTTTGATCTGAGACGCCACCTGGTCCACAAATTCCTGAGGCGCAACCCCTGCCTCCTGAGCCTTTAGTTCAATCTTTTGACCATGCTCGTCCGTCCCTGTCTGAAAACGGACATCATATCCCTGTTCCCTTTTAAACCGGGCAATGCTGTCCGCCAGCACGATCTCATAGGTATTGCCAATATGAGGCTTTCCCGATGTATAGGCAATCGCTGTAGTAATATAATATGGTTTTTTACAATTACAATTTTGATCTTGACACATGAGCCAATCCCTCCTAAAGCTTTCCTTATTATTTATTACATTTTTAACAGTAGCATTCAGTCAACTATATCATAATATCTAAAAAAACTCAAGAAATCTATGCCTTCCTTCATTTCGAATCAAAAACCTTAAATTTTCCTAAATTTTTTTACATAGGAATTGCCTTTTCCCTATATCATATACTATAATTAAATTAGGAAATTAGGTTCTTTTTCAGTTTCTACAGACGATAATACAAGTAAGGGAGTGATCTTATGAAAATAGAACGGATTAATGAAAACCAGATACGATGCACGTTAAGCAGTTTTGATTTGAGCGTTCGCAATCTGAACCTGGGCGAACTTGCCTATGGCAGTGAGAAAGCCCGCAATCTGTTTCGCGAAATGATTCAGAAGGCCTCCAATGAAGTAGGATTTGACGCGGAAGATATCCCGCTGATGGTGGAGGCTATACCGCTTTCCAATGAAAGCGTCATGCTGGTCATCACCAAGATAGAAGATCCCGAGGAGCTTGACACCCGTTTCTCCAAATTTTCTCAGATGGCAGAGGATGATTCGGACAATATGTTTGGCAGCATTTCAAACGAATTGTTGGAGGGCGCCGATGGGCTGATGGAGCTTTTAAAGCAGAATATCTTAGGGCTTAGCGATTCGGATGGAATGTCTGCACCTGCTTCTCCCCAGCCGGAGGACACTTCCCAGGCAGCTTCCATCCAGACCCGGATCTATCGTTTTGATAATCTGGATCAGGTAAGTGCTGCTGCCAAAGTGGTGGGACATGTCTACCAGGGAGCCAACACCCTATACAAAAAGCCAGGCTCTTCCCAGTACTATCTTGTTCTGTCAAGCATTGACACGGATCCTCTGATATTCAGCCGCGTCTGCAATATTCTGGCAGAATACGGAGAGAAGATCCGCCAGCAAACCGCCACAGAAGCCTACTATCAGGAGCATTATGAAGTAATTGTTTACCAGCAAGCTTTACAAAAGCTGCTGCTGGTATAATCTGCATTTCCTTTGTACCAAAAAACGACAAGGAGAATCCCTGTTTCATCCAGGCTTTCTTCTTGTCGCTCTTTGTCTTTTAGGCTCTCTCAGCCAGCACTTCATTAATCCCGGACACCAGCGTGTCGCAATCGATCCCATGAACCATGCAAGCCTCTTCCAAAGTTTCCCCCTGAGCAGACGGACAACCCAGACAGTGCATCCCTGCACGCATCAGCATAGGAGCAATCAGCTCGTGTGCTTGTACCAGTTCTCCAATCAACATATCCTTACTGATCTGCATATAAAATTCCTCCTTTTCGTACATACTATAGCTGCACGCAGCTCGCAGATGCTTTTGTGGCGTCAGAATCTACTATAATATATTTTTTCCTGCTTGACAAGCCATAAAATGTTTAAGCATTTTTCACAATGAGGAGGCAGTAAATGATGAAGCATGAATGGAGAAGCTTCCGCTCCGGAGACTGGGAACGGGAGATCAATGTACGCAATTTTATTCAGAAAAACTACACCCCCTATGATGGCAATGAATCTTTTCTTGCCGCTGCAACCAAAAACACCCAGGCGCTGTGGGATCAGGTTATGTCTTTATCCCGCAGAGAACAGGCTTCTGGCGGTGTTTTAGATATGGATACCAAAATTATTTCCACCATTACCTCCCATGGCCCTGGATATCTGGACAAAGAGAAGGAAACCATTGTGGGCTTTCAGACAGATAAACCTTTTAAGCGCTCTCTCCAGCCCTACGGCGGCATCCGTATGGCTGAAAAAGCTTGCTCTGACAATGGTTATCAGGTGGAACCGGAAATAAGTGAATTTTTCACAAAGCACCGGAAAACTCACAATGCTGGTGTTTTTGATGCCTATACACCAGAGATGAGAGCCTGTCGTTCCAGCCATATTATCACAGGCCTTCCCGATGCTTACGGCCGGGGGCGAATCATTGGTGACTACCGCCGTGTTGCCCTTTACGGGGTGGACCGATTGATTCAGGACAAAGAAGAACAAAAAATGACGACCCGCAGCACCATGTATTCCCACATTATCCGTATTCGGGAAGAATTGTCAGAGCAACTCCACGCCTTAAAAGAATTAAAAGATCTGGGTAAAATCTACGGATATGACATTTCCCGGCCTGCAGGCAATGTACAAGAGGCAATCCAGTGGACCTATTTTGCTTACCTGGCAGCCGTAAAAGAACAGAATGGCGCTGCCATGTCCTTAGGACGGACCTCCACATTCCTGGATATTTACGCTGAAAGAGACTTGGCTGAAGGTACCTTTACGGAAGAACAGATTCAGGAGTTTGTAGACCATTTTATCATGAAGTTGCGCCTTGTAAAATTCGCACGCACGCCCGAGTACAATGCATTGTTTTCCGGCGATCCCACTTGGGTGACAGAATCGATTGGTGGTGTGGGAATCGATGGAAGGCCTATGGTTACAAAAATGTCCTTCCGCTATCTCCATACCTTAAAGAATTTAGGAACTGCCCCGGAGCCTAATCTGACTGTTCTGTGGTCAGTCAAACTTCCTGAAAATTTCAAGCGCTATTGTGCCAGAACATCCATCGAGTCCTCCTCTATCCAGTATGAAAATGATGACCTGATGCGGGAATCTCTGGGGGATGACTATGCTATTGCCTGCTGTGTTTCTTCCATGCGAATCGGCAAGGAAATGCAGTTCTTCGGCGCCCGGGCCAATCTGGCAAAATGCCTTTTATATGCAATCAATGGCGGTGTAGATGAGATCACCAAAAAACAAGTCGGTCCCCGCTACCGTCCTGTCACTTCTGAATATCTGGATTATGACGAGGTTATGGAACGGTACCATGATATGATGAAATGGCTTGCCGGCGTGTATGTCAACAGCCTGAACATCATCCACTATATGCATGATAAATATAGCTATGAGCGACTCCAAATGGCACTTCATGACATGAATGTGACCCGGTGGTTTGCCACTGGAATTGCCGGATTGTCTGTGGTGGCCGATTCCCTTTCTGCCATTAAATATGCCCAGGTCCGGACTATCCGGGATGAAAACGGCATTGCAGTTGATTATGAAGTAAAAGGAGATTTTCCTAAATACGGCAATGATGACGACCGGGTAGACCAGATCGCTGTGGATATTGTTCATGCCTTTATGAACTATATCAGGCAGAACCATTGTTACCGGGGCGGAATTCCAACAACCTCCATCTTGACCATCACATCCAATGTAGTGTATGGTAAAGCTACCGGCTCCACTCCTGATGGCCGAAAGGCCGGACAGGCATTTGCTCCGGGAGCCAACCCCATGCATACCCGGGACTCACGGGGAGCTGTCTCTTCTCTGGCCTCTGTTGCCAAGATACCTTTCAGTGACGCTCAGGATGGAATTTCTAACACCTTCTCCATCATTCCAGGCGCTCTGGGAAAAGAAGATCAGCTGTTCACCGGGGATCTGGAACTGGAGCTGGCCGGCTGCACCAACAAATCCTGTTCCATCCCGAATCTAATGGAAGGGCTGGATCGGGATTAAATCCGAACATTTTATCAAGGAGGATATTCCCATGACACATGCAAATGAATCTCAGGTCGACAATCTGGTTACACTATTAGATGGATATACAGAAAAAGGCGGACATCATCTAAATGTAAATGTTTTTTCCAAGGAAACTCTTCTGGATGCTCAGGCTCATCCGGAAAAATATCCTCAGCTTACAGTCCGGGTATCTGGGTATGCGGTGAATTTCAACAAGCTGACAAAGGAACAGCAGGATGAAGTGATCTCCCGAACCTTCCACGGCGCTATTGGGTGATAAGCGATGCTTTACTGCGGCTTCCTATGAAGCCGCAGAGTTTTGCCATAAATCTATTTTTTGGAGGTGTTTCCATGACCGGAAGAATCCATTCTATTGAAAGCTTTGGCACTGTAGACGGTCCAGGAGTCCGTCTGGTCGTATTCCTGCAAGGGTGCCCTATGCGGTGCATGTACTGTCACAATCCAGACACCTGGAATATGGATGGCGGCACGGAAATGAGCGTGGATGATATTCTAAAGCGTTATGAAGAAAACCAGGCTTTCTACACCAAAGGAGGGATCACCGTTACCGGAGGAGATCCTCTGGTGCAGATCACCTTTGTTACTGAGCTTTTTGAAGCAGCAAAGGCCCGTAGCATACACACCTGCCTGGACACCTCTGGCATCACCTTTCGTCCGGACTCTCAGGAAAGCATTAGCCGGTTTGACCGACTGATAAATGTCACGGACCTGGTTATGTTGGACATCAAACATATTGATCGGAATGCCCACAAGCATCTTACTGGTCAGAGTCTGGAACCGATACTTGCTTTTGCCCGATATTTAGACCAGAAATCCGTGCCTGTATGGATCCGCCATGTAGTCGTTCCCGGCATCACTTATAAACAGGAACTATTGTACCGTCTTGGCCGATTTGTGGGAACCCTTAACAATGTTCAGGCCCTGGACGTCCTTCCCTATCATGATATGGGCAAGATCAAATACAAAAAGCTGGGAATCCCCTATCTTCTGGAAAAGGTAAATCCACTGGATAAAGAGGACGCTCAGGCTGCACGTCATATCATTCTTCAGGGAATCCTTGATGAGCGCAAAATCGCGCAGTTTTCCAAAAATAGTTCTCCTACCCTGATGATCGAAAATAATAATGTACAAAACCAAAATTGATGGGCACAGTAATGACTGAATCTTCAGATTATTCTTAAAAATAGCAGACAGTTACTCGAAGCTAACTGTTTTCTGTACATGTTTTTATCCAATTGTGCAGTAATTTCCACTTGAATATTTTCAATAAATAGTATAGAATGATGGAAGAAACAAGATTGTAAATTGATTATTCAAGGAGGACTTTATCATGGCATACGTAATTTCTGACGCATGTGTAAGCTGCGGAACCTGTGAGTCTGAGTGCCCGGTAGGCGCTATTTCCCAGGGTGATGGACAGTATGTAATCGATGCTGACAGCTGTATCGACTGCGGAACCTGTGCAAGTGTTTGCCCGACTGGCGCGATCAATGAGGGTTGATTAATTATCACAGATGATTACATAGATGCCTCTTCCATAGAATATGGGAGAGGCATCTATTTTTGATAGAAATTTCAGGAGGATTCAAAATGGAAAACAAAAAACCATTGATAGCACTTACACCCTATCACAATATAGAAAAAGACGAACCGTATATGAGGCCAGCCTATTTAAAGGCTGTCCGGACAGCCGGGGGGCTCCCGGTTATTCTGCCCTTGGAGACAACGCCCGAGGAGCTTAAACAGCTGGCAGATACCTTTGATGCCTTCCTTTTTACTGGTGGGCCGGATATCCATCCCTTCCATTTTGGAGAGGAAACCCAGTATCACTGCGGCAATGTATCCGCCAAACGAGATCATCTGGAGTTGGCTTTGCTGGACCTTGCAGTAAAAGCAAAAAAACCGGTTCTCGGCATCTGCCGCGGAATCCAGCTTTTAAACATTGGATTGGGCGGGGATATTTATCAGGATCTGCCCAGCCAGTTTTCGGAGGACTTCCCCATTGCCCATGCTCAACCCTTTTATTATAACATTCCATCCCACACCGTTGTGATCGCTCCCGGCTCTCTGTTGGCACAGATTTCCGGCAAGGACAAAATACAGGTCAACAGTATGCATCATCAGGCTGTGCGCAGGCTGGCACCAGGTCTTGTCGCCTCAGGCCATGCGCCTCATGGGCTGATCGAATGTGTGGAGTATCCAGATTACCCCTCCTTCTTTTTGGGAGTGCAGTGGCATCCGGAATATTTGTGGGAGCAGGATGAGGCTGCAATGGGAATCTTTGAGGCCTTCATAAAAGCAGCCCAAAACTAAGCTTTTATCCCTCCTCCAAGGCCTCCCAGTATCGCTCCACCACAATCCCCTTATACCCCTGAAGATGTCCCTGGTTTTCACCGATCAGACGCGACAGCACACGAACCGCTTTTGTGACAGCTTCTTTTAATGTTTTTCCCTTCAAAAGCTCCCCTGTCATCACTGCAGAAAAAATGTCACCGCTTCCTGCCACACGGACCGGGAGATATTCATAGGGAACCCGGAAATATTCCTGCCTGATGTGGTCATAACCATATACCAGATGAATCAGTCCGGTTTCCCCGTTTTCCTTTGCTGCTTCACTGGATTTGTCTTGCTTGCTGACTCCGGCCTGATCTCTGACTTCAACTGCACTGGTAATCACAATGGACTTTCCCGAAATGCTCCGAAGACCATCTACCAGCTCCCGGATCTCTTCTGCCGTCCCCGACTCCTGCCCCGGACGAATCCCTGTCAGAAAGGATGCCTCCGTCATATTAGGCACCGCCACATCAGAGCAGGCCACCAGCTTTTTCATGGCCAAAATCCGTTCCGGACCGATCCCATTATACAGCTTCCCTCCGTCTGCCATTATAGGATCCACCATGACAAGGGGAGCTTTTTCAGAAACACAGGTCAAGTCATGAATATATTTTGCTATCAGTTCTGCCTGCTCCTCTGACACGATAAAGCCGGTACAGATGCAATCCGGATCAAACCCCAGTTGCCGCCACACTTCAAGAGTATCCCGCATATATCCGGTCATTTCCTGTATACGAAATTTCCCATAATCCAGAGTATTGGAAACAACGGCTGTGGGAAGCTGAAAGGTGTAATGCCCCATCCTTGACAAAATTGGCACCATGGCTGCCAATGCCACCTTTCCGTAGCCTGGAAAATCATTGATAAGCATAATATTTTTTCCGATTCCAGTCATATTTTATCTCCCTCTCAATCAAATCCTAAATGCCGCAGCAATCCATTGCATCCGGCCATTACATCCCGGTATGTGGCTTCAAAATCCCCGGTATACCAGGGGTCCGCAACATCTTGGCTGCTGCCTGCAAAGGTCAGCAGCTTATAAAGCTTTCCGTCTGGATCACCGCCTAACATCCGCTGCATGTTGCGGATATTCCAGGTGTCCATGCCAATCAGATAATCGTATTTTGCATAATCTGATTTTTTCAGCTGAACTGCTGTCTTGCCAGCCACACTGATGCCCACCTCTTTTAGCTTCTCCCTCGTCCCCCGATGAACCGGGTTGCCGATTTCTTCAGTGCTGGTAGCGGCAGATGCGATCTCGAACTGATCGGAAATGCCTGCTTTTTGAACCATGTCTTTTAGGACGAACTCAGCCATGGGGCTGCGGCAGATGTTGCCGTGGCAAACAAATAATATTTTTACCATACTTCTCATATCTCCTTATATCTCGGTATATCCTCGTTTTTCCTTATGTTTTCAAGGTTTTCTCTCTGACCTCAAAAACTCTATACCTCGTATATCTTA
>JAAWEL010000027.1 GCA_022794255.1 Lachnospiraceae bacterium
AGCGCAGACTGTGTGCGGCAGCGGGTGGACATGATCCGGCAAAACCGGAAGTTGCTGGCCGGGCAGGAGTGAGACCGGATTGGAAACAGATTTACAGGAGGCAGAAAATATGGAAGATCTGACAAGGGATGTGGCAGAGCAGTATCAGCTGTGGCTGGAATCACCGGCATTTGACCGGGATACCAAAGAGGAGCTGAGAGCTTTGACAGGGAACAACCAGGAAATTACGGACCGGTTTTACCGGGATTTGGAATTTGGCACCGGAGGCTTAAGGGGAATCTTAGGGGCCGGAAGCAACCGGATGAATATCTATACAGTAAGGAAGGCCACCCAGGGACTGGCCAATTATATTAATAAGGAAAAGGAAGGCCGGCGGGGGGTGGCCATTGCTTATGACTCTCGCCGGATGTCTTTCCAATTTGCCAGGGAAGCCGCTCTCTGTCTGGCTGCCAACGGGATTAAGGCCTATGTGTTTGAGTCTCTGCGGCCAACACCGGAGCTGTCCTTTGCCTTGCGCAGGCTGGGGTGTATCGCAGGCATTGTGGTGACGGCAAGTCACAACCCGCCGGAGTACAACGGATATAAGGTCTACTGGGAGGATGGGGCTCAGATCACGGCGCCGAAAGATAAAGAGATCATCGGGGAGGTCAACGCCATTACAGATTACGCCATGGCATTGACCATGGATTTGCAGAAGGCCAAAGACAGAGGGCTTTATCAGGTGATTGGAAAAGAAGTGGACGACTGCTATATGGAGGAGCTTAAAAAGCTGGTGATCCATCCGGAGGTTATCCGGCAGCAGGGAAAGGATATGAAGATTGTCTACACACCTCTTCATGGTACAGGGAATCTGCCGGTGCGGCGTATCCTGGCGGAGCTGGGTTTTGAAAATGTGTATGTGGTGTCGGAGCAGGAGCTGCCGGACGGAGATTTTCCTACTGTCAGTTATCCCAACCCAGAGGACAAAAATGCCTTCACCCTGGCTTTAAAGCTGGCCGGGCAGGTGGATGCAGATGTGGTTTTGGCCACAGACCCGGATGCGGACCGGCTGGGAATCTATGCAAAGAACCGGGAGACCGGGGAGTATGAGCCTTTTACAGGCAATATGTCAGGGATGATTATATTGGAATATATGCTGTCCCAAAAGCAGGAAGCAGGCCAGATACCAACAGATGGAGCAGTAGTCACCACGATTGTGTCAGGAAAAATGTCCCGAAGGATTGCAGAAGAATACCAGGTGGACCGGATTGAGACCCTGACCGGATTTAAGTATATCGGGGAGCAGATCAAGTTCTTTGAGCAGGATCACAGGAATGAATTTTTATTTGGATATGAGGAGAGCTATGGATGCCTGGTGGGAACCCATGCCAGGGACAAGGATGCAGTGGTGGCGGTGATGGCTCTGTGTGAAGCGGCTGCCTACTACCGGTCTCAGGGGCTCACGCTGTGTCAGCAGATGGAGCGGCTGTATGAGAAATATGGATATTTTCATGAAGGACTTTGTACCATTACCATGAAAGGACAGGAGGGGGCAGAGAAAATCCGTGACCTTTTAGAAAGGATTCGGAAAGAGCCGCCTTCAAGGATCGGCGGGTACCGGGTGGAAAAGCTTCGGGATTACGACAAGGAGATAATACGGGACTGTGCCACCAGAAAGGAGAAGCCTTCCGGGCTGCCAAAGTCCAATGTGCTGTATTTTGATTTAGAGGGGGATGCCTGGTGCTGTATCCGCCCTTCAGGGACCGAGCCAAAGGTGAAGTTTTATATGGGAGTTAAGGGCGAGAGCCGAAAAGAGGCAGAGAAAAAACTGGAAGAGCTGACAGAGGCTGTTCGGGGGTTAGCGGGTTGACAGAACAGAAACTGCCACTGCCAGAAGAGTGAGAACAAAAGGAGGCGCAGAACATTTTTGTCTGCGGCCTCTTTTTATTATCCCCTTGTCCAGGGAGGGTGTTCTTATTTTCAGTCAAAGAGACCAAAGAAGGAGAAACAAAAGAAGGGGACAAAAGCTATGGACATTTTCTTTAAATACCAGTAAACTAGTGTATTAAAGACAACAACAGAAAACTTGACAATGAGGGGATAAATTATTATGATTGATCTACATGGACAGATTTCCATGGCTTTTTTGAAGAAAAGCCGGTTTACGGGAAGTTATCAGGGAATGCGTTACCTTCTTCAAAAAACGGAGCGGGTGGTGGAAAAGTCCGGGGATGGTCAGCAAGAGGAGCGAGAGAACGTGTTAGAGGCAGTGATCTGGCCGGAACCTTATAATTATGAGATGACCAAAGAGGAGAAAAAGCATAGCCAGGATTTTCCTTTTTGTCAGGAAGGGCTTTGGGAAGCCGTGGACTGGCTGAACAGGGAATTTGAGGCGGGGAATTTTTAGAGAGCTTTTATGACAGACAGGCGGGAGAGACTAGGAGGATGGAGCGATGAACATAAAGCAGATTACCAGGGTGTATTTTAGCCCTACGGAGAATACAAAGACAGTGGTGAGGCTGATTGCAGAGCCCCTTTTTGGACATCAGGATTCATTGGATCTGACGGATGCAGGAGGAAGGCCGGATTATTACTTTATGGAAAATGAAGCAGTAGTTGTAGGAGTGCCGGTTTATGGGGGACGGGTGCCGGCAACCGCTGCTGAGAGGTTAAAAAAGCTTCATGGGCGGAAAACCGCTGCAGTTTTGGTGGTGACTTATGGAAACAGGGCCTATGAGGATGCCCTTTTAGAGCTGAAGCTGATTATGCAGCGGCAGGGTTTTTGTCCCATGGCGGCAGCAGCCGTTCCGGCAGAGCACAATATTGTCCGCAGCATTGGGGCGGGGAGACCGGACAAGGCGGACAGAAAAAGGCTCAGACATTTTGGAAAAGAGCTGGGGAAGCGGTTCTGGGAGCTGCCTAGCAATTACCGGATTGGAGATTTAAAAGTTCCGGGCAATCGGCCCTTTAGAAAATTCCGGGGTGTGGCTTTAAAGATCAAGGTGGGCCTTTCCTGCAAGAATTGCGGCGTTTGTATCCGCAAATGTCCGGTACAGGCTATCTCCCGGACGGATCCCAGAGTGACGGATACTCAGAGATGTATTACCTGTATGCGGTGTGTCAAAGAGTGTCCCTCAAAAGCCCGCAAGATCAATACTATGGTTATGTTGGCTGTGGGGCAGAAGCTGAAAAAGGTTTGCTCAGAACGCAGGGAGGCAGAATTTTTCATTTTGTAGGCGGAGGTGTGTCATGAAGGTGAGAAAGCATTTTTATTTTTCCGGACGAGTCCAGGGAGTTGGATTTCGCTATCAGGCCTGCCGGATTGCCAGAAGCCTGGGGCTGACCGGCTATGTACAAAATCTTTGGGATCAGAGGGTGGAGTTAGAGGCCCAGGGGGAAGAGAGTGTGATTTGGGATATGGTAAGTACCCTTCACAGGCAGCCTTATATCCAGATCGAGGATATGGAAGTGGCTGATATGGAGCTAAAGACAGACCGGGGCTTTCAGATGGCCAATTAAGAAGCTGCGCAAAGAGTATATAAGATAAAGGAGAGAAGTGGAATGACACAGAAAGAAGTGTTAGAGCACGCAAGAACCTGCCTGGGACCTTACTGTAAGGGCTGTCTGGTGTGTGACGGACGAGCCTGTAAAAACCAGATTCCGGGGCCGGGAGCAAAGGGCGTGGGGGATACAGCCATCCGCAATTACAACAAATGGAAAGAAGTCCGTGTACAGATGGATACTCTGTGCGAAAACCGGCCGGCAGATACCAGCTGCCAGATGTTTGGAAGAAAGTTTTCTTACCCGTTTTTTGCAGGTCCGGTGGGAGCGGTAAAGCTTCATTACGGAGATAAATATGGGGATAATCAGTATAATGATATATTGGTTTCTGCATGTGCCAAGGAAGGAATTGCCGCCTTTACAGGAGACGGAACCGATCCGCAGGTGATGGAAGCGGCCACAGAGGCCATCCAGGCTGCAAAAGGAGTTGGTGTGCCGGTCATAAAGCCCTGGAATCCGGAAGTCATTGAGCAGAAGCTTACTCTTGTTCAGAAATCCATGGCTTTTGCTGTTGCCATGGATGTGGACGCGGCAGGGCTGCCCTTTCTGAAAAACATGACTCCTCCGGCAGGAAGCAAGACAGAAAAGGAACTGGCAGAGATTATAAAGAAGGCTAAGCTTCCTTTTATTGTCAAGGGAATCATGACCGTAAAAGGTGCGTTAAAGGCGAAGGCGGCAGGGGCGGCAGCTATTGTGGTTTCCAACCATGGCGGGCGTGTGTTAGACCAGTGTCCGGCGACAGCAGAGGTGCTTCCGGCCATAGCAGAGGCAGTAGGGGATTCCATGACCGTGCTGGTGGATGGTGGGATCCGCAGCGGAACAGATATTTTTAAGGCATTGGCTCTGGGGGCAGACGGAGTGCTGATCTGTCGGCCCTTTGTGACTGCAGTGTATGGGGGTGGAGAAGAAGGGGTGAAAGAGCTCATCGGGCGGCTTGCCTCAGAATTAAAGGATACCATGGCTATGTGCGGAGCCCATTCCCTGTCAGAGATTTCCTCTGACATGATAATGAGACCATAGACAAAACATAGCTTTTTAGAGAGGGCTGTGTGATCTGTCATAACCTGAAGGAATCATATACATTCCTTTTATATAGTTGACAAATAGAAGCAGGATTGCTATTATTATATGAACGTGATAGAAAGGGTGACAAAATACCATGGATAGGATCGTATTATCATTGCTGGTAGACAATACTGCCGGTGTTTTGAGCCGGGTGGCCGGACTGTTCAGCCGCCGGGGTTACAATATTGAGAGCCTTACGGTGGGCGTCACCGCTGATGAGCGGTATTCCCGTATGACCGTGGTGTCCCTGGGAGATCAGGAGATATTGGAGCAGATCGAGAAACAGCTGCGCAAACTGGAGGATGTCCGGGATATCAAGGAGCTGAGGCCTGGACAGTCGGTATACCGGGAGCTCATTATGGTAAAGGTTAAGGCAAATGCCAGTGAACGCCAGGCCATTGGTGCGATTTCTGATATTTTCCGTGCCACCATTGTGGATGTGGGCAAAGATTCTCTTACAGTAATGCTGACAGGGGATCAGTCTAAACTGGATGCGCTGATTAACCTGCTGGAGGATTACGAGATTTTGGAGCTGGCAAGGACTGGCCTTACCGGACTCTCCAGAGGCTCTCAGGATGTCCGTTATCTTCCTTAAGGCGTTTTGTTGGCTTTTGGAAGAAATATAATACTTTTCCGGAAATGTCCGGCCGGGATTTCTGGCATAAAAGGGCTGCCGGGACGAAAAAATGAGGAGGAAAAAGATATGGCAAAGATCTATTATCAGGAGGATTGCAATCTGTCTTTGTTGGAGGGAAAGACCATTGCGGTAATCGGCTATGGCAGCCAGGGACATGCCCATGCCCTGAATGCCAAGGAGTCCGGGTGCCATGTGATCATTGGCCTTTATGAGGGCAGCAGATCCTGGGCCAAGGCGGAGGCTCAGGGCTTTGAGGTGTACACAGCAGCAGAGGCCGCCAAAAAGGCTGACATTATTATGATTCTGATTAATGATGAGCTGCAGGCAGACATGTACAAGAAGGATATAGAGCCTAATCTGGAGGAGGGCAATATGCTGATGTTTGCCCATGGTTTTAATATTCACTTTGGCTGCATCAATCCGCCTAAATATGTGGATGTGACAATGATTGCCCCCAAGGGGCCAGGTCACACGGTTCGTTCCGAGTATCTGGAGGGCAAAGGTGTGCCCTGTCTGGTTGCCGTTGAACAGGATGCCACCGGAAAGGCCTTGGAGCTTGCTCTGGCCTATGCCCTGGCTATTGGCGGTGCAAGAGCCGGTGTCCTTGAGACGACTTTCCGCACAGAGACAGAGACAGATTTGTTCGGGGAACAGGCTGTGCTGTGCGGCGGTGTGTGTGCCCTCATGCAGGCGGGTTTTGAGACTTTGGTGGAAGCGGGGTATGATCCGAGAAATGCGTATTTTGAGTGTATCCATGAGATGAAGCTGATTGTGGATCTGATTTATCAGTCCGGATTTGCAGGCATGAGATATTCCATCTCCAATACAGCAGAGTACGGCGATTATGTGACTGGCCCCAAGCTGATCACGGAGGAGACAAAGAAGACAATGAAGAAGATCCTTGCAGATATCCAGGATGGCACATTTGCCAAGGAATTTTTGCTGGATATGTCAGCATCTGGCCGCCAGGTACACTTTAAGGCCATGAGAAAACTGGCTGCAGAGCACCCGGCTGAGAAGATCGGCGAGGAGATCCGGAAACTGTACAGCTGGAACAATGAGAGTGATAAACTGATCAATAACTAAGATCAAAAATAAGGGGAAATCAGGGGAAGCCTTGATTTCCCCCTTATTTTTCAGGTGTCATATTCCTGACAGAACCGGATAAAAGTATCCAGGGCCTTGGTGGCGTGACCTGCCTGATAGACAAAGCCTATGGTCCTTTTGCAGATGGGGGTTTCGGGCTGAATCTCCATTAGCTGACCGTTTTCCAGATATTCCTGGACAAATTCCCGGATAACACAGCCAATGCCAAGGCCTATGCGGGCAAACTCAATCAATAAATCCATGGTAGTAACCTGAAGGAGATTGTTAGCCTGAATGTGATTGGAACTCATATAGTCATCGATATAGGTGCGGGTAAGATTGTGCTTGTCTAAAAGCATAATATTGCCTGTCTGGAAAAGGTCAGCATTCGCTCCCTCCCGAAGTCTTAGATTCTCCAGATAACTGGGGGCGGCCACAAAGGTATCCTGGATTTCCATAATCGGAAGGAACACCAAATTTTTGGAGGCCTTAGGCTCAGCGGTCAGGCCGATATCGATTCGCTGCTGTTCCAGCATGGTCAGAGTGTGAGTGCTGGACTGGCTTTCAATTGTAATCTTCATATGAGGATATTTTTCAATAAAGCCCTTCAGATAGGATACCATAATAAAACGGCACAGGGTGTTGCTGACACCGATGCGGATGTGGCCTAAGTTAAATTCCCGGATCCGCTTTAACTCCCTCTCCCCTGAGGCCAGCTCCTCAAAAGCTGCTTTTGTATGGGAAAAAAGAATCCTCCCTTCTTCGGTGAGCTGCACTCCCCGGGAGTTGCGGGTGAACAACGTGGTGTTTAAGCTGTCCTCTAACTTGCTGATGGCCTTGCTGATGGCAGGCTGGCTGATATAAAGCTCTCTGGCAGCTTTTGAGATGTTGCCGGCCTGGGCAACTGCGTGAAAGATTCGGTATTGAGAAAGATTCTGATCCATTTTTCCTCCATTGATATAAAAGGTTCTGTTTTTGTCCGGCGTGCCTGCTGTGAACGATAACTATATAACTGTGTATTATAATAAATATGAGCATTATGTATTGTTATTATATCAGTTTCGATGATATAATGCAATCATACCCTCAGTGGACAAGGGGACACAGGAAAAAGACATTGTTACAGGAGGAAGTTATGGCTGTGGGAAAAATTTTTAAATTTCACAACGATCTGGATACAGATCAGATTATTGCATCTCAGTATCTGCTGCTGCCTACGATTGAGGAGATGAAAGCTCACACCTTCGAGTCTCTGGACCCAGACTTTTCGTCTAAGGTAAGGCCAGGGGACTATGTGGTGGGAGGAGAGAACTTTGGGTGTGGTTCTTCCAGAGAACAGGCACCGGGCGTGCTAAAGGCCTTGGGAGTGGAGGCTGTGGTTGCCAAGTCCTTTGCCCGGATTTTTTACCGGAACGCCATCAATATCGGGCTGCCGGTGATCGTGTGCAAGGACTTGCCGGATCAGGTTGAGACCGGGGATGAGATGGAGCTTTCTTTAAGTGACGGGGTGGCAAGAGCCAGGGGTGTTAAATATTCCTGTACCAGGCTGCCGGAATACATGCAAAAGATTTTAAATCAGGGGGGACTGATTGCATCCCTGAACAAGGAGGTGTAGGGATGGGAATGACGATTGCAGAGAAGATTATTGCACGGGCGGCTGGTGTGGATAAGGTGCGGACAGGAGATATCCACACAGTAACCTTAGACCGGATGATGAGCAATGACGGGACTACCCATCTGACGGTGGATATGTACAATAATAAGCTGAAAAATCCTCAGATTGCTGATGCCAGGAAAATGGTGTTTATTGTAGATCACAATGTTCCCTCAGACAGTCCCAAGACTGCTGCCTCTCAGAAAAAAATGCGGGATTTTGCCAGGGAGCATGGGATTGATTTCTGGGAGGGCAAGGGTGTTTGTCATCAGATCATGATGGAACATTATGTGTGTCCGGGGGAATTGATTTTTGGAGCGGACAGCCATACCTGCACCTATGGAGCCCTGGGAGCCTTTGGAACCGGTGTGGGCTGTACGGATCTTTTGTACGGCATGGTGACAGGAACCTCCTGGGTGCTGGTGCCGGAGACAGTGAAGTTTAATCTTGTTGGAAAACTGCAAAAGGGAGTGTATCCCCGGGATCTGATGCTGACCATTATCGGAGAGATCGGAGCGAATGGCGTCAATTATCAGGTGATGGAGTTTTGCGGGGAGGGGGCTAAGACATTAAGCGTCAATGACCGGATGGTGCTGTGCAATCTGGCAGTGGAGGCCGGGGCAAAGACCGCGATTTTTGAGGCGGATGAGATTGCCCTTGACTATTTAAAGGCCAGAGGCCGGGAGCCAAAGGCTGTATTCACCAGCGATCCGGACGCTGTTTATGCCCGGGAATATACCTTTGATTTATCGAATATTTGCCCGGTGGCAGCCCGGCCGGATTTTGTGGATGATGTGGTGCCGGCAAAGGAGGTTTGCGGCATTCGGATTGATGAGGCATTTCTTGGCTCCTGCAACAACGGCCGGATTGATGAGCTGCGGGTGGGAGCTGCTATTGTGAAAGGAAAAAAGGTGGCGGATCACGTCCGCTTTCTGGTGGTTCCTGCCAGCCAGGAGGTGTATCTGCAGGCTATGGAGGAGGGACTGATCCAGATCTTTATGGAAAGCGGAGCCATTGTGATGAATCCGAATTGCAGCGTCTGCTGGGGAAGCTGTCAGGGAGTGATCGGTGAAAGGGAGGTTCTGATCAGTACCGGGACCCGAAACTTTAAGGGACGGGCAGGCCATCCCAGCTCCAAGGTATACCTGGGCTCAGCGGCTACAGTGGCGGCATCTGCGGTTAGAGGAGAGATCTGCACGGCAGACATGCTGTAGAATATAAGGGACAGTGGCCGGATTTGAAAGAGGGACTTTTCTATTTAATTAAAAGAAAAAGAGGGAAAGTATGGAACAATTTACTGGAAGGGTATGGGTTCTCGGTGATGACATTGACACGGATATTATTATTCCCACAGAGTACCTTGCCATGAAAACGATTGACGACATGAAAAAATACGGTTTTTCTCCCCTGAGGCCGGAGCTGGCATCTCAGATTAAGCCAGGAGATATGATTGTGGCAGGAAAGAATTTTGGATGTGGTTCATCCCGGGAACAAGCGCCGGAGGTGGTAAAGGCCCTGGGAATCCGCTGTGTAATAGCCAAGTCTTTCGCACGTATTTTTTTTCGCAATGCTATCAACAACGGGCTGCTTTTGATTGAACAGCCAGATCTTTATGATGACGTGGAGGAAGGGGATACCATCACGGTTACGGTAAATCAGGATGTGAATCATAAGGGAAGGCAATATCCCATTGCCGCTTTGCCGGAAAATCTGGTGGAGATTATTGAGGCCGGGGGGCTGGTGAAGGCCATGCGCCGGCGAAACGGACTTGACTGAGAGCGGAGGATAGGAAGAGATGGGACAGACGGTGGTTGAAAAGATCCTGGCCCGCAATATAGGGGTTCAGGCTGTAAAGCCGGGGGATATTGTGACAGTAAATGTAGATCGGGTAATGCTGGATGATATTATGATTCCTTTCATTGTAGATAAATTTCATGAGATGGGATTTGAAAAGGTGTGGGATCCGGACAAGGTAGTGTTGATTTATGACCATTTGGTGCCAGCCAGCCAGCAGGATGATACCCGTCATTACCGGGTGGGAGATGAATTTGTGGAGGAGTGTGGGTTGACCCATGTGCATCGCAGTGATGGTATCTGCCATCAGCTGATGACAGAGGCCGGGTATGTAAAGCCGGGGGATATAGTGTTTGGTACGGACAGTCATACCACCACCTATGGATGTGTGGGAGCATTTTCCACTGGCATTGGCTATACGGAGATGGCAGCGATCTTGGGAACCGGAACCTTGTGGGTGAAGGTGCCTGAGACTATTCGGGTGGTCATTGACGGAAAACTGCCTGAGGGAGTGATGTCCAAGGACATTATTCTGCGTCTGATCGGTGATCTGGGCGCAGATGGGGCTACTTACCGGGCACTGGAGTTTGCTGGCACCACGGTGGAGGAGATGAGTGTGGCCAGCCGTATGACTATGGCTAACATGGCGATAGAGGCCGGCGCTAAATGTGCAGTGTTTACGCCAGATGAAAAGACAATGGAATACTGTGAACAATCCAGAGAAAATTATGGAGGATGTGGTGCGCAGGAGTCCCTCATGTCTTTGGAACAGGTACAAAAGGACTTGATGGGGGACCCGGATGCTGTCTATTATCAGACGATTACTTACCAGGCAGAGGATTTCCAGCCAGTTATGGCTTGTCCATCTCAGGTGGACAATATTTGTAATGTGAGCCAGCTGGAAGGGATAACCGTTGATCAGGTATTTATCGGTTCTTGTACCAATGGACGGCTGGAGGATCTGCAGGCGGCGGCCAGTGTGTTAGAGGGGAAAAAGGTGGCGCCCTTTGTGAAACTGATTGTCACACCAGCCAGCCGGAAAGTGTATGAGGATGCCCTGGCTTGTGGTGCATTGCAGACTCTAATGAGAGCAGGGGCGATTATTACTCATCCAGGCTGTGGCCTTTGCTGCGGCAGAACAGGTGGGATTTTAAGTGACGGGGAGAGGGTGGTAGCCACCAACAACCGGAATTTTCTGGGACGGATGGGAACCTCTAAGGTAGAAATCTATCTAGCATCTCCTATGACGGCTGCTGCTTGCGCGGCGGCCGGAAAGATTACGGCAGCGAAGGGATGAAGCGGTGAAAAGGGCAGAGGTGGGAAATCCTGTCATATAGTTTGCATAAAAAAAGAGCTGGCAAAAGTCAGTTCTTTTTTATATTGCCACATTTAACAAAAATGTAATATATTCGTAATGCAAGTACGGAAAATATTGATAAAAAACAGAGATATAATAGAGAATAGTTTATGAATAAATAATAAATTTGATGATTTCCAAAAAAACTAAGTGTAAATTATAACAAAAATATTAAAAAACCATTGACATTTTTCAATGTTCCCCACTATAATATCAAACAAAGCAAAAATAAAAAAGATTTTTGGTTTTATTCCCCACTTTCGACAAAAAAATGGTAATTTTTTGGGAAGTGATTATTTATCAGAGAGAGGTGTGCTTTGTATGCGGATATTGGAATTGTGCAGGGGCTTTATAAAAAGAATCATGTGGCTTCTGATGGCTGCAGGCAGGTACATGGCCATGGTGGTGGCAGGAGGATTCCTTGCAGGCGCTTTAATGCTTACGATTGCCCGGTTGGATGAGGATGGCAGGACGGCATTGACTGTATACGCCAAGACTGCTTCGGTCATACCGGTGGAGCATTCTGCTTTGGAATTCGGGAAAGCGCAGGTGGGACAAAAGGAAGAGACCGGTCACATACAGTGGGAAACTGTCAGGGAGGGACGGCTTTTAGCCGGAAATACAGTGGCCAGAGAGGTATTTGCCTTAAGAGAGGCAAGGCGGCAGAGACAGGATTATATTGAGCAGGCAAAGGAAGGCGGGGCTTGGGAAGAAGCAAAGGAAGGTACAGCCGGCGGAGAACCAGAGAAAGAACAAGGCCTGTCAGAGGTTAAACTTGCCGGGCAGAAGAAATCTGAGGAAAAGCTGTCCCAGGAAGAGAGCAGCAGGGGGCCGGGAGTGGAAGAAGAGAAGGAGGACAGCCAGCAGGTATCCTCTGTGATCAGCTATTCCCAGCAGGATTATGAGGTGCTGAAGCGGATTGTGGAGGCGGAGGCAGGAATCTGTGATACAAAAGGAAGGATCCTGGTGGCCAATGTGGTGATTAATCGGGTGAGGAGTGATGAATTTCCGGACACAATCACTGGTGTGGTGTACCAAAAGTCCCAGTTTTCACCAGTAAATGATGGCTCCCTTAATTCTTGTATTGTGACGCCGGAGACTGTGGAGGCAGTGGACCGGGCCCTGGCTGGGGAGGACTATTCCCAGGGCGCCTTATATTTTATGAACCGCGTAAGATCCAGATCGGGAAATGTAAGCTGGTTTGACAGAAGTCTGACTTTTTTGTTTCAGCATGATCGGCATGAATTCTTTAAATAGGGTTAAAAATCTTTGAGAATGTACTTGCATTTTCAGGGGAATTCTGGTATACTGGTTATCGTTCGTTGAGGAACATTCCTCGATAGCTCAGTCGGTAGAGCACGCGGCTGTTAACCGCGCTGTCGTAGGTTCAAGTCCTACTCGGGGAGTTTGGTCCATGGTGACCGGTATACTCTGGCCCCATGGTCAAGCGGTTAAGACATCGCCCTTTCACGGCGGTAACACGAGTTCGAATCTCGTTGGGGTCATTTGCAGTTTGTTTCGGACCTTTAGCTCAGTTGGTTAGAGCAACCGGCTCATAACCGGTCGGTCCTGGGTTCGAGTCCCCGAAGGTCCATTATTCGTTCTTTTTAACTGCATAAAGGTTTGTGGCCCGGTGGCTCAGCTGGTTAGAGCGCCGCCCTGTCACGGCGGAGGTCGTGGGTTCGAATCCCATCCGGGTCGTTATCTGATAAGACGCGCTAAAGGCGCGTTTTGTTGGGTGAAAAAGTGTGTCACAGGCGGGTATGGTGGAATAGGCAGACACAAGAGACTTAAAATCTCTCGGGAGCAATCCCGTGCCGGTTCAAGTCCGGCTACCCGCATTTCAGAGCGCGAAGTACAATGAAAATTGACTTCGCGCTTTTTGCTGTATTTTCTTCTATTGCCTGAAAAAATGATTTATGCTATTATTAAAAAACAAAAGATCAGGAAGAAGAGGATCATACTATGTACAAGATTGTTTCCAGGTTGTTAATTTATGGCGATATGCCCAAGGATACGATTCTGATGGAGCTGGCGGATATTGTGCGGCGGATGGATGACGGGAGCCAGAAGAAAGAGGAGCTGATGACCCGGGTGTTTACCCAGATAAAGCATCTTTTGCAGGTGGCCACAGACTATGGATTTGACAAGAATTTGTGGCATAATTATCTTACATTTCTTCTGATTACCAGTGAAAATCCCTTTAGTATCACATGTGAAAAGGTAGGGGCCAATGAGGGAAGCGTCAACGATTTTGCAAAAGGGGATTTCCGTGCTTTCAAACAGCTGTTTGCTTATGATTTTAACAGGCTGGAGGAGTTTTTAGGGGTGGATTGCTTTAGCAGGATTTCCAATTATCAGGCAATCGGCAAAAAGGAATTGATGTATAATAAGAATGTCAGCGAGAAGGTACAGGCCCTAAGCCTTCGCTTGGAGGAAGCAAGGGACGAAAATGAGTTTTTTGACTGCGTTACCGGATTTTACCGGGATTATGGAGTGGGGATGTTTGGCCTTAATAAGGCTTTTCGGATATCTTCCGGAGCGGACGGGCAGGTAGTGTTCCATGCCATTAACAATATGGAAGCAGTAATGTTGGAGGATTTAGTGGGCTATGAGATCCAAAAGAAAAAGCTGATCGATAATACCATGGCTTTTGTCCAGGGAAGAAAAGCCAACAATGTGCTGCTGTTTGGAGACAGCGGTACGGGGAAATCCACCAGTGTGAAGGCAATCGTCAATGCCTTTTATCCTCAGGGCCTGCGGATGATTGAGATATATAAGCATCAGTTTAAAGACTTGTCGTCTGTGATTGCACAGATCAAGAACAGGAATTATAAATTTATCATCTATATGGATGACCTTTCTTTTGAGGAGTTTGAGGTGGAGTATAAGTTTCTCAAAGCGGTTATTGAAGGCGGTGTGGAGACAAGGCCGGATAATATTCTCATCTATGCCACATCGAACCGGCGCCATCTTATTAAAGAAAACTGGAGTGACCGGGATGATATGGAAAGCGGCAATGGATTGCACCGGTCGGATACCATGGAGGAAAAATTGTCTCTGGTAAACCGGTTTGGCGTGACAATCAGCTATTCAAAGCCATCCCAAAAGGAGTATTTCCATATTGTGACCGAGCTGGCAAGGCGGGCCGGGATTGATATGGAGGAGAAGGAGCTTTGTGCAGAGGCAAATAAATGGGAGCTGAGTCATGGAGGGATCTCAGGAAGGACAGCGCAGCAGTTTGTGAATTATCTTTTGGGGAGAATTGTCTGAGGTGGGGCAAGAGGAATCGTTACGAGGAAAAGCCAATATGAAAAAAGTAGTTGACAAATTCGGAAAATAGGATTAGGATATGTGTTGATTCGATCCGGTTTTTGGATGATAAGTATGGGAGAAATTATAAAAGAAACCGTTGAAAAAGAGGAGTAGGCATTTTTCGGAAATTACAGAGAGCCGCAGGCGGTGGGATTGCGGTATGGATGAATTTGCTGAATGGACTTTTGAGGGCAGTTCTGAAATGAGAAAAGTAGGGACTGACGGAGACCACAACCGTTATCTGGTGGCGTATATGTCAGTATACGAGAAAAGTGGGCTTATGCCAATTTTGAGTGGTACCGCGGACAATCGTTCGTCTCAGATGCAGGAAACTGTGTCTGGGGCGTTTTTTTGTTTTGTGGGACATACAGGTTTGGAGCTTTATTTCCTGAAAAGTGACCTTCGCTCCGGGCCAAAAAAGGAATGCACGTTTATTTTATCGTAAAAAAACCAGACTAAAAGCAGTGGGAAGAATGTTTGAGAAATGGAGTTTCACGATTCAAGAAGGAGGAAAAATATGAAAAAGAGTGTGAAGATGGCAGCGGCAGCGGTTATGGCAGCAGTGATGATGGCAGGATGTTCTTCGGGAAACACGACCAATAACACCACGGCAAACGGGGGAGAAGGGAAGGATGCCCTTGGCATGGCAGGGACAGAGGCTGCAGCAGGGGAGGATTCTAACAAGGGAGGGGAACAGGATGGCGGGTCAGCAGACTCCTATGTGATCGGCATCGGTCAGTTTGCGGAGCATGGATCTTTAGACAACTGCCGGGAGGGATTTTTGAAGGGTCTGGCGGAGGAAGGGATTTTTGAAGGGCAGAATCTTACGATCCTTTATGAAAATGCTCAGACTGACGGGGGAACAGCCAGTCAGATCATGGCGAATTTCCTGGCAAAGGATGTAGATATGATCTGTGCGATTGCCACACCGATTGCCCAGAGCGCATACAGTGCAGCCAGGGACACCGGTGTGCCGGTTATCTATACAGCGGTGACGGATCCGGTTTTGGCAGAATTGGCAAAGGAGGATAAAACCCCGGTGGGAGAGATCACGGGAACCAGTGACAAGCTTCCGGTGGAGAAACAGCTAGAGATGATCCGGGTCCTGCTGCCGGATGCAAAAACGATTGGTATTTTGTACAGTACCAGTGAGATCAATTCAGTATCTGCCATTGAGGAGTACAAGGCTGCTGCTGATGATTATGGGTTTGAGATTGTGGAAAGTGGGATTTCGGGAACAGCAGATATTCCTCTGGCGACTGACAGCCTTTTAGAAAAGGTGGACTGTCTAAGCAACCTGACAGACAATACGGTGGTCAGTGTGCTTCCCATGATCCTGGATAAGGCAGCAAAAAAGAACATTCCAGTGTTCGGAAGTGAGGTGGAGCAGGTGAAAATCGGCTGTCTGGCCACTGTGGGTCTGGACTATGTGGATCTTGGGGCTCAGACAGGACGGATGGCGGCTCAGGTGCTGAAAGGGGAGAAAAAGGCCGGGGAGATGAAATTTGAGGTGATTACCGAAGCTTCCTTTTACGGCAATACCAAGGTGGCAGAGAATCTGGGGGTGGTCATTCCCCAGGAGCTAATATCCTCGGCAGCAGAGCTTTTTGACAAGATTGAAGCAGAGTAAGTCAGGAGGATACTATGTCAATCATTATTGGAATTTTAGAGGAGGGGCTGATTTACGCGATTCTGGCCCTGGGGGTTTACATTACCTACAAGATTCTGGATTTTCCGGATCTGTCTGTGGACGGCACGTTTCCAATGGGGGCGGCAGTTACGGCTATGCTGATTATGAAGGGAGTCCCTCCTCTTCTCACTTTGTTTTTGGCATTTCTGGCAGGGGCATTGGCCGGATGTGTGACGGGATTTATCCATGTAAAGCTGCGGGTACGAGATCTTTTGTCCGGTATTATCATGATGACAGCGCTATATTCCCTGAACCTGAGGATCGCCGGGAAGGCTAACCTGCCTATCTTCAGCAAGGATACGATCTTTGACAACGGATTTTTGGAACAGGTGGTGCCAGAGCCGGTAAAGCCTTATCTGGTGGTATTGATTCTGCTTCTGATCACGATAGTGTGCAAGATATTGCTGGATCTGTACCTGAATACCCGGTCCGGATATCTTTTGCGGGCTGTAGGAGACAATGAGGTTCTGGTCACATCCCTGGCCAGGGATAAGGGGATGGTGAAGCTGGCAGGACTGGCTGTTGCCAATGGCTTTGTGGCTCTGGCAGGTTGCGTATATTGTCAGCAAAAGGGATTTTTTGAAATCAGCACAGGAACGGGAGCGATTGTGATTGGTCTTGCCAATGTGATTATTGGGACAAAGCTGTTTAAAAATTTTCATTGGTTTTTTGGGCGTGTGAAAGGGGATAAGGGCAAAGAGATAAAACCGCGGGACGGACTTCGGGCCACCACGGCGGTCATTCTGGGCTCCTTGGTATACAGGAGCTGTGTGGCTTTGGCTATTTCCCTGGGAATGGCCGCATCGGATTTAAAACTGGTGACAGCTGTTTTGTTCCTTATTATCCTGGTTTTAAGCAGCAAGAAGGGAAAGAAGGTAAATGGCCATGCTTGAGCTGAATCATATTGAGAAATATTACAATGCAGGAACAGTCCATGAGATGTGTATGTTTCATGATTTTTCTATGAAAATAGCAAAAGGACAGTTTGTGTCAGTGGTGGGGAGCAATGGGTCAGGAAAAACCTCTCTGCTGAACATCATCTGCGGAAGTATTCCATTGGACGGGGGGAATATTCTGATAAACGGCAGGGATATCACCCGCATGCCTGAGTATCAGAGGCAGAGGCGCATTGGACGGGTGTACCAGAATCCGGCTATGGGGACCTGTCCTAGTATGACGATTCTGGAAAATATGTCCCTGGCGGATAATAAGGGAAAGGCCTTTAATCTGCGAAGGGGAACGGATAAAAGGCGGATTGATTTTTACAGAGAACAGCTTCGCTTTTTGGGACTGGGACTGGAGGATAAGCTTCATGTAAAGGTGGGGGTTCTGTCCGGCGGACAGCGGCAGGCAATGGCTCTTTTGATGTCAACCATGACCAAGATTGAATTTCTTATTTTGGATGAACACACAGCAGCCCTGGATCCCAAGACGGCAGAGCTTATCATGGAACTGACAGGGCGAGTGGTAAAAGAGAAGAAGCTTACTACGATTATGGTGACGCACAATCTGCGGTATGCGGTGGAGTATGGGGACCGGCTGGTGATGATGCATCAGGGCCAGGCAATTATAGATGAGGCGGGAGAGGCAAAGAGGGCCATCCAAACCAAGGATATTTTGGATAAATTTAACGAAATTAGCATTGAATGCGGAAATTAATTGTAACTTATTTGGAAAATTTAGAATAGTTTTATAAACAAAACGCATTTCTTATGGTATACTAATTATTTAAGAGGAACATAACCTTTTGTGAATCGTGCTTGGTTGTGGTAAAAGTTCTCTTCTTGATAATCATCTGCCGGAAAGGAGTGCGTTTTTTATGAAGATGCGGAGCCGGTTGCTGATCGCATTTCTGACCTTCAGTATTTTGCCCATTATATTTGCTGGAATGCTGATTTCCATGAATAAGCTTTTTTTACTGTACCGGTTTGATGATTTCGAGCCGGAGGTCAAGAGCATGGTGGTTCAGATGCTGGTGTCAGGGGTGTTTATGCTGGTATTTATCTCAGCGGCTCTGACCATGTGGGTCTACCGTTCGGTGGTGCAGCCAGTAAGCAAGCTTCAGGAGGCTGTCCGCAAGATTCGGGATGGGGATTTGGATTTTACCATGGATGTGGAGGATGATGATGAGATCGGACAGCTTTGTCAGGACTTTGAGGAGATGCGTATGCGCTTAAAGGAAAATGCGGAGGGGAAGATCCAGGATGATTTGGAGAGCAAGGAGCTGATCAGTAATATTTCCCATGATTTAAAGACTCCTATCACAGCTATCAAAGGCTATGTGGAGGGGATTATGGATGGGGTGGCTTCCTCACCAGAGAAGCTGGACAAATATATCCGTACCATTTACAACAAGGCGAATGATATGGACCGTCTGATCGATGAGCTGACCTTCTACTCTAAGATCGACACGAACAAGATTCCCTATGCCTTTTCCAAGATCAATGTAGGTGGATATTTTCGGGACTGTGCTGAGGAGGTTGGCTTAGACATGGAGTCCCGGGGTATTGAGTTTGGATATTTTAACTATGTAAGTGACGATGTGACGGTGATTGCGGATGCGGAGCAGATGAAACGGGTGATTAACAACATTATCGGCAATTCGGTTAAATATATGGACAAGGATCGGGGGATTCTTAATATCCGGATCAAGGATGTGGGAGATTTTGTTCAGGTGGAGATTGAGGATAACGGGCGGGGGATTGCTCCAAAGGATCTGCCCAATATCTTTGATCGTTTTTACCGGACTGATTCCTCCCGCAATTCCTCTCAGGGAGGAAGCGGGATTGGCCTATCCATTGTGCGCAAGATTATTGAGGATCATGGAGGGCGGATCTGGGCTACCAGCAAGGAGGGAATGGGTACAGAGATGCATTTTGTTTTGAGAAAATATCAGGAGGTTTTACAGCATGAGCAGGATACTGATCATTGAGGATGAGACCAGCATTGCGGAGCTGGAGCGGGACTATCTGGAACTGAGTGATTTTGAGGTGGAGCTGGAGGAGGACGGCCTGAAAGGCCTGGAACGTGCTCTGAATGAGGATTTTGACCTGATGATTCTGGACCTGATGCTGCCAGGAATGGATGGATTTGAGATATGCAAAAAGTTTCGGGAGGTAAAGAACACACCGATCATTATTATCTCCGCCAAGAAGGAGGATATTGACAAGATCCGCGGCCTGGGATTAGGGGCTGATGACTATATGACAAAACCTTTTAGTCCCAGTGAGATGGTGGCCCGGGTGAAAGCGCACTTAGCCAGGTATGAAAGGCTGATCGGCAGCGGAAGCCCGGAGAATGAATTGATCGAGATCCGCGGGTTAAAGATTGATAAGACAGCACGCCGGGTATGGATCAACGGGGAAGAGAAAAATTTCACCACAAAGGAATTTGACCTTCTCACATTCCTTGCGCAAAATCCCAATCATGTATATACCAAAGAGGAACTGTTTTCTAAGATCTGGGATATGGAATCCATTGGGGACATTGCTACGGTGACTGTTCATATCAAAAAGATCCGGGAGAAGATTGAGTTCAACACTGCCAAACCTCAGTATATTGAGACTATATGGGGGGTGGGATACCGGTTTAAGGTGTAAAGAAGATTTTAAAACTTTTATTTATAGGACAGGAGGGAGCTATTATGGTATTTGAACCAGATGATAAGCTGAAGCAGAAAATGTCCAAAAACGGCAGTGTGCTTCGGTATATGTACTGTGTGGCAGGAGCAGGAAAGGGACTGGCTGCCATGGGAGGAATGCTGATTTTTATTGGTATATTGCTGGCTGCTGCGCTTTTTAATGTTATGGGAATTGAGAGAGTTATAAGATTGGCGGTTGCAATTGTAGTTTCTGGTATTTTGTTGATTGTACTGGGATGTTTTATGCAGCAAAAAAGAGGAAATGGCTGGGTAGATGGATACAGAAAGAGAAGCTCATTAACAGCGGAGGATTTGCATCAGGCAGACCAGGAATTTAAGCAGCCTGGGACCATTCTGTTTTCTCTGGATAAAGGCAAGGATAGTAACAGCTTAAAAAGAATGGGATTTATCACAGCGAATTATGTCAAATTTCCGGGACCAAAGCCCTCTATTTTTCGGTTGGAGGATATAGTAACATGTTTGTATACAAAGAAAATGCTATGTGCGGACGGAGGTTATGAACGGGCGCTGATTGCCTATGGGGTGGATGGGGAATGGGGATTTCTTTACACCAGCCCGCCGGAGAAGGCCAGTTTAGAGATTGTGAAAACCATTGGAGAGCACAATCCCAGAATCATTACAGATCATCACTTTGTATATGAAGGAAAAGAATATGATGCGGTGCAGGAGGTGGATAAAGTCATTGCTCTTCATAAGCAGGTTTATGGGAAAAGATAACCGTTTGTTTTATTGAGCATCAGTGTGATAAGGGTTAGAAAAATTTAGGAGATCGGGTTGAAATGACAGAATTAACATGCCCTTTTTGTGGAGGAAAGCTGGAGCCTGATAAGAAAAATTCAAATATAGAGATATGCAATCCATGTAATAAAAAGTACATTGTTGAATGTATTTATTCTCAGGCTACAGGAGAAAACAGAATTGAGTTAAGGCTTGTCCCGGAAAAGATGGCCTATGAGCCAGTGGAAAAGAAGGAGTCCAAGAAAACTGGCTGGGAGCCTTATGGATGGAAAAGAGGAGTGGCTTTGGTGATCTTGTTTTTTGTGCTGATGGGGATGATGTATGGACCAAAGGTATATCAGCGCTATCAGATGGACCACGGAGGGATGCAAACAGAGGCCGGACAAGAGGACGTACCCATCCGCGAACCATAATCTTTCTTGCATCCAGTGAAGCAGGATCTGCTATGATTATAAGTACATAACCACTAAAAAGTTGAGAGTGAAATATATATTGTAAAATATTGCTTATTTTATCCAAAAGGCGTATAATGGGAATGTTCGTCTGACAATTATCGGAAAACCGAGGCAGAGGGGTGTGTAACAAGATAAATGGGAAGTGGTATACAGACAGGCAGAAAATAGCCTGAGAGAAAGGGTAGAGGTATGGAAAAGGAACAGGTACTTAGGGAGACAGAACTTTTTGTGCTGGATATGGATGGAACGTTTTATCTGGGAGACCAGATCCTTTTGGGAGCTTTGGAATTTCTGGAACAAGTAAAAAGGCTGGGAAAACGGTTTGTGTTTTTTACAAACAATTCATCCAGATCACCGAGGGAGTATATTGACAAGTTAGCCCGCATGGATTGTAAGATCACAAGGCAGCAAATTATTACTTCGGGAGATGTAATGATTCGGTATCTGAAGCATTTCTATCCAGGAAAATCCATATATCTGTTAGGAACACCTGCCCTGGAGGAGAATTTTCGGGAAAATGGGATTATTCTGACACAAGATATGCCGGATGCGGTGGTGGTGGGGTTTGATATGACCCTTACTTATGAAAAGCTGGAACGGGCCTGCACGTATATTCGGAACGGGGCGGATTTTCTTGCCACGCATCTGGATATTAACTGTCCTACAAAAGACGGATTTATTCCGGATTGCGGCGCCATGTGTGCCTGTATTGGTCTGTCAACAGGCAAAGAGCCTAAATATGTGGGAAAGCCTTTTGGGGAGACTGTGGATATGGTGCTGGATCTGACAAGAGCAAAGCGAGAGCAGGTAGCTTTTGTGGGAGATCGGCTGTATACAGATGTTAAGACAGGAGTTGCCCATGGAGCCAGGGGGATTTTAGTGCTTTCCGGTGAGGCCACTCTGGAAGATGTTGCAGATTCGGATGTAAAGCCAGATGCAATATTTGCCGGATTGGGAGAGATGGGAGAGATTCTGAAGGGATTTTAGGCAATGCTGTGCCGGATAAGAGACAGCAGACGGATCCGAACAGAATTTTCAGACAGACGAATTTGCGACATGCAGAAAACAAAGCAGGAAAAACAAAAGATAAGCTGTGACAGCCGGAAAATACAAGGAAGCTGAAAAACAGGAGAATGAAAAACGGTTAAAGAGGAGGATCGGGAAATGATTGAGAAGTTAGCGGATATGGTGGGAGTGACCCCCCAGGTATTTATCATTACAATTGCTATTTTGGTAGTGATGTTCATTATTATCTGGATTAAGATCACTTTGGATGAAAAGAAGGGGGTTAACAGCCAGGAGAAAGAAGATATCCGCAAAATCATTACCAATTTGGTTCCCAACGGGGATCAATACACAGCCGCCTATGCCCACAGCAAAGAGGTATATGGCACGGCACGGATGCGGCGGGAAGTGTATCACTACTATGCGGTAGGCTTTAAGATGGATCAGCCGAATCATTTGTGGGTGGTACCGATCGGTGTGGAGGGCGGAAAGATCGTCTATACGGAGCCGATCAAGGCAAGCTCAGAGAATGTTAATTATGTAGGCGGCAACAGCGCACAGCTGCAGCTTCATTTTCCGGGCGGCAAGAACAATGTATATCTGATCACGGTGGATAGTAGCAACACAAAACTGGGAAAAGAGTGTCAGGTAAATATTCAGCAGCCGGAGGAGGCCAAGGCTTTTAAGGAATTTGCAGAAAAATTCCAGGCAGCGGTTAATGCTGAGCGTGGTGTGGATAAGAAAGGACGGGTAGTCAGATAAATTGATTCCGGGCTGATCCTAATGCTGATTGGCCCGGAATTTGTCTGATATTCTGTTTTATATAGAGATTTTTATGGAAGAATGGCTCAAGGAGGGACGAGAATTGAAGATAGGGAATATTTTAAGGGGATTTAGTCAAAAGGTGTTGATCCTTTTGGCATTTGGAGGCACAATGATGTACATGTGCATACCAGATTTAATTGTGTCATTCAAGCCAGCTGTCAGCTTTGAGGAGCTTCTTTGGGAGGATGGAAGGGATATTAAGCCTGGGAGTCATGTGAAGGGAAATGTGGTTTATGTCCTGGATTATTTTGCATCGGAGAGCACCTACACCAGACGCCAGGATGGATCTCGCAGTGGAAACCGTCCGACAGGAAATTATTATCTGGTCCCCACGGCAGACAGCTATATTGGGGTGAAGAGCCGTCAGGCGGATGTGGAGGCGCTTAATCAGCTATCAGAGGAGACATTTGAATATTTGACTACTGGTGAAGAACCAAAGACAGAGTGCTTTATGGAGGGAAAGGTGGAGCTTTTGGAGGATAAGCTGGTAAAGTATTATCAGGAATATCTGGAGGAGCTTGGAGTCGAAAAAGAAGAGATTGAGGCTATGGGAGTTCCATTGGTAGTTCGGTATGTAAATTTTACAGCTGTGCGGGTGATGACAGCAATCGGAGCTGTGTTGCTTCTTTTGGCCGTGCTGCTTTACCGGCGGAGATATTTGCGTGAGGCGAGAGGATCAGGACTGCAAAGGGCGGAAGATTTGCCTGGGTGAGAGTACCGTCTGTTTCCAGTTTCCACGCGAAACCTGGTGCTGCCCAGGACAGGCTTGAGGCAGTTTGACGTTTTAAGCTGTTACAGACAAGCAACTCCTGAAAGAGTGAATTTGCTACATTACTCTTTTGGGCGTATATCATGAATTCATGATATACGGCCGAATGCCTTCGCCCGTCCTCCGCAGTACTACCCACGGGAGTATCTGGTACGCTGTGCCATTGTTGCCATCCAATGAAGCCATGCACGCAGGCGCTCGTATAGTCTGTTCTGTTCCAACTGTTGAGAAATACAGACGCCCTTGGCTATGGGCATCCCACGGAATGAAGCATCAGCCCCTTTACCATAATCTTCCTCCCTGCCGTATAGCAGGGATTTCCTGTCAAAAATGACTGCACCAGCTTTATAATCAATCATCTCCCTTTTCATTTCTCCTCCCGGTCATGAAGCTGCTCTAGCACCTCCTTCATCTTCTCCGGGATGGGAAGTCCTAAGTGCGCCGCATTCTCCAAAAGGCTCACGCCCTCATTGGAGATATAGAAGAAAATCACTGCAGTACGCAGCACGCTCCCTGTCCCGATAACCTGCACTTCGAGGATGTTGGCAATCCCCACAAGCAGGAAAATCATCACCTTCTGGCAGATGCCTTTAAATCCCACCTCGCTGGACAACCTCTTGTCCGCCACCGCGCACATCACGCCTGTGACATAATCCACCACAGCAAATGCGATCAGCGCATACAGCAGACCGTCACAGCCTCCCAAGAAGTAGCCGAGCCACCCTCCAATGGCTACAAAAATGAGCTGGATCGTGTTCCAAAATTCTTTCATAGAGAAACCTCCTTTAAATGATTTTTTGTATAAAAACGTTTACATCCCCCGGAGGGTTTTTGCTCTATAGGACACACTTTCCTATAGAACAAAAAAATCCCCGCTGTATCGTCAGCAGAGGCTTTTTGATGATCCTGATAATGGAATTTTTCACAGCTGATCCACCAATTCCGCTGCCAAATCAATATCATTTTTCTCGCGAGATACTACCTGTGAACAGCAACAAATATGCCACATTCTCATAGTAGATGTATTCAAGCTTCAGAATCGAATCGATTCTTCTGTTTCACCATCCTTAATCCAGCTTGCGGACGGTTATGGATGTGTTGTCTGCCCTACTGACAGTCGCCAAGGAAGTTGTTCGAGGAATTACAGCATTATTAGCGGTAAGATGCACACCAACCAGAACCGGCGAATTAACAGAGGCCGAATTAGTGCCAACCGTATGATACGAAATCTCATAAGTTCCGTTTGCCACCAGGGAAAACCTACCAGTATTCACAGGATGTACAATATCCGTGCCCTTGATAAACAAAGAATCTGTAAAGTAAATGAGCCCATTCCTTCCCGGAGCCTGCGCTACATCACTAACTGACATCAACGCATGCAGCACAGGAGCTGGACCTGCAGCTCCCGGAATCCCCTGGGGGCCCTGGGCTCCGGTAGGACCAGTTGGTCCGGTAGACCCTACCGCGTTCACCAGATCAAAGTCCGGGGACGTTCCCAGCACTCTTACCGGGGAATTTTTGTTTGCACGGTACAAGGTGCCATTCCAGTAAACCAGATCCCCCTGCAGCATCCTCTATTACCACAGTTCTGGTTAGTTGTGCAGTTCTAATTACTTCCACAGTTTATATTTCCCCACACCCGGAAGCCATTGGATCATAATACATATCATCACTCCTTCTATTTGTTTCCAGCTGGCTTACTATATGATATGTCCTCAGGTGATTTTGGTTCGTCCCAACGCGGCGGTTTTGTAACCTCTACAGAACATAAGGTGAAAAAACCTGTCCCTCTGGATGAAATCGCCGCTGCTTTGGATGTGATTGACCGCAACACCGCTACGGGTAAGCGTGACTATGCAATGATTATGACAGAGCCTGTCACCGGGATAAGGTCTGTTGATATCATAAACCTGACTTTTGACGCGATTGACTGGATTAACGGGGAAAACGCTTGCACTTCCTTTAACGACAGACGTTGGAGAAGCCATTCAGGACTATATATTGAAAGGAACACCTTAATGCTACACGTTATAAAGTCAGCGATGAAGAACTATTAAAAAGGCTTAGCGGCCTAAAATTTATCAGAAATTTTTATAGTGCTGTTTTCTTGAAACAATGGCCTCACTCATTGTTTTTCTGATAACTCTTTTTTTCTGATAAGGGAGCTTTTTTAACTGGCAATTCAGGTGTATAAGATGTATAAACGCAAATGCTCTTGTTCATTAAGGGAGTATTTGGCAAAATAAAAAATCCCAAAAAGTGTAGTTTTTGGGAATATTCTACTTATAAAATTTTATAGGCAAATATCCATAGAAAAAAGATTAAGTTTATTGATATTTTGACGATATTATGATAAAGTATAGCTGATTTGTGGCAAAATAAAAAATCCCAAAAACTACACTTTTTGGGAATATAATGAGAGAACTTGGAAATGCGTTGCAATTTATATTTATAAGCTTCAGAGGCAAAAAGAGAGGAAGAATGTCATCAGATAAGATATGTAAAACGGTTCGTCAATATAATAAAGTTCCAATTTCTAAAGAAGATATGGGAAAGCTGCAGGATATAGCGATTGACTACAGCAAAGTAAAAAATTATGTCTATGACCGTTTTGGCGGAATTGGAAGTCTTTCAAAGCTGTACCCGGGATATACGATACAAAATGAGATGACTGCCACAGATCTGAGAAAAATATTGGGATTGCCAAGTGTTTATTTTTATCTTGCAATTTTTGAGGCGCTGGCTGATATCAAAGGGCAATGGAACCGGACTAAATCCAAGTTATTGCTGCTCATAGGAACCAATGATAATTTCACATCAGAGGAAAAGCATTATCTTCGGTTTGTTTTGAAGGTTAATAATGCTTTTTCGGCAATACTTAATCAGAAGCCTATGGAACTTTCTCAGGAGATACAGAAAAAATATGAGGAGGTAGCCATTGGCATTAATAAGGAAAGGCTTCATCGCTATCTGTGCAGGCAGGTAAGAAAATATCATGTTAAACAGCATACGGACGGAGCAAAGGGATTCGCTATTACAGAACGGGCTTACCGGTATGGAAATCATGGAATCTATCTGTCCACGAAACAAAACCGAAAACGGATTTTTGTGCCATTGACAGACAACAACCAGTATAAGAGCCAGCTGTACATAAAGCTTTATCCGGACAGGGAAAGCATTGAGATTATGGTGCCCGTTTATATGGAGCCCCGCTCCTTTGAAGAATATACCAATCAAATAGGTATTTCTATTGGCATGTTTACTATGTTGACTACCAACGATGGTCATTGCTATGGAAAAGAATTTGGAAAATATCAGACCTATTACTCAGAGTGGATTCGGAATCAGACTATAAGCTACAGCTGCAACCGGGGAGATAATCCGGGAAGAAGAAAATATTATGCAAAAAAGAAAAAACTTGAAGAACAGCTCCATGCCTATATTAATCAGGAGCTTAATCTCTTTTTTAGACAGGAGAAGCCGCAGACTATTTATATGGCTAAGCTCCCCGAGCCCCAAAAAAGTGGGGCGGTTCCCAAGATCAATAATCAGGTGACTATGTGGCAGAGAGGGTATATCCGCAGCCGTCTGATACAAAAATCCAGAGAAAAATCTGTGGAGGTTGTGGAGGTGTTGGGAAAAGACATTAGCAGAGAGTGCAGCCAATGCAGGGAGATGGGGAGTCAAAAAGACGGAATCTTTATCTGCGAACGATGTGGGTATTCAGCGGATAAAAAGCTAAATACTGCTCAAAACGTATGGAAGCGTGGAGTGGAAGGAAGGATCATAAGAACAACAGTTTGGATGAATGCTGGTTCCAAACCAGGATTTTACCGCAAGGACCAGACAGAAGGTTCATGATATAAAAAACAAACGGCATTAGAAGGCAGGAAAAGCCTGCGCATTGGGTATGCCAAGACCTTGGGAACATCGATTCTTTTTCAAGGAGAGATGACGTAGCAGGGAGCGAAGTGAAGCTGTCCGAGCGGCTCCTTCACATCACACAAAAAGTGACCAATATGCCTTATTTTAAAAGCTATGCACAAGACAGACCAAAATTGCGGGTATAACAAAAAGAATGGAAGATAACAATGAGAAGGACATACAAAAAGCAGGCAGAAGATTTTATCAAGCTGTTAGAACAGGTGCATACAGAGATAAAAAAGTCTATAGAAGCAAAAAAGTATAATACAGCCATGGAGCTTTTAGGTCAATGCCAGGAAGGCGCCATTGGGCTGGGTAATCTGATAGAGAAAGAGGAGGGAGAAGATTTTGTCACGATTCCTCTTTTACAGTCTTACTGTGAAGTTACCTATCAATTGTACAAAGGCCTGTACCAAAAGGAAGATTTGCCTGGAAACAGGGCATACAAAAATCTCAAAAAGGCTTTGATCCAGATAGAAAACAGTGTAAGAAATGATATCAAAGGACGGCTGGAAATCGTGTTTCTTCCTTATAAGGCATCCATGTGGGACAGCATGGAAAGTGTCTGGCAGGCAGCAGCAGCGGATCCGGACTGCAGCACCTATGTTGTGCCGATTCCATACTATGAGAGAAACGAAGAGGGTGTGCTGAACAAATACTGCTATGAGGGAGATCAAATGCCGGATTATGTGCCAGTGACCTCCTATAATGCCTACAATTTCAAAGATCAAATGCCAGATGTGATCTATATTCACAATCCATACGACCAGGGGAATTATGTGACCAGTATTGACCCCAGATTTTATTCTGGTGAATTAAAAAAATGCACTTCATGTCTTGTATATATTCCCTATTATAGTACTGCGGGTGGAATGGGCGAGGGACAAAGCCTTTGTCAGGCGTATTTTAATGTGGACCATATTGTCGTCCAGTCAAAGAAATTCATCAAATTCTTTGACCCGGTTATTCCGGAAGAAAAGTTTTTGCCCTTGGGTTCTCCCAAATTTGACCGGGTGATTCAAATGTGCAGCAATCCGCCGAAAGCGCCAGAAAGCTGGAAGAAAAAAATGGAAGGCCGGAAGGTTTATTTTTATAACACAAGCATTAACGGAATGTTGGCAGATACAAAGACCTTTCTGAAAAAAATGGAATATGTGTTCCAATGTTTTGAGAACCGGCCGGATTCCTGTCTGTTGTGGCGTCCTCATCCTCTGCTGGAATCCACCTTTGCGTCTATGAGGAAAGAGTATAAGCCCTGGTATGACCGGCTGAAAAAGCAATTTGCAGATGCAAATCTGGGAATATACGATGACACTTCAGATATCACCAGCACAATTGCCCTGTCAGATGCTTATATCGGGGACGCAGGAACAAGTGTCACCTCTCTTTTTGGCATTGTGGGAAAACCCCTGTTTATATTCAATAACCAGATTAACACTCTTCCCCAGTCCGATGACTGGAGGGGCGAAAAGATTAATCTGGCGTTGGACGTTTGGGAAAATGACCGATACCAGATTACCCAAAATAACCAGCTGTGGTTTTCTGAAAAAAATGATTACCACTATAAATTTTATATGGATCTGGGAACCGGATATTCGGGAGGCAGCTATTACATAAGAGCCCTGGAAATCAAAGATAAGATATATGTCCTTCCGGGAAACGCTCAGAATCTGCTGATTATTGAAAACAAAAAAATAAGAAGGATTGATTTTAAGACAAAAATCCCACAGCCGGGAGCTTTTTACAGTTACTGGTACAATGAAAAATATATTTTCCTGATTCCCTTTCAGTATCCGCTGCTTCTCCGGTTCAATATAGAAACAGAAGAATTGCAGGGGATAGAGGGCATCCGGCCGTTCAATGTGCGAAATATAAATGGAGAATGGCGGGCCGGAGGTGTGGGTATATACGGCAATGAACTGGTTTTTGCCTCCCCAAAGGACAATGAATTTATCTTCATAGATATAAATACATTGCGGGCCAGAGGGTTGTGCAGCCATTCCCATTGTAATCTTGGAACCCAGGGAATCATAAATGAAGGGGATGAGTTGTGGCTGATGCCCATGAACGGCATGACTATTACCTGTTGGAATCCAAAGACAGGACAGGTGAGAGAATATGATGATCTGCCCGGTGATTTTAAGTCTGTTCGGTGGCCACAGGAGCAGGAATGTAGGGAACGGCCCTTTTTGAATCTGGTATTTTGGAGAGTGAGCGGGAAAGAAAATATTGTCATAGCTCCATGTTGGGGGAATATGTATCTGACTCTGGACCGGGAGACTGGAAAAATGGAGAAATGGGAGCCGCCGGTTCCTTTTGTTAATCGTGGAAAAAACGGCTATTTTGCTGCCTCAGGTATGGGGAGTTTCTGTGTCACCTACCCACGGATGGGAAAGGCTGACTGCCGGATCTGGTATGCGCCAGAGAGAAAGCTCTATGATATCAACATTGACACAAAGGAATATAAAGAGATCGAAATCAATTTTGATTACCAGGATCTTCGGGAGCATGAGTGCGGATTTATGGAGGAATCGGAGTGGATGCAGTATTGTCTCAATGAAAGTGCATTTAACTCTCTGAAAGATTTTCTGGATGGAAGGATAACCGGCAATCCCTTTGACAGAGAAAGGCAGATCCGGGCGTTTTCAAAAATAAACGCATCAACAGACGGGGCCTGCGGGAAGCGGATTCACCGTTTTGTAAAGGGAAGGCTGGGGGATTGCTGATTCATGACTCAGACTGGTTTTATACAACAAAGGACTGCACCGCTCTAAGGCCTGAATGATCGCTGGCTTTAAAATACAGGGAGAGGAGCATTTGGGAAGGATTATGACAAAGGTAATAACATATGGAACATTTGACCTCTTCCACGAAGGTCATTACCGGCTTCTTCAAAGAGCAAAAGCGCTGGGAGATTATCTGATTGTAGGAGTGACCACAGAGGCCTATGATAAGGCACGGGGAAAGTTGAATGTGGTGGATTCTTTGATGACCCGGATTGAGAATGTGAAAAAGGCAGGCTTTGCCGATGAAGTCATCATCGAGGAGGAGCTGGGGCAGAAGATCAATGACATTAAAAAGTTTCAGATTGATATTTTTACCGTTGGCTCTGACTGGGCGGGAAGCTTTGATTATCTGATGGATTATTGTAAGGTAGTATATCTGGAGCGAACAAAAAACATATCCAGTACCATGCTGCGGGAGAAAAACAGCTGTATCCAGAGAATCGGGATTATAGGAACCGGGCGGATTGCACAGCGGTTTATTCCAGAGGCCAGGTTAGTCAGCGGAGTCAGTACCCAGGGAGTCTACAATCCTCATATCACGAGTGCAAGACGGTTTGCTGACAAGTGGGAAATTAATGCGTATACCGATCTGGAAGAATTTTACAGTGCAGTGGATGTGGTTTACATTGCCTCGCCTCACGAGACGCATTATGAATATATCCGGTCTGCCCTAAACCATGGCAAACATGTCCTTTGTGAAAAGCCTATGGTGCTGAAAAAAGCGCAGGCAGAGGAGCTTTTTGAGCTGGCAAGAGAGAAAAAAAAGGTTTTGTTTGAGGGGATCAAGACAGCCTACTGCCCGGGATTTCACAAGCTTTTAGGCGTTGCCGGCAGCGGAACGGTGGGAATGATCCGGAATGTGGAGGCTTGTTTTACAAAGCTGGAACAAGAGAACAGCCGGGAGCTGACTGCTCCGGTGTACGGGGGAAGTTTTCTGGAGTTGGGAAGCTATGTGATGCTTCCGATTCTTAAGCTTTTCGGAAAGGATTTTGAAGAGATCCGGTTTGATACCATTAAGGGAGAAAACGGGCTGGATCTTTTTACAAAAGCTTCTCTTTGTTATCCAACAGGGGTGGCTACCGCTACTTGCGGGCTGGGGGTCAAGTCGGAGGGAAGATTGTTGATTGCCGGAACAAAAGGATATATTGTGGCGGAGGCGCCCTGGTGGAAAACCTCCTATTTTGAGGTTCACTATGAAAATCCAGGGGAGGTCGACAAGTATTCGGAACGGTTTTTAGGGGACGGGCTGCGGTATGAGATCAGTGATTTTCTTTCCATGATTAACGGGAACAGCAGCAGCGAATTTAAGCTGACCCGGGGAGAGTCGGTGGCATTGGCTGGGGTGATGGAGCGGTTTATGGAGGAGAGAGAGGGATGAGAGGGATGGGGTGCGGGAGTGTATCGGAAGCTTATGTTAGTCCAAAATCATCCCCCTATTTTGCTTTTAATATATGGAGCATCGAATCTGCAAAAGCGGTGCTTGACGGTTCCGCAAAAGCAGGCCGGGACGTGATTCTGCAGACCTCCATGAAAGCATTTCTAAGATTGGATAAAGAAGAGCTCCGCAGATTTGTCACCAGCTATATGCATAAAAAACAGATTCGGGCTTACCTGCATTTAGATCACTGCAAAGATCCGGATCAGATAAAAGAGGCTATAAGTCATGGCTGGGATTCCGTGATGATCGATGCCTCCCACAAGCCATTGGAAGAGAATATTGCAATGACCAATCTTGTATGCAGGATGGCAGAAGGAACCGGGATATTAGTGGAAGCAGAGATCGGGCAGATCTTTAAGGCCGGGGATGACATCCACAATGCAGAAACAGGAATTGCCAGGATAGAAGATATTAAAACCTTTGTGAAAAACACCAGGGCCCATATTCTTGCAGCAGCAGTAGGCACATCCCATGGTTTATACAAAGGCCTGCCAAAGATTCACTATGACCTGATAGAAGAAATAGCAGCTTTTACCAATATTCCTCTGGCAATCCATGGGGGCACAGGCCTTACGGACGAGATGTTTTTAAAACTGTTATCCCATGAAAACGTTAAAAAAATCAATATTTCAACGGATGTAAAGATGGCCTTTAGGCAGGGAATTATGGAAAGCCTTCAAAAAGGATCGATGAGCGAAGGCGGTTTTGATCCTATGAAGGTAGAAGAGGCGATCCATGATTTTCTGGAAGAAATGGCGGTAAATAAATTGAGATTATTAAGGAAAGACGGTAACCATGAAGACAATTCTTGTTCTGAATATGGGTATGAAAAGTATCCGGAGCATTATCTTTGACAGCGAGGGCAATAAACTGGCCTCATTTGCAGTGCCCATAGAAACCTCCCTTACCGGCGATACCGTTACCCAGGCCCCGTCCGAGTGGTGGGAGAAGGCATGCAGGGTGATAAGGGAGTCTCTGGCAGATGCAGGGAATATTTCGGTTGACTATCTGACTGTGACCACATCTTCCTCCTGCCTGGTATGTGTGGACAGGGAAGGGGAGGCGCTTCTTCCCTGTATGATGGTATCAGACAAGAGGGCAGTGAAAGAGAGTGCTTTGCTAAAAGAGGCAAAGGCCTTTGAGAAAGTAAAGACAAGAACAGGGCTGGGGGCAGACCCGTCTCTGATGATTCCAAAAGCCTTATGGGTGAAGAGAAACCGGCCGGAAATATTGGACCAGGTGTATCAGCTGTTATCGCCCAATGATTTTCTCATTGCGAAATTTACTGGCCGGTATGTGACCGATTATATGAATGCCCAGAAATGGCATTATGATGTGGAGAACCGCTGCTATCCCCTGGAATTATTGCAGGAGGTGGGAATCCCCCAGCAGTTTCTCCCCAAAGTGGCAGTTCCCGGCGCTTGTGTGGGAAATGTGCTGTGTGCGGCTGCAAAGAAAACAGGGCTTTCCACAAACACCCAGGTAATCGCAAGTACCTATGATGCCATATGCTCTTTTATTGGAAGCGGCGCCTTAAGTGAAGGGGAGGCAAGCGATGTTTCGGGAACTGTTACTGTGTTCCGGGCAGCCTCCCAAAAGAAGATAGAAAAGCCGTTGGACAAGATACAGCAGCTTCCTTACTATGAAGGCGGCGTCCACATCATTGGCGGTTCCAACAATTTAGGAGGCGGTTTGATCGAATGGGTAAAGCAGTGCTATTACCAGAATGAAGCGCTTCCCTATGAGCTTATGGAAAAAGATGCAGGGGAGGCATCTTTAGGAGCAGGAGGAATCATTTTCCTGCCTTATCTTTTGGGAGAGCGGGCGCCCATATGGGACAATAATGCCAGAGGGGTGTTTTTTGGATTGGAGAGAATGCACACCAGAAAGGAAATGACAAGAGCTGTTTTTGAAAGCGCAGGATTCATAGACCTGGATATGATCGGAGCGATTGAAAAGACAGGGTTATCGGTCCATACCATCCGGCTTTCCGGGGGACTGGCCAGACTGAATCTGATTTCCCAGATTAAAGCGGATATTACAGGGAGGGAGGTCTGGGTGCTTTCGGAATTTGAGACTACAGCCACCGGGGCGGCAATGATTGCGCTGTACGGACAAGGGGTTTATCAGTCTTTGCGGGAGGCAGTGGACCGATTCGTGCAGATCCGCATGATGATCCGGCCGAACCAGAAAAACCATGAAAAATACACAGAGCTGTATCAATTATATAAGGAGACCTACCACACCCTAAAACCGCTGTTCCCAAAGAGAATGGAATTGACGGAACGCTTGTATGGAATAAAAAGGATTAAGATAGAAAATCTTTGATAAAGGGGAGCTTATGAAACCATATCCGTTGAATATTCCCACAAAAGTTTATTTTGGAAGAGATATATGGAGAGAGGCTGTAAAAGCCCTGGAACCTTTCTTTAGAGGAAATATTATGCTTGTGACTACCGGGCGTTCCCTTACCCGCCTGGGTTATGTGGAAGAACTGGCGGAAACAATAAAAAAGTGCCCTTTGGCAGAGCGCGTGATAATTTTTGATTCCGTCAGCGCCAATCCCAGACTTTCAGAGGTGAGAAAGGGGATTGGGTCAGGAAAAGAAAACAGGGTAAGTGTGATTCTGGGGTTTGGTGGAGGAAGCGCTTTGGATGCAGCCAAGGCCATAGCAGCCGGTATGGGGATTGAAGAGGACATCGGAGCGCTTTTTTATGGCAGGAAGGAGCCGGGAAAGAACACGCTGCCAGTGATCGCCATTCCCACAACAGCCGGAACTGGAAGTGAGCTGAGCAAAGCCGCTATTATCACGGATGAACAGACCAGGAAAAAGGGAGGAATCCGGGGCGCGGCTCTTTATCCAAAGGCTGCGATTGTGGATTCTGTATTTACAGATTCCATCCCCCTTCGTGTGACCATGGAAACAGGATTTGACGTGTTTGCCCATGGGATGGAAAGCTATCTGTCCCTGGCAGGATCTCCATACACAAGAATGCAGTCTGAGTATGGAATCCAGATTGTAGGAAAATATCTTCCGCGGCTGTTTTTTGATCTGGAGGATAAGGAGGCAAGAGACAAGTTAAGCTTTGCCAGTATGATTATGGGAATCAACTTGGGGAATGCCAGCACCTGCCTTGTACACAGGCTTCAGTATCCTTTAGGAGCCCATACGGATACCAGCCACGGAGCCGGGTTAGCTGCTCTGTTTCCAGCGTGGACAAGCTTTGAGCATAGATATGCGCCCCATATGGTAGAGAGGGGAGTCAGCCTGCTTTGGGGACAGGATATCTGCGGGCAGCAGGCATGTATGGAGAAAATTCGCTGTTTTATAGAAAAACTGGAACTTCCCCTGTCTTTAAAAGCCCTGGGGGTGAAACGAGAGCTTTTGCAGGTTATGGCATCCGAGGTGACAGGAAATGTGAAAAATGATCCGGCGTCACAGGAGGAAGACATTATTATGAAATTATATACTATGTCTTTTGACGGGCATTGAATGAAAAGTAAATGGAATGAGAGGAATCGGATCGATGCAGGCAATCATTATGGCTGCCGGGAAGGGCAGCAGACTGGGAAAAATAACAGAAGGAAAGCCAAAATCTTTCGCAGAAATAAAGGGAAAGAAATTGATTGAGTATAATCTGCAGCTTTTAAAAAAGTATGGGATTGAAGATATCTTTATTGTGACAGGGTATTGTTGTGAGGCGTTTGAAAAGCTGACAGAAAATATGGAGGGAGTACATCTGATCTACAATCCTTTTTATGAGATGATGAATGTACTTGGCTCCTTTTACATGGGAATGGATGTTCTGAAAGATGATTTTGTCTATCTTCATGCAGATACTTTGTGTGAGCCTGTTATATTTGAAAAGCTGATTCATATGGCTTCTGATGCAGACGCAGTTCTTCCCGTGGATTATGGTCCCTGCAATGAGGAGGCTATGAAGGTAAAAACCATAGCAGGGAATATTGTGCAGATCACCAAGCAGATACCGGTGGAAGAGGCAGAGGGAGAGTTTATCGGTATGGCAGCCTTTCGGAGAGAGCTGATACCGGCGCTTAAGGACAGGACAAAAAGGCTTTTGCAGGAAAAGAATTTTAACGAATATTTTGAACGTGCAGTTCAGAGGCTTATTGACGAAGAAAATTACCGGATCAAAGCAGTTCCCACAGCAGGCGCTTTCTGGACAGAGATTGATTTTATGGAAGACTATGAAAAAGCGGTGGCGTGTATACCGGAGAGTCTGACAGGAATTTTTGAAAGGTAGTTTCATTCACACAAGGAAATGGCAGAAAATGGGATATAACGAAAAAAGCGATTTATCAGAAAGAATTTATATTGCAAAGCGGAGAGGGAAGGCATTTCTTCACAGTCTGGTATTTGATCTGTGCCGGATTTTTCCCATAGATCCGAAAAAGGTGGTCATGTGGACCTTTGAGTGCGGAGGCGGGTATGGGTGCAGCCCCAAATATGTGGCAGAGGAAATACTAAGGCAGAACCGGGAGGGGAATACGGATTATAAAATTGTCTGGCTCATGAATGATACCGATAAGGAGTTTCCAAAGGAGATAAAAAAAGTAAAGAATACCCTTTGGCATCGGGCATACCATCTGAGTACTGCCAGTATTTGGGTCAGCAATACCAGAACCTTCTACGGCACCAAAAAGAGAAACAAGCAGTGTTATATCCAGACATGGCATGCAACCATGTGTATAAAGCCAATCGGAAAATACCGGGGCAACCTGCTGCCTAAAATGGCATATATTGTCAGCAAATATGATTCCGGCCTGATTGACTATGTGCTGTCCGGATCAAAATGGTGCGATCATATGTACCGGAAGGGACTGATTTATAAGGGAAGGATTGTAAGAACAGGAACGCCCAGATGTGATGTGCTCATAAACCAAAAGGAGGAGAAGCACAGGCAGATGAGGGAGGAATGCAAGATTCCCCCAATGGCAAAGATCTTACTGTACGCGCCCACATTCCGCGGGGGAAGTCAGAGTGGAAAGCGGTCTGTGAACGGGGAGGAGACAACGGTTGATTTCAAACGCCTTATAGAAAGCCTGAAAAAAAGATTTGGCGGCCAATGGTACATATTTTTGCGGCTTCATCCCCAACTGGCAGTGAATACAGAAGGGATTCATACCGGACAGACATCCGAACGCCTGATTGATGTGAGCCAGAGACCGGATATGAATGAGATCATAGCTGGAGCAGATGCCTTTCTGACAGACTATTCCAGTGCTGTTTTTGAGGCGGCTATGGCCGGGATACCCGGATTTATCTATGCGGATGATCTGGAAGAGTATATAAAGGACCGGGGAGATTTGATGTTTGATATGAAGAAACTACCCTTTCCTGTGGCTTTGGACAATGATGGCCTGATGAGAAATATCGCAGAGTTTGACAGCGAGAAGTATGAGAGAGCGGTAAAAGCATTTATGGAAAAGGTGGGAAACGAGGAAGATGGGAAGGCAAGCGGGCGAGTTGTGGAATTGATCAGGAGAGGAAGAAAATAAAAATGGGGAGATAGTGGTTTGCTTTGCTGTTTAAGTATTTGAATGTTTGATAAAGAAATCCAGGTGGTGATCCATTTTCCATGCTGCTTATGGAATTGAGATAAAATGGAAAAAAAGCGCAAAGAGTGCGATTGAGTGGGGCAGGGACAAGAAATATTCTCAGATGTTTGAAGGTTTTGGGAGCGATATTTTGATGGCGGGAATCAGTTATGATGAGAATACGAAGAAGTATGGGTATTTGATTGAGAGATAGGGAAAGTTATTGAAATCGGCTTGTTATATTTATTGTGATATGAATGAATAGATGGGAGGAATTAAACAGAATACCAGGATGTTTTCTAAGGGTAAGAACAGCCATAACTTATGGAAAGAATGGTATTTTTGTGTAAGATAAGAACGGAAATGAAGATACTAAGTTAGAAAAGAGAGGGATATTATATTGGCAATACTGAATGATAGAATCGTTGTTGGAACATCAATAGCACCTGTAAATATTGAACATCAAATGTTAGCTATTAAATCATGGATAAAAAATGGTTTTCAAGTTGTATCATGCAATGTAAAGGAAGAAATAGAAATTATTAAACCGTTTTTTGAAGGAATAGATATAGAGTTTGAAGAAATTCCATGTGTGATTGATTCAGTACGAACAAAACCTCTGCCGTATCTTCAGGATATTTTATTAGCAGCAAATAGGAGAACAGAAGGGGTGGTAGGATTTATTAATTCAGATATCTACCTTGATAGGATCACATCTGAGTTTTATGATTTTTTGATGAAAGAGACCAAAAACAGTTTGGTCTTTATTAGAAGAAATGAGATAGATGATATTGAGGATATAAGAGAAATAAACTGGACAATTCATTTTGACGGAATCGACATGTTTCTAATCGACAGCAAATTTGTCTGTGAATTTTATGATGATGGATTTTTTGTACAATCTTGTTGGGATCATTGTATTTTGATAAAGGCTGAAATGCAGGGAATACAGATAAAGGAATTAATGAATCCTATTGCATTTCATAAACGACATAAGCAAAGGTGGAATTTTGAAACTTCCAATATTCTAGTTGAACGATTTTGGGAGAAATATTATAAAAAAGATGAACATGTTTTCGAAAAAGTTATGGATAAATTTTATGATATTTTATTAACATGCAGACAAATTTGTTTTCTAAAAGAAGAAAAGATCTCTTGTTTGTGTGTTGTAGATCCAAAAGATAACAGAATTGTTACTAATCTGGAATCTCAAGAATTAGATATGATAGATATTACTATTCAGTATGATGATCAAAATATAGAAAGATATAAATATGTTTTTTACATTCCTGTGAATACAAGAGTGTCACCAGTATTCTGTAAAACTATAATCTATATTATGTATTCTTTCGGATGTTCAAGTCTGGAAGCTGGCAAGTTTTATGTTTTGAAGGTAAATGAAAAATATCATAATAGTAGTTTGAATCGCAATATTCACTATTTAGAAGAAATTCAAGAAGAATGTCGAAATAGTACAATTATATACAGGATAGAAAAAAATTTTAAAAGAAACAATATTTATTTAAAAAAAGTACTGAGACCGATTATTTATGAAAATATAAGTATCGAAAATCGGAATATTTTCAGAAAAATAAAACCAAAGGGAAAATACTATATAGCACCAGCTGGTATACGTGCAGCGCAGTGGTATACAGCTAACAATTATAAAATGATTACTATGCAATTTGCAGGATTTATTGATAGTAATAAAAAAGGAAAGAATAACTATGGGATAATTTATCCTATGGATATTTTACTAAATGATTCAGAAGCTTATGTAATTATAGCAAGTAAATATTATGCAAAAGAAATTATCGAACGAACAATGGAGTTTATAAATGAAGACAGATTACTAAATGCGGGAAATATTTGTTATATAAGTCCAGAAGGAGATCTTTTCTATTTTGATTTAGAACAATATAAAAGAACTTTAAAAAGTGAATTATTGAGTGAAGATTGGGATACGAACAAATCTTCTTGAAAAGGAATATTTTATGAATAAAAGTATTGCAGTACTAATTCCAAGTTACGCAGAATCATTGACTTCAAATGAGATGATTTCACTAATACAAGTAAGAAAAATTCTACGAGAATATGATATCTTTTTTATACTTCCAACTTCATTGAAAATTGATTATTCATGTGAAGATATTATTGAAAAAAGATATCCAAATGAGTATTTTTCTTCTCGCAGAGCATATAGTCGTTTTATGTTGGAACCAATATTATATAAGGATTTTATAGAATATGATTATATATTAGTGTATCAATTAGATGCCTTTGTATTTTGGAATCGACTCAAGTATTTTTATGATTTGGGTTATGATTATATTGGTGCACCGTGGATCGATGGGATTTATTTCAAAAAGAATAGAAGAGAATATAAATGGCATGTGGGAAATGGCGGGCTATCTCTAAGAAGAACTTCTGCTTTTTTGAAATGGATTGAACACGAAGAATTTTTTCCGTATATTGATTTTATAAATGAAGACATATTGATTGCAGTGTATGGGTATCCATATCTCAATATTGCGCCATTGGATATAGCAGCTTCTTTTTCATTCGAGATGGATTATGAACAATGTATAAAGTTGACAGAAGGAAAGATGCCGTTTGGTTGTCATGGATGGGAAAAATATGATTTTGATTTTTGGAAACCACTGATTGAAAAACAGGGATATAAAGTGGAGACCGCAGAGAAGAACGAAATAGAAAATGCTAATGCAGTTAAAGTGTTAAATAAGTTTTGTTGTAGAAAATATACATATGACGAAATCCGAAAGATGATACCTCTTTCTTATCAAAATCGTATGCAAGGAGTATATATATGGGGAGTTGGTTTTTGGGGAATTTCATTAATGCAAAAATTACTAGATAGTGAAGTATTCGTTTCTGGCTTTGTTGATAATGATAGCAGACAATTTGGAAAAAAAATCTTATCATATCCAATAATACAGCCAGAATTTTTTTATAATACAAAAAAACCAATCATTATTGCTATAGAAAAGAAATCAGAAGAGGTAGAAAAACAGTTACAGAAATATGGATATAAAAGAAAAAGGGATTACATTGTATTGGGTGATATAATAAAAGAGATACTAAATGAAAGATAAATTAAGTATGAAAAGAATAGGAATTTTTGCGTTTTTTGATGGATGTGGGATAGTAGATGATTATAAGTTGTATTTATTGGATAGTTTGAATTATATTCTTTCAGAAATAATTATTATAATTAATGGATTCATACAAGAAGAATCGCTTGCAAGATTATATGATTATACAAATCATATTTATATCAGAGAGAATATGGGATTTGATGCTGGTGCTTATAAAGATATTTTAATGGGTAATATAACATGCATAGAATGGGATTTATGGGATGAAATTATATTACTAAATGATACCTTTTATGGTCCATTATATCCTTGGGAAGAGATATTTCTGACAATGGATAAAGAAATACTTGATTTTTGGGGCTTTAGCCGATTTAGTAGTGGAAAACTATGGGATGGTTCAACTATAACACAACATATTCAGGCATATTTCATAGCAGTAAGAAAAAGTATGTTCAGTACTTTACAATGGAAAAAATTTTGGGAGGGTTTTGAATATCCATCCTCCTATATGGAGGCAATCAAAAAATTTGAAATCAGTTTTACAGATTATTTTTCAAAAGAAGGATTTTGTTATTCAACATGGATGGATAAAAATGATGGGGAATCCTATATTAAAGAAAATTTAAATCCCTATATGGAGTTTGCATATGATCTTGTTAAATACTGTAGATTTCCTATAGTCAAGTATCGGGCATGCTCAGTCGTTAGGTATTCATCAACAAAAGCACTTTTGAATTATATTGAGAACAACACTGATTATGATAAAAGGTTAATACTAAAGCATGTTGAACGGATGGATAAAGAAATGAGATTAAAACCATTTGGTATTTCAGAATTAAAACAGTTTGTTAATTCTCATAATAGAATATTTATTTTTGGCCATGGAAAATATGGAAAGGGATTAGAAGAATATTTTCAAGAAAAAGGTTGGAAGATAAGTGGATTCATTATGTCAGTTCCTAATTCGCAGCACAGAAATGAAATAGCACTACAGGATATAGAAATTAGAAAAACAGATGGATTAATTGTTGCTGTAGCGAATGGAGATGAAATTAGACCAGTTTTAAATAAGAAATTTGAAGATAAGCAATTGTTATTTGCAAGATTTTAAAAAGGCTATATAATCGTTAGTTTATCAAAATGAAATGTAAATCAATATTAAAAGTCTGAAGCAGTTAATAGCTGATTTTGTAATTAGCTATATTCTTTTTTAGAGAGTGTGAGTGGGAATGGTCTTTGGAATAACTTTAACTGAGTAATGATGGATGGGAGTAGCAAATTTATTATGTTAATATCTGTAATAGTGCCTATATTTAATACAGGACAATATTTATATGATTGTTTGAATAGTATTTTAAGACAAACTTATAAGAATATTGAAATCATCCTTGTAGATGACGGATCAACGGATGCGAGTTATCAAATTTGTATTGAATACGCAAAAAGAGACTCAAGAATTGTAACTATACGAAGTGAACATCAGGGGTTAATTTCGGCCAGAAAATTGGGTTTGGAAAAATCGAAAGGTGAGTATTGTTTATTTGTAGACAGTGATGATTGGATTGCAGAAGATTTGTTGAGTTCAATAGTTCCACTTACAGACAATGGAGCAGTTGATATTGTTAATTATAATATAAAAAGTGTAAAAAATACGATTATTACTGAGTGGAAATATACAATTCCAGATGGAGTATACAAATATCAACAGTTAGAGAATATTTATAGGAAAATGATGTTTGACTTTGATAGTGGATGTCCAGGAATCATTCAATCTTTATGCAGTAAATTAATAAAAAAAGATATCTTGTTAAAAAGCATGGAATTTATAGATACAAGAATTACAATGGGAGAGGATGCTGCAGTAACATATAATGCAATGTTGTTGGCAAAGAAGGTTGCAATTGTTGGTGGAAGCTATTTTTATTTTTATAGAGTGCGTCAAAATTCCATATGTAGTTCAAAAGATAGTAATATATTTTTGAAAATTTGCTATTTTCAGAAATATATGCAGAATATTTTTGAAAAATATGATGAAAAATATGATTTATATAAGCAATTACAGGCGTATTTAATCGCTTTTATTCAGAAAGGAATGTCTGATGTTTTCTCAATAAAAATGCAGAGCATATACCATTTGCCATTTAGCTGGACAGTTATGGGTCAAAAGATTATCTTATATGGTGCAGGAACTGTTGGGAGATCCTATTATAAACAATTAAAACAAATTTCGGGTATTGATATTATAGCTTGGGTGGATAGTGAATTAGTTGAACATCAGATATATGATTATAGGATAGATTCACCGAAGGTTATTGTTCATAGCAATTTTGACAAAATCGTAATAGCTATAAAAAATCGAAGTATTGCAGAAAAAATTAAAAATGACTTATGCCAATATATTTCTAAAGAAAAAATTTTATGGGAAGAGCCGCGAATAAACTGGTGGGAAAAAGAAATAGATGTCTAAAAATTATGGCAAGGAAATATAAAGGGCATTGTAAAGCATAGGGAGATTAGATTTTGATAAAAAGTAAAGACCTGATAAGTATAATAGTTCCGATATATAATGTAGAAAATTATGTAGAGAAATGTATTTTAAGTATTATAAATCAAACTTATTCAAATTTACAGATTATTTTAGTTGATGATGGTTCTTCAGATAAATCTGGAAATATTTGCGATTTTTACGCCGAACAGGATCAAAGAATCCAGGTGATTCATCAAAAAAATTCAGGATTGGTTAGAGCAAGGAAAAGCGGCCTAGAACAAGCAAAAGGAAAATATATAGGATTTGTGGACGGGGATGATTATATAAACGAAAGCATGTATGAAAATATGCTACAGAGCATTTTACGATCCCACGCAGATTTTGTACATACAGGTTATTTTGAAGAACAGTTGAATGGTGTTAAGGAAAGGATTGATTATAAGGAACAAATTTATGACATTAGAAATAACAGGATACAATTTTTAAGTAATTATGTAATTAATGAAAGTCAAGCAAAGAAAATGACTTTTAGTATATGGTCAAAATTATTTAAGAGGGAATTGATCGTAAGGTGTTATCAAAAAATTCCAGATTATCAATCTTATGGAGAAGATATGTTAGCACTGTTGGCTTGTGTGATGGAAAGTGATTTGATTTATATGAAAAGGGAGGCATATTATCACTATGTGCACAGAAACGATTCTATAACAAATGAAAACTGGATAAAAGTTATAGGTGATTTGGTTTCATTATATGTATGTGTTAAAAATTTACTACAAGATTATAATATATATGATAACCTATCTAATCAAATCGAACAATGGCTTCAAATACAAGTAATTGGTAATGTTGTTTCATCGCCAAAGGTTCGTTTTAGTGTCCAACGGTATTTTTATCCAGATATTATGTCTTTGCAGGGAAAGAAAATTGTTATATACGGAGCAGGAACTGTAGGCCAGGATTTTTACGCTCAGATCTGCAGATATCGAGATTGCAGGATTGTAGCTTGGGTTGATAAATATGATTCTAATTATAAATATGATTATATGGAAGTAGTTGGAAAAGAGGAATTGAAAAAATATGACTATGATATACTGGTTATCGCTGTAAACAGTAACGAAATAGCAATGCAAATAAGATCAGAATTAATAAAAGATGGTATAGATAAAAATAAAATAAGATGGTTAAAGCCGCAGTATTTCTTGTGAAGAAAGTTGGGGATGTTTTTGGTATGGAAATTGGAAAAAAAGCTAAAAACGAAATCGTGATTTGGGGTACAGGAAAATATGGAGAGTTAGCATATTATTATTACAAAGACAGTTGTAATATAAAATACTATATTGATACAGATGAGAAAAAATGGGGAAAATTATTTTACGGAATCGAGATTTGTCCACCAAATAAAATATATAAATTAGATTCTAAGATTGCGATAGTAGTAGCTATAAAATATAATGAAGAAATAATTAATCAATTGAAAGCCAATCCCCCGAAGAATTCTATAAACTTGTTTCAAGTATCAAATAGTCCATATGAAGTGGAAAATAAGAGGGGAATTATTGATGAGAACGCTATAATAATTTCATTTTGTGGCGGCTTAGGCAACCAAATGTTTCAGTATGCTTTATTTAGAAAGTTGCAATCTGATGGAAAAACGGTATTTGGGGATTTGGAGTTTTATTTATATCCCGGGACGACCAGGGCATTCCTGTTGCCGAATGTGTTTCCAAATATAAAAATTGAGAATTATTCAATAGAACAAAAACGTAAATTTCTGCTTGAAAATTTAAACACTTCTAAAAGCAAAAAGTTTATGATTTATAGGGAATTTGATATTAAAGAAGAAAAAAGAAAAAGAGCGGAACTGTTTTTGCTGGATATCATGGGAGGATATATTCAGGGATATCATCAAAGTTCTTGGTTTGCGGAAAGCATTAGAGATATATTGCTAAAGGATTTTGAGTTTAGATTACCAGAAGATTTAGGATTCGATAATATTCGCAAAAAGATACAAAGTAAAAATATTGTATCTGTACATGTTCGGCGAGGAGATTATTTAGAAAAAGAAAATGTAAATATATATGGAAATATCTGTACAGATTTATATTATAAACGGGCAATTCAGTATTTAAGGGAGCGGCTTAATGATGTGGTCCTATGTTTCTTTTCAAATGATATAGAATGGGTGAAAAGCGAATATAGAGATGAGAAAAATGCTATATTTATAGGGCCGGAATGCTTTGACAATTATCATGATTGGTATGATATGTATTTAATGAGTCAATGTAATCATAATATTATTGCAAATAGTACTTTTAGCTGGTGGGGAGCATGGTTAAATCCTAATCCAGGAAAAATTGTAATCGCGCCAGAGCAATGGGTGAATAACTGTGTATATGAAGATATATATCCTGAGAAATGGATAAAATTATAATGGAGAAAATATAATCATGAAAAAAAATCTACCCGATGTTTCGATTATTGTGCCAATTCATAATTCAGAAAAATATTTAGAGAGATGTTTAGATAGTGTATGTGGACAGACCTATAAAAATATTGAAATTATATGTGTGGATGGAGGAAGCAAGGACAATTCACCAAGTATATTAAAAAGATATAAAGAAAAAGATTTAAGAATAAAAATTATAAATGATAGCAATACCAGTTATGGACATAAGATAAATATAGGGTTTCAGTCTGCAAAAGGTGAGTATGTAGGAATTTTGGAATCAGATGATAAATATTGTATTGATATGGTGGGAAATTTATACAGCATTGCACAGAAATACCCGTTAGATGTTGTTGGGGGAAATATACGTCAGATTTTTGATTATAGAGGTGTGGAGACAGGGTATGAAGTGCAGACATACAAAGATGATTCGTATTATAATCGCTTGATTGTTAAACAAGAGGAACCGATTATATATGCTCATGGAGCCATATTTGCGTCATTGTATAGAAAGAGTTTTTTAATGGAAAAGGAAATTAAAGTTAATGAAACGCCAGGGGCAGCTTTCCAAGATCAAGGTTTTTCATTTTTGACAGATATTTTAGCAGAGACGGCATATTATATAAAAAAGCCGGTATATGAATATAGGATTGATAATATAGGAAGTTCTGTACATGATGATAAAAAGATTTTTGAGATAACTTGGGAAATGAGTTTTATAGAACGGGAACTTAAAGATAGAAAAATAATAAATAAAGATATATGGAATGAATTTTGGCATCTTAAATATTTATCTTATATTGATAAAATGCAAAGTCTTTCACAATTTGGACGTGACCAATTTAAAAGAGAATTCAGATGTGATTTGGAAAGGGATATTCAATACGGCATATTGGAAAAAAATATTTTTAATAAAGAACAAACAGCGATTTTGCAAGGCTTTAGGGAGGACAACGATTTTTTTGAAAAAAGAATCCCTTATAAAGACAGTATGGTTGTAAAAAAAATTCAGGCATTGTTGGATTGTGTATTGAATAAACCAGTTGTAATATTCGGAGCAGGGAAACAGGGAATATATTTTTTTAATACCGTAAAAAAAATTTGTGATAGTTTACCAGGTGCCCATACAGAAATAAAATGTTTTTGTGATAATTCTGCTGAGTTGTATGGGAGGGATATTGAAGGAAAAATAATAATATCTGTTGATCAGGCTGTAAATGATTTTCCAGAGGCAGTATTTGTAATTGCGAATGCAAAGCATTATAAAGAAATGATGAATCAATTAAAAAAATATAATATCGATGAAAGCAGAATATGCTTTTTGTGGTAAATATATAAGAATCTGAAAATGAACAAGGGACAGGGAATTATTTTATGTATTCTTTCGATGTTTTTGATACATTGATAACACGCAGTACTGTGACTCCTAATGGTATTTTTACTCTGATACAGAAGCTAATACGTAAAAATGGAAAGTATGATCCATTTATTACTTCTAATTTTTATGAGTTGCGTATAGGCGCGGAACAGTTGGCACATGAATTGTCTGGATCAAATGGCAAACAAGAAGTAACGCTAGATGACATCTATGAAGTATTATCCATGACTGTCGGCCTACCAGATTGCCGAAAGGAGGAACTTAAAAAGCTTGAAATAGAAACGGAATGCAGCAATGTATTGGGAATCACAAAAAACATTGCCCTTTTAAAAAAATTAAAGAAACAGGGAGAGCGTGTGGTGTTAATTTCAGATATGTATCTGGACGAAGCGGCTATCCGCCGGATGCTGTATTTGATAGATCCTGTTTTTAGAGAGATTCCCCTTTATGTGTCTTCGACTTATGGAAAAACCAAAGGGAGTGGAGCACTTTTTAAAATTGTTCAAAAACAGGAAAACGTGGATTTTTCAGATTGGACACATTATGGTGATAATCCTTGTGTGGATATAGAACCAGCGCTTAAATTAGGGATAAAGGCCGTACATCTGCTTCCGGAATCAATGAAAGAATATGAAAATCCAGGAAAAAGTCTGGATCACCAGTTGTCAACAGGAATTTCAAGATATATAAGAAGCTTGGGAAACGATAGCCCTGCCGGTGAGGTGGGTTCCTCTCTGGCAGGGCCGATTTTATATCCTTATGTCAGCTGGGTATTAAAAGAAAGTATGAGACAGGGGATTGAAAGACTTTATTTTGTAGCTCGTGACGGTTGGATATTGTGGAAGATAGCAGAGGTTATTATTCGGGAGGAAGGGTATCCTGTAAAAACTTCTTATATTTACGGTTCCAGAACAGCTTGGCGGTTTCCGTTTTATGATGGTTCCAAGAAAGACTTGGGCAGGATTCTTTATTATTCCAATATGGAAGAAATTCTATCCATGAATGACATGGCAGAACTTTTTCAATTGTCTTTGGATGAACTGAGAAAATTTTTGCCAGAACGATTAAAGGAAATTGAAGGGGGAAAAAGGGTATCAAAGGCACAAGTGGATACTGTGGCAAAATGGCTTCAGGAAAATGGGAAATTCCGCAAATATTTGGTGGAGAGCCAGAAAGAAAAAAGAATACTTGTTATTCAATATCTTCATCAGGAAATTGATGTCTCCAATGATAGATTTGGGTTTGTTGAACTATCAGGAACAGGTTTTACTCAATATTGTCTTGCCAAATTAATAGGAAATTTTTACGAAGGAAAGATCAAAAATTTTTTTTACCGGTTAGATGAGATACAGGAAGATGGACCATGCGAGTTTTTTCAGTTTTATCCCAGTAATCTGAAACGGTATATGCTGGAGCTTTTGTGCCGGGCACCCCACGGACAGACAGAAGGATATAGAGAAGAAGGCAAAAAGATAATACCTGTCTTAGAACAGAAGGAAGGAGAGCAGATCAAAGCTTACAATATAGAGGAATATCTTAAGGGGGTATTAGACTATGTGGTAAGTATGGAACGGATCTATGCCCGGAATGGCTTAACGTATGTGCCGAGACTTGATATTGCCAGAGAATATATGGAATTTATAGCGGAGTATCCATCTGAAAGAATAGCCAGATATTTTTGCCATATGCCTTTTTCTTCCGGTGGAAGGAAAAACTCAATGGTCGAGTTTGCTCCGGCTGTCTCTAAGAAACAGTTAAGAGTCATATATTTTTGGAACAATGGAGAAAATGTCCGACAGGTTTACCACGGTGATTTTATAGAATATGCATTGATTCGATCAGCTGAAGCGAAAAAATATAAGGAAAGATGTCAGGAATATCGAAAATATGGAATCGGAAAATGGCTGACAGACTGGAACCGATATTTACATACCCATCTGAAGCCGGGAATTGAATATTTTTGTCCATGGGAGCTGTTAAAAGGAAGTATTGTCATCTACGGTGCCGGGAAAGTGGGCAGGTCTTTTGTAAAGCAGGCAAAACAAAGGTATGCTAGATGCAAACGTTTACTGTGGGTTGACAGTAATTATATGGAACTGCAGGCAACAGGGATGGATGTGAAATCTCCACAGGAGATCATGAATGATTCTTTTGACAGGGTTATCATAGCAATCCGCAATGTCCGGACCAGGGAAGAGATATGGGACAGGCTTCGGGACATGGGGATTGAAACGGAGAAAATATATTATGGTTAGCAATAAGCTTAAAAATGTGAAAATATTTTTTTTTGGAGCGGGAAAGATAGGAAGGTATTGGATAAAGCAATCTAAGACTTTTGGAATGGTGCCTAAGGGAATCCTTGATAACAACAAGGATTTGTGGGGAACTGTGTGTGATGATATAGTGATTTATGATCCGGATATAATAAAGACACTCTATTTTGATTATATTTTTGTCACTTGCAGCAGAGAGAAAGAAATAATTCAACAGCTTTTAAACATGGGAGCAGCTGAAAAAAAAATTATTACCAGTTATCATGACATTTTGAATCATTTACTGTTCTGTGCTGCAGGAAAGATGAAATTTTCGGAGAATACAGTCGATATTCATGACAAATATCAGGAAAGAAAAATTCTGTTTGATTTATATAACGGAATGGTTTTAGGAGGCGTAGAATCATGGAGTTATGCCACGGCAAGACGGTTATATAAGAAGAATTATTGTGGAATGTATCTCACTACAGACGCGGCCGGACCGGCTGTGACAGATGAAACCTACCCAGCCTATATGCTAAAGTATTACGGAGTTGAGAAGGAAAAAGAAAAAATCGAAATGTGTGTGGAGAAGATAAAAGAGAATCTTCCATGTACAATTATATGTAATTTTCCGCAGCATATATTTTGGTCGGCATGTATTGCTAAACAACGATTTCCAGAGCAGATAAGGCTCATAGCTGTTCAGCATAGTGATGACTTCCCATATTATAGTGCGTATAGTTTATGGCAACAATACATTGACAGATGTATGGTAATCAGTTCCAGAATAAAACAGAAATTGCTTTCACACGGAATGGAGCAAATTAAAATGGATTATTTGGAATGGGATATATCTTGTAAAGAAAAGGTAGAAAGGATAATGAATGAAAAAAAAGAATGTTTGCAGATAGGATATGCAGGCAGAGTGACTGTAACACAGAAAAGAGCCGATTTGCTTATAGAATTATCCAAAAAATTGCGGAAAAAAAATATAGATTTCCAGATGAACATAGCAGGAACCGGAGATTACAGTGAAATTTTGGACCGGAGAATCCGAGAGGAAAATTTACAGGAATCCGTGATTTTGACAGGGTATTTGGACAGAAAAAACATTCCGGACTTTTGGAGCAGACAAGATATTATGGTAAGCTGCTCTGAATGTGAGGGCCACAGCATCTCCCAATCCGAGGCCATGGCAGAGGGCGCGGTCCCTGTCATCACAGATGTATCCGGCGCACGGGATGATGTGACAAATGGATACAATGGATATGTGGTGGATGTGGGCGATATCGATGCCCTTGCAGACAGAATCCAGGAGCTGTATCTTGATCGGGACAAACGGAATGAGATGAGTATGCGCGCTCATGATACAATCTGTAAACGGCAAAAAAACATGGATCAGACAGTCTTTTGGGATAATTTGATAGAGAAGGTGTGGCAGGAATGAATAAAAAAGTGCCAAAGGTATCCGTTATATTGCCATCCTTAAACGTGGCAGAATACATAGAAGCGTGTATGGAAAGTGTGGTTCATCAGACTTTGCAGGATTTGGAGATGATCTGTGTCGATGCAGGTTCCACAGATGGAACAAGGGAAATCTTAGAAAGATATGCCAGGGAGGATTCCAGAATTGTGGTTTTACACAGCGACACAAAAAGTTACGGCAGGCAGGTAAACATGGGATTAGATCGTGCCACTGGTGAATATGTAGCCATTCTGGAAACAGATGATTGGATCGAGCCGGATATGTATCAATACTTGTATGACAACGGAGCAGCTGAGAGTCTGGACTATGTAGCTTCTGATTTTGACCTGCTATATCGGCTTCAGAACGGGGCGGATTACTTGATCCGGCAACGGTTGTTTCATGGCGATAAGCAGGACTGGTATGGCCGGATATTGGATTCCGATGAGATAGCCACTCTGCGGTCAGCGGATTATGTGTTGTGGAAGGGGCTCTATAGACGGGAATTTCTCAATTCTCACCATATAAGGCTGCATCCGTCTCCCGGAGCGGCTTTTCAGGACATGGGTTTTTTGCAGCAGGTAAAGACCTATGCGAAGCAGGCGAAATATCTGGATAAAAGCTTTTACCGGTACAGGCAGGACCGGGAGGAGGCCTCGTCAAAGGGGCTGGATGGCCTTCGATATTATGAAAATGAATTTCGGTGGATCAATGGTGAGCTTAGATTGTGTCATCTTTTGAATCCTATTCACAGGAAATATTATTATTTTGCCATGAGTATTTCATTCATCACAAAATATGATCAGATTCTTGTAAAATTGAACGGAGATTGGCAAGATAAGAGACTTGCGGATTCCTGTGAATGGTTCAGCCGTCAGATCTCTGAGGCGGTCCGTATCGGCCTTTTGGATAAAGCCATGTATGGAAATGAGTTGTGGGAAAGGCTGATGCTTTTACTTGCCTCTCAGGAGGCTTACAGCCAGCTGGTTATGGAGCAGGAAAAGGGGAAACAGGACGGTTTGCAGAAGCTTTTGGGGAGAATAAAAAATCGTCCGGTTATGATATTCGGATGTGGAATCCGTGGAGAACGGCTGATGTTTTATTGCGACAGTAACCACATAAAAATTCACAGTTTTTGTGATAATAATCTGGCGTTGTTTGGTAAAGAAAAGTGTGGCTTTCCTATCCTATCTCCATCTGATTTGAAAAATGAGGCAGATAGTAAGGATGGGGTGATTTTATTGTCTATGAAAATTGGCCAGGAAGAAGTATACCGACAACTGATCGCAACCGGAATTGAGGATGACCGGATTATCCAATGTCACACTAAGGCAGAGATTTAAAGATTCGATTGCTATCATACCTGATGATTATTTTGATTTTATCTGATGCAACCGATGGGATTGTTGTACGGTGCATCAGATTTTTCAATAGGAGGTAAGCCATGCCCAAAATTTCTATTATCATGCCATCCTTAAACGTGGCAGATTATATTCGTGAATCAGTGGAAAGTGTGATCAGCCAGACATTGACGGACATTGAGATATTATGCATTGATGCCGGTTCTACAGACGGCACTCTTCAAATTTTAGAGAAATATGCCAGGCAGGATCCAAGGATTCAGATTATTCATTCGGACAAAAAAAGCTACGGCTATCAGATAAATCTGGGAATTGATATGGCTCTTGGCGAGTATCTTGGGATTGTGGAGACAGATGATTATATTGCGGCAAATATGTATGAGGAGCTGTATAAGACAGCTGAAGAAAGGAATTTGGATTTTGTAAAGGCAGGCTTTGATGTGTTTGTTACGCCGGGAGCAGAGGAATCGTATCATCTGAGTGTTTCTCTTCCCGATTGTAATCAGGTTATTTCATCCGAATATTTTACAGAAAGAGAGCTTTCAAGCGATATTTATATATGGAACGGTATATATAAGCTGTCGTTTCTGCGGGAACATGGTGTCCGTCTAAATGAAAGCCCGGGGGCGGCATTTCAGGATAGTGGTTTCCGGTATTTGGCAGACATAAATCTGAGACGAGGAATGTTTTTAGATCAGTCTTTTTACCGGTACCGGCGGGATAATGGTTCTTCCTCTACTTATAATCCCAATTGTGTCAAATATAATCTGGCAGAATGTAGATATTTGCGCAGACGGATCGAGGAGGATGGAATTACAGAGAGAAAAATCCGCTCCTTTATTGCCCGGGAAACAGTAATGATGGCATTGGAGCCTTATCTGACCTTTCGGGGTGTTGGCGAACCGGATGATGGGACGAGGGAAGCGCTGGATGAGTTTCGGAGGATCATCCGGGGAGACAGGGAGGCAGGACTTCTAAGACAGGAGGAAATGTTTCCGAAGCATTGGCTGGAAATGCGGTTGTTTACGGAAAATCCGGAGGCTTTTGAGGCCTATATCACCATCTGTGCGGAGGCAAGATATGCACCGTACCGGCATTTTATCAGAAAGATGTCCGGGCAGAAGCAAATCGTGGTGTTTGGGGCCGGGAAGGTGGCTGCCTATGCCCTTTGCCTGATGCGGATGAACGGAATTGAAACGATTCAGGCTTTCTGTGACAATGACCAGACCAGATGGGGGAGCCAGTATCTGGGGTATGCGATATTGTCGCCAGAGGAAGCGCTCAGACGATATCCAAAGGCGCATTATCTGATAACTAATCGTGCCCATGGCAGAAAGATCCGGGAACAGATCGGAGGACAGGGGGTGACAGGGCAAAATGTTTCTGTGTATTCGCTTCCTTTGCTGCCTATGGAGAGTACCAATTATTTTATGAAGCTTTATGAGTAGCTGAGAGGATGGATGGACAATGATTTCAAAAAATGGCCAATGGAGCGAGTTGCATAGGAGGGCAGAGAAGCTGATATACGAACTGCCTAAGGGGCTGATCAAATGGTATGCATTTAAAAAAGGCGGACGTGCTTTGTGTATTGCAGTGGATACAAAACGGGATCAGGCATTGACAGAGGCGCTGATGGAAAGCGGGATGGAGACAGAACGGATGATAATAAAAAATGCAGGTGATCTTGCCCCCATCTCCCCGGAAAAATACGACATCATTCTCATTGCCGATGCCATCACCCGACTTACAATACCAGAAATCGGGGGTTTATTAAAGCAGGCCCGAGAGGGGCTTAAAAAGGATGGCAGGCTTTTTGTGTGTGCAGACAACCGTTTCGGAATCCGCTATTTTTGCGGGGATAGAGATCCGTTTACAGACCGAAATTTTGACGGTATAGAAAATTACAGACGAATCAGTGACCGGGACCGGGAAAACCAGGCGGGAAGGCTGTATGCCAGGGCGGAGCTCTCTGACCTGCTTGCTCAATCAGGCTTTACAAATCACCGGTTCTACTCCGTTTTTCCGGATATCATGTGTCCCCAGATCTTGTTTGCGGAGGATTATATGCCCGGGGAGGAGTTAAAGATACGGATTTTCCCCCATTATCACAATCCGGATACGGTATTTTTGGAGGAGGAAAATCTGTATACATCTCTGATCCAAAACGGCATGTTTCACCCTATGGCCAACGGATTTTTGATTGAGTGCCCGGTGGACGGGCGGTTTGCGGATGCCAATCAGATCACCGTTTCCATGGACCGGGGAAGGGAAAATGCTTTATACACCGTCATAACCCGCAGCAAAAGAGTGATGAAGCTTCCGGCTTATGAGGAAGGGAAGGGAAAGATTGAAAAGCTTTTGGAGAACAACTGTTATCTAAAGCAGCATGGGGTGAAAATGATTGAGGCAGAGACAGAGGGGGATGCATTTGTCATGCCTTATGTGGAAGGAATGCCGCTGGCTAAGTATTTCCGCCACCTGGCATTGACAGACCGGCCAGAGTTTTTCCGGCAGTTTGACAAATTGTGGAAGCTGATTTTGTCATCCTCGGATCAGGCTTCTTATGATAATGTGGATTGGGAACACTTCAACCCCTGGTGGGATGAGGGAAGGGATGAGAAGACGAAAAGCAGAATTGACAGAAGTCAATGGAGAAAGGTTGCCTTTGGCACAGAGGAGGAGCGGGAAAATCTTGGACCGGTGTTGGAGCGCGGATATCTGGATTTGGTGCTGATCAATGGCTTTGCGATAAAGGATGATTTTGTATTTTATGATCAGGAGGTGTATGTGGAGAATCTGCCTGCGAAGGCGATTATGCTGAGGAATATTGATTTTCTCTATCACGGGGATGCACAGCTTCAGAAGGCTCTGCCAAGGGCGGAGCTTTTAGAGCGGTATGGAATGGAGAAATATCAGGAAATTTACTCGGCCCACATTGGCTATTTTCTTACAAAGCTGCGCAATGATGACCTTTTAAGGGATTATCATGAGGCTCACAGGCGCAATGACGAGATCGTCCACTCTAATCGCCAGAGGATGAATTATTCAGCCGGAGAGTATCAGCGGTTGTTTGTTGATATTTTTAAGAATATGGATAACAGGAAAATATATCTTTTCGGCTCGGGAAAATTTACGAAAAAATTTCTGGCCCTATATAAGGAAGATTATGAGATAGCAGGGATCTTGGACAATGACCAGTCAAAATGGGAAAGTGTTATGGAAGGGATTCGGGTTACATCTCCAGAGGTTTTAAAGGGACTGGATGGCAGCACGTATAAGGTGATTATCTGTATCAAAAATTATACAGGGGTGTTAAGGCAGGTGAGAGGGCTTGGAGCCATAAATATCGGCATTTATGACACCAATATGGAATATCCCGGGAGGCAGAGAATGGCGCTTGTTCTGGAAGGGAAGGAGACGAGAGGGGAAGGAAAGACGGCAGGGAAAAAAACAGAGAAAAAGAAGTATCATGTGGGGTATGTGGCAGGGGTGTTTGATTTGTTTCACATTGGCCATTTGAATCTGCTGCGGCGGGCAAAAGAACAGTGTGACTATCTGATTGCCGGGGTGGTGACGGATGAGGGAGTGAGAAAGTTTAAAAATACGGAAAGCTTCATTCCCTTTAAGGAGCGCTTAGAGATTGTGGAGGCCTGCAAATATGTGGATCAGGCAGTGGGGATACCCCTGGAATTTTATGACACCAAGGATGCTTATCTGAAATTCCAGTTTGATGTGCAGTTTTCGGGAAGTGATTATTCAGAGGATCCGGTGTGGCAGAAAAAACGGGAATTTTTGCGGGAGCATGGGGCTGAGTTGGTGTTCTTTCCTTACACAGAGAGCACCAGTTCCACCAATATTAAAGCGATGATTGAAAGAAAGCTGATGTGACAGGAAGGATTAGGCGCCAGGGTGGGAGCTTGAATGGCTTGTTTGTAAGAGGAGATATAGTAGGCCGGGAATCTGAAAAACAGGTTTCCGGCTTTTTTTCAGGAGACTTACGGAAAGCTAAAGGAAGCCAATGGTTGCCTTGATAAATCCTGTTTTCCGTGATAAGATGAAGATGGGATAAAGGAAGTAGATAATCAGGATTATATATTAGTAAAACAAATAAAATGAATAAGATATATTAATTTTATTTATAAAATAACTTGTGATATGATTAGAAACCAGGAAACTAGTGCTGAATATACCGGTATTTCGGCAAGTTATTTGGCAAAATTATGAACATGTCAGCACATCACAAAGTGTTTTACAGGAGGACAAACAATGAGTGTAAGACGGGTTTTTGTGGAGAAAAAGCCGCAGTTTGCGGTGAAAGCGAAGGAGCTTTCTCAGGAGATCGGAAGCTATTTAAACATTGACACGGTAAGCAATGTGCGGGTGCTGATCCGGTATGATGTGGAGAATCTGTCGGAGCATGTGTACCGCCAGGCACTGACCACCGTGTTTTCGGAGCCGCCGGTGGATTTTGTGTATGAGGAGACATTTCCGGCAGAGGACGGAGACACGGTGTTTTCTGTAGAGTATCTCCCAGGTCAGTTTGACCAGCGGGCGGACTCGGCAGAGCAGTGTGTAAAGCTTTTGAAGGAGGATGAGGAGCCGGTGATCCACACCGCCACTACCTATGTGCTGACAGGAACTTTGACTGAGGCGCAGATTATGGCGGTTAAGTCCTTTTGCATCAATCCGGTGGATTCCAGAGAGGCAAAAGAGGACAAGCCAGAAACATTGGTGACAGTTTTTGATACACCAGAGGATGTGGCATCGGTTGAGGGCTTTTTAGTATATGGGAAAGAGGAGCTTAAGGGGCTGTATGATTCTTTTAACCTGGCTATGACCTTTAAGGATTTCCTTCATATTCAGAAATATTATCAGGAGGAGGAGCTTCGGGATCCTACGGTGACGGAGATCCGGGTTTTGGATACCTACTGGTCTGACCACTGTCGTCACACCACCTTTTCCACAGAGCTTAAGGATGTAACCATCACAGACGGAGATTATAAAAAGCCGATTCAGAGGGCTTATGAGCAGTATCTTGCGGACAGGGAAACGCTTTATAAAGGGAGGAAGGACAAGTTTGTCTGCCTGATGGATCTGGCCCTTCTGGCCATGAAAAAGCTTCGGGCTGAGGGAAAACTAGAGGATCTGGAGGAGTCCGAGGAGATCAATGCCTGCAGCATTGTGGTTCCGGTAGAGATCGATGGTAAGACAGAGGAGTGGCTGGTGAATTTTAAGAATGAGACACACAATCACCCTACAGAGATTGAGCCCTTTGGTGGTGCGGCCACCTGCCTTGGAGGTGCGATTCGGGATCCTTTATCCGGGCGGACTTATGTGTACCAGGCTATGCGGATCACCGGGGCGGCAGACCCAACGGTGTCTCTTGATAAGACCATGAAGGGCAAACTTTCTCAGAAAAAGCTGGTGAGCGGCGCTGCTTCTGGCTACAGCTCCTACGGCAACCAGATCGGCCTTGCCACCGGATACGTAAAGGAGATCTATCACCCGGATTACGCGGCCAAGAGAATGGAGATCGGGGCGGTCATGGGGGCGGCTCCCAGAAAATATGTAAAGAGGATGACCTCGGATCCCGGGGACATCATTGTCCTCTTAGGAGGCAGGACCGGCAGGGACGGAATTGGAGGAGCCACCGGCTCTTCAAAGGTACACACAGAGGCATCCATTGAAGTTTGCGGAGCTGAGGTGCAGAAGGGAAATGCACCTACAGAGAGAAAGATTCAGCGGTTGTTCCGCCGTCCGGAGGTCAGCAGCATCATTAAAAAGTGCAATGATTTTGGCGCAGGAGGTGTGTCAGTTGCCATCGGGGAGCTGGCGGCAGGACTTAAAATTGATCTGGATCAGGTGCCGAAAAAGTATGCAGGGCTGGACGGGACGGAGATTGCCATCTCTGAGTCTCAGGAGCGGATGGCTGTGGTGTTGTCACCGGAGGATGTGGACCGCTTCCTGACCTGGGCAGGGGAGGAGAACTTAGAGGCAGTTCCGGTGGCTGTGGTGACAGAGGAGCCAAGGCTTGTGATGCACTGGCGGGGAAAGACGATTGTGGATATCAGCCGGGCATTTCTGGACACCAATGGGGCACATCAGGAGGCAGAGGTGATCTTAGAGGTTCCCTCCAAAGAGGGAAGTCCTTTTGCGCAAGAGGATGTGCCGGATGTGAGAAAAAAATGGCTGGAGGTTCTTTCAAACCTGAATGTATGCTCTCAGAAGGGGCTTGTGGAAATGTTTGACGGTTCCATTGGCGCTGGTTCCGTGCTTATGCCCTATGGCGGCAGATATCAGCTGACAGAAACCCAGGCCATGGTGGCCAAGCTTCCGGTGCTTTCCGGGACCACAGATACCGTGACAATGATGAGCTATGGCTTTGATCCTTACTTGTCTAGCTGGAGTCCTTATCATGGGGCTATCTATGCCGTGACTTCTTCTGTGGCCAAGATTGTGGCATCCGGCGGAGACTTTAGGAAGATCCGGTTTACCTTCCAGGAATACTTTAAGAGAATGACCGAGGATGCACACCGCTGGGGCGCTCCCTTCGGGGCGCTTTTGGGGGCTTATGAAGCGCAGCTGGGGTTTGGCCTTCCTTCCATTGGCGGCAAGGACAGTATGTCAGGCACTTTTAATGATGAGCAGCACGGAGAGATCAATGTGCCGCCTACCCTGGTGTCCTTTGCCGTGGATGTGGCCAGCCATAAGGATATCGTCACGCCGGAGCTTAAAAGGCCGGGAAGTAAGCTTGTGGTGTTTAAGGTCCCAAAAGATGAATATGATTTGCCTCTTTACGACCAGCTTACAGATGGTTATGGAAAGCTTCTTTTGGACATGCGGGCCGGCCGGGTGATTTCCGCCTACGGGGTGGAGCGATTTGGCCTGGCAGAGGCGGTCAGCAAGATGGCTTTTGGCAATAAGCTGGGGGTAAAGATCGAGCATAATGTGGATCCTAGGGATTTCTTCAAAGCGGCATGGGGAGATATTGTCTGCGAGGTGGCCGAGGGAAAAGTTGGAGAACTGGCCATGACCTACACGGTGATCGGAGAAGTGACAGACCGGGCGATGCTGGAATATGGCCCGGTGAGCATCTCTCTGGATGAGGCCATTGGCTGCTGGACAGATACTTTGGAGAAGGTGTTCCCCACCCGGTCCGGGGTGGAGCAGACAGGGGTTTCTCATGACTTATTTAGGGCCGATTCTGTTTATGTGTGCAGTCATAAGCTGGCACGGCCTACCGTGTTTATTCCGGTGTTCCCGGGAACTAACTGTGAGTATGACAGCGCCAAAGCTTTTGAGCGGGCCGGAGGGAAGGTAGTGACCCGGGTGTTTAAAAATCTTTCAGCCGGGGATATCCGTCAGTCGGTGGAGCTATACAAAAAGGAGATTTCCCAGGCTCAGATCCTTATGTTTCCGGGGGGATTTTCGGCAGGTGATGAGCCTGAGGGAAGTGCGAAATTTTTTGCTGCAGTGTTTCGCAATCCGGTGATCAGGGAGGAGATTGAAAAGCTTCTCACACAGAGGGATGGCTTGATGCTCGGTATCTGCAACGGCTTCCAGGCACTTATTAAGTTAGGGCTGGTGCCGGAGGGACGGATTGTGGAGCAGCAGGAAGATACTCCGACTCTGGCCATGAATACCATTGGGCGCCATGTGTCCAAAATGGTTTATACCAAGGTGGTTTCCAATAAATCCCCATGGCTTAGTAAGGCTGTTTTAGGTGGAGTGTACTGCAATCCAACGTCCCACGGAGAGGGCCGGTTTGTGGCAGATAAGCAGTGGCTGAAAAAGCTTTTTGAAAACGGACAGGTGGCCACTCAGTATGTGAATGATCAGGGGGAAGCCACTATGGATGAGTTCTGGAATCCTAATGGTTCTTATGAGGCTATTGAGGGAATTACCAGCCCCGATGGACGGATCTTTGGAAAGATGGCCCATTCAGAGCGGCGGGGAGAAGCGGTTGCCATCAATATTTATGGGGAACAGGATATGAAAATTTTTGAGTCGGGAGTGGATTATTTCCGGTAAAAATAATTTTGATGGAGAGAATACAATGAAGAAGGTTGTAAAATTTGGCGGAAGTTCCCTGGCCAGCACCAGGCAGTTTAAGAAGGTAGGTGAGATCATCCGGTCGGATAAGACCAGGCGGTATGTGATCCCCTCAGCGCCGGGGAAGCGCAATGATCAGGACGAGAAGGTGACGGATATGCTGTATGCCTGCTATGATGCGGCCAGCACCGGAGTTGCTTATAAGAAATTGTTAAACCGGATCAAGGACCGTTATATGGAGATTATCAACGGGTTAGATCTGAATCTGAACCTGGATTTTGAGTTTGACCGGATTGAGGAGAATTTTGTCAAGGGAATCGGGCGGGATTATGCGGCTTCCCGGGGAGAATATTTAAATGGTCTTGTGATGGCCAATTATCTGGGATACGAATTTATTGATGCGGCAGAGGTTATCTTTTTTGACGACCAGGGGAATTTTGAGGCGGATTTCACCAACCGGGAGTTGGGAGAGCGGTTAGAGCATGTGGAGCGGGCGGTGATCCCGGGATTTTACGGCGCTATGCATAACGGGACCATCAAAACCTTTTCCAGGGGTGGCTCGGACGTGACCGGCTCGATTGTGGCCAAAGCAATCCACGCAGATCTGTATGAAAACTGGACCGATGTGTCAGGATTTTTAGTGGCGGATCCACGGATTGTGTCAGAACCGGAGGTGATTGAGACGATCACTTACAAGGAGCTGCGGGAGCTGGCCTACATGGGAGCCAGTGTGCTGCACGAGGATGCGATTTTTCCGGTGAGAAGGGAAGGGATCCCCATCAATATCCGCAACACCAACAAACCCCAGGATAAGGGGACTCTGATTGTGGAGAGCACCTGCAGAAAACCTCGCTACACTATCACCGGAATCGCCGGAAAGAAGGGTTTTTGTGCCATCAATATTGAAAAGGCTATGATGAATGCGGAGGTGGGCTTTGGGAGAAAGGTGCTGGAGGTCTTTGAGAAATACGGTATTTCTTTTGAGCATATGCCGTCTGGCATTGACACCATGACCATTATGGTTCATCAGGATGAGTTTGAAGAATATGAGCAGTCGGTGATTGCGGGGATCCACCGGGCTGTGGAGCCGGACAGTGTGGATCTGGAATCGGATCTGGCGTTGATTGCCGTGGTTGGACGGGGAATGAAGGGAACCAGAGGAACGGTGGGAAGAATCTTTTCCGCTCTGGCCCATGCCCGGATCAATGTGAAGATGATTGATCAGGGCTCCAGCGAATTAAATATCATAATCGGTGTCAAGAATGTGGATTTTGAGATGGCAATCAAGGCAATCTATGATATTTTTATTACAGCAGAGATATAATGGGAGTGTAAGGAAGGGAGTCCGGTTTGCCGGGCTCCTTTGATTATAGCTGTTTATAGCCTGCCTGCTCAATTTGTCCTTTATAAACGAAAACAGATGTGGTATACTTGGATTGTTATACGATTGGAGAATCTGTCCGAAGGGAGAAGGTTATGGACGGTTTGTACAAAGCCAGGCGGACATTTTTTTTAGAATTTATACTGGCTGTGGCATTTTTTACAGTCAGCTGCGCCGGGCCGTCTACCCGGGTGCTGCCCCGGGAGAGCAGGGAGGAATTGGTAGAGCAGGAGGAGCTTCTGGTTCTTGAGGAGGGGAACCCCTTTTATCTTCAGGAGGAGCTTGATTTTTTGGCTAAGTCTCCTTGTGTGGCAGGAAGTGAGAGAGAGAGGGAGTGTACGCACTATATCCGGCAGCTTCTGGAGGATTACGGGTATGATGTGACATTGCAGGGTTTTCTGTATGAGGAGGGATCCGGGGAGGAGAAAAGGACAGGGACCAATGTGGTTGCTGTGAGGCAGACGGAGAATAAGGAAGGAGATATTCTGATTGTGGCAGCGCACCACGATACCCGTCCTTACAGTCCGGGGGCCGGTGACAGCGCTTGCGGCGTGGCAGTGCTTCTGGAGACAGCCCGGCTTCTTTCCCGGCTCCCTACAGATACAGAGCTCCGCTTTATCAGTTTTTCCGGCTATGTAGATGAGCAGGCAGGATGCCGGTATTACGTGGATTCTTTGATGGAGAGAGAGCAGGAGCGGGTGATTGGAGCTGTTCTCCTGGATGAGATGGGGTTTCATTTGGATGGGAGTATGACGCTGGCCACAGAGGATGGCCGTCCTACGCTGCTTGGCGACAGTATTCAGGATGCAGGCCAGGAGCTTTTGGGGGAAAACTGGTCCTACATCAGGCAGGAGACGGGAGGACACAGCCGGTTTGTGCGGGGCAGGGTTCCGGCTGTGTCTGTCAGGCAGAAAAGGGAGGCCTTTGAGCTGGGTTCCCGTTTTGATAAGCCGGAACTTGTGAATATAGAACGGCTGACACAGGTGGTCAATGTATTAAGCCGTGCGGTGTCAGATATTATGAGTCCGGATACTCCGTCTATGGTGGCAAAGTCCCGCCATTACAATCATCTGCGTGACAATGCGGCTGTGGAATATGTGGGGCTGCCGCTTCCCTTTGGGGAGGCGATTGCTCAGACAAAAGCACGCCTTGGGGTAGAAGGTGTTTTGGCTTCAGAAAATACAGACAATGAAGGAAAGCTTATCCAGTCCTATCAGTATCTGGTAAAGTGGTTTGGCGTGGATCAGCCACTTCTTACCAATTACTATTATAGCAGCGGCAAGCTGGATTTTGTGTCCATTGACGGGGATGGAGCTGGTGTGGAGTTTTCGGAAATGACAGGACGGGTCAAATCTGTCTATGGGGAACCGGTGCAGCGGAGTGAAGGGCCGGAGGGAACGGAGCTTGTCTGGCAGGACGGGATCAGCAGGACAGATATCTCCCTCAGCCCGGAGGGAGATGGATACCGTCTGGTACTTCGGGAATACCAGCCCGGGAAGCAGCAGCTTGACAGTTATGAGATTTCTCCTCCTGCAGGACTTAATCCCCAGATGGGGCTGGGGCACAGGGAGGGAGAGGAGCCTGGGGCACAAGATTCCAGAACGAATGTGTTTTTGACACTGGTGCGTCAGTTTCTCCCCCTGGGGAATGAGACAAATCTCATCCGGATTGATTTATACACAGATGGGGTTGGCATGACACGAACCAGTCTGGATGTGATTTTGCCGGAAGAAGGTGGCGGGGCTGAGGCAGAACCAGCTTTTGTCTGGGGCTTTGATCTTGAGGATGCCTTAACAAGAGATGGAAAATGGCGCAATGAGACGGACATGGTGCGTCAGATTCTGCTGCTTTACGGAGAGATGCTTGATCAGACCAGACGCTATGGAATCGCTTTTACAGAGGCATTTCCAGAAGAAGATGATTCTGTGGAGCAGGTTCTCACCGGCTTAAGGCCAGGGGATATCCCGGAGCCCCTGCCGGATTTTAAGGAGAGTTTTATGTGGTTTGTGCTGACAGACCAGACAGAGGAGGCGGACGGTGAATGGGGAGCGAGAATCCGATTCTTTTATCAATATGAAGAATTGGCCGCATATCGGACGCTGATACGGAACAACCTTAAGATAGATCCATAAGAACATGTAAATTTGGAGGTAAATAAGGGATGTTGGAGAAAATTGATTTGTCAAGAACTGTTAAGAAGGAAGTCTACAAAAAGGTTCAGGCAGAGGAGGGTGCAAAGCTGGGACAGCTTCAGAGGCGTTTAAAGGAGGCGGGGATCCCGGTGCTGATCCTGTTTGAGGGTATGGGGGCAGCAGGCAAGGGAACCCAGATCAATCGTCTGATTCAGGCATTGGATCCCAGAGGTTTTGACGTGTATGCCAGCAACCGTCCCACAGAAGAAGAGATTCTGCGGCCGTTTCTGTGGAAGTTCTGGACTGTGACGCCGGAGAACGGGCGCATAGCCATCTACGACCGGAGCTGGTATCAAAAGGTGCTGATTGACCGTTTTGACAAAGTGACAAAGAAAAAGGAGCTTCCGGAGGCATTCCGGGATATCTGTTCCTTTGAAAAACAGCTCAGTGATGGGGGCGCGGTGATCATCAAGCTGTTTTTGTATATCTCCCAGGAGGAGCAAAAAAAGCGTTTTAAGAAGCTGGAAAAATCTGTGGAGACCAAGTGGCATGTAAGTGAGGGAGACTGGGACAGAAACCGCAGGTACGAGGAGTATTTGCAGATTAATGAGGAGATGCTGGAGCGGACGGATACAGAATTTGCCCCATGGACTATCATTGAGGCTACAGACCGGAACTATGCGGCCATGAAGATATTAAAGTCTGTGACAGAGCGGCTGGAAAAGGTATTGGAGGAGAAGGCAGCAAAAAAGGGAACCCAGAAAGTCAATTCAGGAATTTCTCTGGATGCAGGAAGCCGCTATCAGAACGGTGTGCTGTCTGGTGTGGATTTGTCTAAGGCTCTCACCAGAGAAGAATATAAACAAAAGCTTGACAAGCTGCAGAAGCGGCTGGAGATTCTTCACAGTGACATTTATCGTCTGAGGATTCCTGTGGTATTGGGCTTTGAAGGCTGGGATGCAGGAGGCAAAGGCGGCGCCATCAAGCGTCTGACCAGCCATCTGGATCCCAGAGGTTATCAGGTATGTCCCACAGCCTCTCCCAATGACATTGAGAAAAAGCATCATTATCTCTGGCGTTTCTGGAACAAGGTGCCAAAGGCAGGCCATGTGGCTATCTTTGACCGGACCTGGTACGGGCGGGTCATGGTGGAGCGGATTGAGGGCTTCTGCACAGAGGATGACTGGAAGCGGGCCTATCAGGAGATCAATGAGATGGAGGCTCACATGGCCAATGCAGGTGCTGTGGTGCTGAAATTCTGGCTTCACATTGACAAGGATGAGCAGGAGCGGCGCTTTAAGGAGCGGATGGAGATTCCGGAAAAACAGTGGAAAATCACAGACGAGGACTGGCGTAACCGGGAGAAATGGGATCAGTATGAGATTGCTGTCAATGAGATGCTGGTGCGCACCTCCACCACCTATGCACCGTGGATTGTGGTAGAGGGAAATAATAAGTATTATGCCCGGGTGAAGGTGCTTCAGACTGTGGTGGATGCCTTAGAGGAGAAAATCCGCCAGGTGAAAAAGGAGAGAAGCGAAGATTAAGATTTTCCTTAAGAAGGAAAGAGAAAAGGCAAAAGCCGGGAAAGAGCAGAACAGGAAAAGTATGAGCAATGTGGTGATTATTGGCGGCGGCGCGGCGGGAATGATGGCGGCCGCCGCCGCTGCTAAGGCCGGACATCAGGTCCGGTTATACGAGAAAAATGAAAAACTTGGCAAAAAGCTTTATATCACCGGCAAGGGTCGGTGTAATCTGACGAATGCCTGTGAGATGGAGGAATTGTTTGCATCGGTTATCCATAACCCCAAATTTTTATACAGCAGCTTTTATGCTTTTACCAACCAGAACGTGATGGATTTTATGGAGGAATATGGGTGTCCGGTTAAGGTGGAGCGAGGGAACCGGGTTTTTCCTTTATCCGATAAGTCCTCGGATGTGATCCGGGCCCTTTCCCGCGCTTTAAAGGAGCTGGGAGTTTCCGTCTGTCTGGGGGAGGAGGTGGATGCCTTAACGCTTAAGGAGGGGCAGATCACCGGGCTCCTCCTAAAAAAGGGCCGGTCTTTTGTAAATGCAGATCAGGTGATCGTGGCCACAGGAGGTCTCTCCTATCCTTCCACCGGATCCACTGGTGACGGCTACCGGTTTGCAGAACAGGCCGGTCATCAGGTGACAGAGTTAAACCCGGCTCTGGTGCCCTTTGAGGTGAGAGAGCTTTCGGTGGTGAAAGGGCTCCAGGGGCTTTCTCTGCGAAATGTGAAGGTTCAGGTGTTTCAGGGTAAAAAGCTTTTGTACGAAGATTTTGGAGAAATGCTGTTTACTCATTTTGGAGTCAGTGGTCCGGTGATTCTTACGGCCAGCAGCTATGTGGCCGGCAAGCTTGGGCCGGAAGGGCTTATCCTGTCTGTTGACTTAAAGCCAGCGCTGGATAAAGAACAGTTGGATGGCCGGATTTTGCGGGATTTTCAGGAGATGAAAAATAAGCAGTACAAAAATTCTCTGTCCCAGCTACTGCCTTCAAAGCTGATTCCTGTCATTATAGAGAGAAGCGGGATCCCTCCAGAGAAGCCTGTCAATGCGATCACCCGGGCCAAGAGACGGGAACTGGTGGATGTTCTTAAGGAGTTTCGACTGACGCTGACCGGGCTTCGGGATTATCGGGAGGCGATCATCACCCAGGGAGGCATCTCGGTTGGCCAGGTAAATCCGAAAACAATGGAGTCAAAGCTGGTCGGGGGGCTGTATTTTGCAGGGGAAGTGCTGGATCTGGACGCTGTGACAGGCGGCTTTAATCTGCAGATCGCCTGGTCCACCGGATATCTGGCCGGAATGTCGGTGGGGCAGAACCATTGAACGGCATCTGGAAAGCTTTAGGAATACATAGAAGAATAAAGGAGCAAGAAATAATGGAAAAACAAGCTTTTAATATTGCAGTGGATGGTCCGGCCGGGGCAGGAAAGAGCACTATAGCCCGGATGGTGGCCAAAGAGCTGGGGTTTGTCTATGTGGATACAGGGGCTATGTACCGGGCGCTTGCCCTTTTTTGCCTGCAAAGGGAAATTTCCCCGGAGGATGAGGCCTTGGTGTCATCTGCTGTGTCTAAGGCAGGGATTACCATCATTTATGAGGAGGGAGTGCAGCAGGTGATATTAAACGGAGAAAATGTGTCAGGTCTGATTCGCACAGAGCAGGTGGGGAATACTGCATCCACCATAAGCGCCTATCCGGCAGTGCGGGCCCATCTTTTGAATCTGCAGCGGGATTTGGCAGCCAGAACCAATGTGATTATGGATGGAAGAGACATTGGCACCTGTGTGCTCCCAAAGGCTCAGACAAAGATTTATCTGACAGCAACTCCTAAAGTCCGGGCCCTGAGACGCTTTAAGGAACTGAAAGAAAAAGGTGTAATGTGTAATTTACAGGAAATTGAGCAAGATATTATAGAAAGGGACCAGAAGGACATGAATCGCCAGATTGCTCCTCTTAAACAGGCGGAGGATGCTGTGCTTGTGGATGGCTCGGATATGACCATTGAAGAGGTGGTCTCTGCCATTATCCGGACAGCGAAGCTTCATGGACTTGTGGTATAATCTGGCGTATGGAAGTGATTGTAGCAAAGACTGCCGGTTTTTGCTTTGGAGTAAGGCGGGCAGTGGAACAGGTATATGAACAGATCGAACAGGCCAAAGAGCCGGTTTTCACCTACGGTCCCATTATCCACAATCAGGAGGTGGTCAGGGACTTAGAAGAAAAAGGAGTCCAGGTGCTGAATACAAAAAAAGAGCTTCAGAACCTGAAAGAGGGGATTGTGATTATACGCTCTCACGGTGTGGGCAGGGAAATCTATGACATTTTGAAAAGGAACGGGATTACCTTGATTGATGCCACCTGTCCCTTTGTGAAAAAAATCCACCGGATCGTCAGAGAACAGGAAAAAAAGGGAAGGCGGATTATCATTGTAGGTGATCCGGCTCATCCGGAGGTACAGGGAATCCGGGGATGGGCCGGGGAGGAAACCCTGGTAATTCAGGATGCATCACAGATTGAAAATTTGCCGGTAAAGCCGGAAGAACAACTGTGTGTAGTGGCGCAGACGACATTTAATTACAATAAATTTAAAGATTTAGTTGAAAAATTTGAGAAAAAGGGTTATGATATACTTGTTTTAAATACGATTTGCAGTGCAACTCAGGAAAGACAGGTGGAAGCCAGCCGTATTGCTTCTATGGTGGACGTGATGATTGTCATTGGCGACAAGAAGAGCTCCAATTCCCAGAAGCTCTACGAGATATGCCAAAAGAAATGTAAGAACACTTACTTTATCCAGACAGTAGGCGATTTCAATCCTGAATGTATGAATTCTGTGCGCAACG
>JAAWEL010000079.1 GCA_022794255.1 Lachnospiraceae bacterium
CTCATAGGGCATCACCCTCTTTCGTAAGACTAGAGGGCATCCATCGGAAAATCGCATCCTACTTTCTTTTCAATTATACAAGTCAATTATATCATATGGAAAACTGATACTCAATAAAAAAGAGCCGGAATCTACTGTAGTATATAACTATAGAAGAAACAGACACTTTCAATAATGGGCTATTTGGATTTTCGTATATCATTAACAGCATTTTGCAGAAACATATTTCTCCATGTCATTCTGGTGGATTCTTGTTTTAATTTGCTGATCCGATTGTCTAAATACTTTTCAAGCCAATTCATGAGCCAACAAGGGATAAATTTCTCTGGTAGCTTTTGGATAATGGAAAATGCTATGTCTTCCAGTCTGCTATGTAGCTTGTGGAAAAATTCTTTAATATGGTTATGGTCTTTAAGTTCTATATCTATTATTATCACTCCCCTAAAAATTTTGTGTGTGGCTTGGAAAATTCATAACTTTTTTATTATTTATATTATAGATGATACAGAGAAATTTTACAAGTGGTATGGAGTGGTTTAAAAATGTTGTTCAAGAAACCACTTGATTTTGTTCACAATGGATTTGATGGAGATTTATCCCCTAAATATGTGGAAATTTGTTCAAGAAAGAAAAATACCGTTTCTTTAACAAATGTGGTTTTCTATAGAAAATCTCTGACTATTTTATTATTAATATCGTGAGATTAACAAGGATTGGTGATTGTATGGAATATGGTTATGCGAGGGCATCCACAAATTCTGATAAGCAGGATATAGGCAGACAGAAAAGGGAGTTAGTGGCTATCGGAATCAAAGAACATAATATCTTTTGGGAATATGAATCAGGTTCCCATGAGGACAGGGAGAAATTACAACAGCTTCTTGAAACAGTGAGGCAAGGAGATACGATTGCCTGTACGGAAGTCAGCCGGTTATCACGCTCCACAAAGCAGCTGTGTGAAATACTGGAGTTTGTGGAAAAGAACAAGATAAAACTGATAGTTGGAACTTTTATTGTGGATTGTAGGAATGATGAAATTGACCCTATGACAATGGGAATGCTTCGGATGATGGCGGTATTTGCACAGATGGAAAGAGATATTACTATACAGCGTATTAAATCTGGAATGGATAACGCCAGGGCAAAAGGAAAGCATATCGGAAGAAAGAAAACTACAGAAGATATGATACCTCAATCCTTTTTTCGGTATTATCCGCAGTTTGAAAAGGGGAACATCAATTTTTCGGAATTTGCAAGATTATCAGGACTTAGTAGAAATTCAGTATATAAATATTTAAAAATTGTGGAGCAATCTGGTGATATGTCAAGATGATTTTTGAAAAGATTTTGATATGTTTTTCAGAAAAAAGAGTAACTTTAATAGACCTATGCTTGATGCGAAACATAAGTTCGATTATTTAATTGATGTATCCAGCGATACGCCAGAGTACAGTTGGTTTCTGGCCAGCAATCCATAAACCAAACGAACGAATTTACGTGAAGTCAGCGCGAGTGCTCTTTTGTGTTGATGTTTCGGAACTTCGCTGTACTTCTTTCGATAGTACGTTCCATACTCAACATTATGTTTTCTCAAACTATTGGCTGCTTCGCCAAGATAGTATCTGAGATAACGATTGCCAGCTTTGCTCATTGGAGTGTATTCTCCATCGAAATCACCTGATTGGTTTGACTTCCACATGAGTCCGGCATACTTAGCAAGGGCATCAGATGAATGGAAAACAGAAATGTCGCCTATTTCAGCGATAATGCCACCTGCAAAGACAGGGCCAATGCCATCTATGGATTGAAGAATAATAAAAGCATTAGGATTCAATCCCTTGATTTCTCTTTCAATGGCAGCATCTATAAGCTTGATTTCTTTCTTAAAAGTTTCAATACAGTTGAAAGAACTGGCGATAGATACATTTAATGGTTCATAAAGAGCCTTGTCTAAGCGGTAAGAATCTCTGGCCGCTTTCCTAAGTAATTCAGCAGCCTTGCTAATGTCTTTAATACGATTGCGGCTTTTCTCTGCGAGAAAGCTTATGAGATCTTCTTCAGATGAATCAACAATCTCCTCAGGAGATAAGTATTCAGTCAATACACTGGAAGAGGTAGCTCCGTAAATATCGCAGAAAGGCTGGTCGTCACCTTCCAGCATCTGTAGTTCACTGAACTTCAGATACAGGTTGGAAACCAGGTAGGTTTTCTCTCTGGTCATGCATTCAACAAGATGCAGACGATGCCTCGTGAGGCGTTTAAGAGCCAGGAACTGGCTTCCGCGCCAAGGCTCCGTTTCAATGTTCCCTGCACGTGCATAATCAGCAATAACAAAGGCATCAATGGGATCAGACTTACCTAATCCGATATAAGATTTTTTGTAATTCGCTGTGCACTTGGGATTGAGCACAAAAACATAAGGCTTGAAATGCATCAGTTCCTCGCAGGAAGAGAGGAAGTTTGCGATGTGAATGCTGTAAACAGAGGTAGATTCTAAAGCAGCAACAATCGTATTAAGATCAGGGTGTTCTTTCAAACACTCAAGAATCTTCTTGGCCAGTTCTTCAGCACCAGGCTGATTGTTAGCAAAAGAAGATTTTATGTATTTGTTTTTATAAAAATCCAGAGCACAAACATAGTTGGATTTTGAACTGACGTCAATACCAACGTAAAGCGTAGATAAAGGGTTAATCTTTAACATGATGTCACCCGCCTTTCCGATTAAGTATTCTTGGAACCTGAAGGAAAAGGTTTATCCTGGGAATCATATGCTGACCGAAACCTCGCGTAATAAGCATGCACCCTGGCAGCTCTTTTGCTGGTGCTGTACGCCAGGGGATGAAACATCTGTGTAAGCGGAATGTGACATATGAATCAGGCTGCAAGCTCCATAAGCAAGCTCCATAAGCAGGCACCGGAGACCGGGCTGAAAGGGAAAAAAGCAGTGCCTCTAGACATCAGACTCTGCTGATATCATACCACAGAATAACCTATGAAACGAATAACCAATGTAGATGGGATGGAAAGGGTTTATCCCAGGTGTCTCAGATCATCTATAAATCTATAGAAAGAATAAGTGCATAACCATCATTTCTA
>JAAWEL010000028.1 GCA_022794255.1 Lachnospiraceae bacterium
GCCGAAGTCACTGACATGAAGAAACAGGAAGCAATACAAAATTTATCACGCAATCTTGATGTATTTTAGGAAAGAGTCCGAAACGGATAAGTGAGTACAGCAAATTGTGTGGTTTACAACAAATTTACATCAAATTTGAAGTTTTACTGGTAGAATAACACATCATAACGAAGTGTTGAATTGTAAGAGAAAAGCGGAGATAAGCGGTTATGAATAATAATGAAGTAACTCGATTGCCTTTCCCGACAATGAAGAGCCTTGATAAATAAAAAGGCTTGAAATGTTGATAAATACAGTGTTTCTTGAATGGAATAAAAGTGTATAAGACGTATATTTCCATGATTTTTCCATGAATATGGAATTGTAATCAAAAAGATTTTCTTCTTGAAAAAACAGGAGAGGCATGTTATATTAGATATATAAATAGAAGAAACAACCGACCAAAAGGTGGGTTGACCTAAAATGTGAAATAGAGAATCCACCCCGTACTCGGCCAAAGTTTAGGGGTGGTTTTTCTATGTATGGTTACTTACAAAACGTAAAAACGAATGTAAGCAATGCCAAAAGGAAAAAAACGAAAGTTTGTTGAAAAGAGGAAGCGGTGTGGCAGAATAGTTGGGCTTGCTGTGTGTTCAGAAAAAGATTCTATTGCATTTATAATACCAATATATTATAATTTTTCTGAATCAAAATATCCCATTATTGTTGACAACAAAAAAGGACAGGTGAATACCATGGAGAAAAAAGAATTATTATATGAAGGAAAAGCAAAGAAAGTCTACACAACAAAACATCCAGATCAGCTGATTGTTTCCTACAAGGATGATGCCACGGCTTTTGATGGCCAGAAGAAGGGGACTATTGTTGGGAAAGGTGCGATCAACAACCGTATGACCAACCATATTTTTAAGCTTTTGGAGCAAAAGGGAGTGCCAACTCATCTGGTGGAGGAGTTAAATGACAGAGAGACCGTGGTGAAGAAGGTTGAGATTGTTCCTCTGGAGGTGATTATCCGCAACTATTCCGCAGGCAGCTTTGCCAAAAAGCTGGGCATGGAGGAAGGCATTAAGCTGGCCTGTCCTACCCTGGAATTTAGTTACAAAAATGATGATCTCCACGATCCGTTTATCAACAGCTACTATGCTCTGGCGTTAAAGCTTGCCACACAGGAGGAGATTGATGCGATCACCAAGTATGCCTTTGTTGTAAATGATGTGATGCAGGAGTATTTTGCGAGTCTGGGCATTGATCTGATCGATTTTAAGATTGAGTTTGGACGTTTGGCAGACGGGACAATTATTCTTGCAGACGAAGTATCTCCTGACACTTGCCGTCTGTGGGATAAGGAGACCCATGAGAAGCTGGATAAGGACCGCTTCCGCCGGGACTTGGGCAATGTGGAGGATGCCTACAACGAGGTATTCCGCCGTCTGGGGATCCAATAACCTGTCAGATGACGCGAAACTGTGTGCCAGTATTCATTCTTAGATAGAGGAAAGGCCGATGATGGAAGAGAGAGGAACTGAAGTGGGGGAAAAGGTCCGGGAGGAATGTGGGGTCTTTGGTATGTATGACCTGGATGGAAATCCTGTGGCCAGCCAGATCTATTACGGCTTGTTTGCCCTGCAGCATCGGGGACAGGAGAGCTGTGGGATTGCGGTCAGCGATACCAGAGGACCGAAGGGGAAGGTACACGTATATAAAGAGATGGGGCTTTGCAATGAGGTGTTTACCCCGGAGATTTTAGAGGGGCTGAAGGGGGATATCGGAGTGGGGCATGTCCGGTACTCTACGGCCGGAAGCAGCACCAGGGAGAACGCGCAGCCTTTGGTGCTAAACTATGTAAAGGGAACCCTGGCTTTGGCCCATAACGGCAATCTGGTCAATGCATTGGAACTGAGAAGAGAGCTGGAGTGCAGCGGCGCCATTTTCCAGACCACCATTGATTCAGAGGTGATCGCCTACCACATTGCCAGGGAGCGGGTTCGCACAGCTGATGTGGAAAGTGCGGTGGCAAATGCCATGAAAAAGCTTTCCGGCGCTTATGCCCTGGTGATTGCCAGCCCTAGGAAGCTGATCGGTGTCCGGGATCCCTTTGGTTTTAAGCCCCTTTGCATTGGCAAAAAGGATAATGCCTATATTCTTGTATCGGAAAGCTGTGCGCTGGATACTCTGGGGGCTCAGTTTGTCCGGGATGTGAAGCCGGGAGAGATTGTGACTATTGACAGGGCGGGGATCCGCTCTGATGAGTCTATGTGTCTAAAGGACAAGGAAAAGCAGGCAAGATGTGTTTTTGAATATATCTATTTTGCAAGACCGGACAGTGTTTTTGACGGAATTAGCGTTTATCAGTCCCGGCTCCATGCCGGCCGCTGTCTGGCCAAGGATTCAGCAGTGGAGGCGGATCTGGTGGTGGGCGTGCCAGAGTCTGGGAATGCAGCAGCTCTGGGGTATTCCATGGAATCTAAAATTCCCTATGGCACAGCCTTTGTGAAGAATACTTATGTGGGCAGAACCTTTATAAAGCCTGGGCAGAGCAGCCGGGTGTCGGCAGTGCGGGTCAAATTGAATGTTTTGCGGGAGGCGGTGGCAGAAAAACGGGTTATTATGATTGATGATTCCATTGTCCGGGGCACCACCAGCCATCAGATTGTGAGGATGCTGAGGGAAGCCGGAGCAAAGGAAGTTCATGTGCGGGTCAGTGCGCCGCCGTTTCTGCATCCCTGCTATTTTGGCACCGACATTCCTTCCGAGGAACAGCTGATTGCCCACAAAAAGACAATCGAGGAGATCCGGATTCTTCTTGGGGCAGATTCGCTGGCCTATCTGAGGATGGAACGTTTGCAGGAGCTGTCAGGAGGGCTTCCCATCTGTACGGCCTGTTTTAGTGGAGACTATCCGATTGCACCACCTCCGGAGGATATCCGGGGAGATTTTCAGCAGTAGAGGAGACACATACAGGAGGAACCAAAATGTACGATAAATATCAAAGCCCGCTGTCAGAGCGGTATGCCAGCAGGGAAATGCAGTATATCTTTTCCCCGGACAAGAAATTCAAGACCTGGAGACGGCTCTGGATTGCCCTGGCAGAGACAGAGAAAGAGCTGGGGCTTCCCATCACTCAGGAACAGATCGATGAGCTGAAGGCTCACGCGGAGGATATCAATTATGAGGTGGCGAAAGAACGGGAGCGGCTGGTGCGTCACGATGTGATGTCCCATGTGTTTGCCTATGGACAGCAATGCCCTTTGGCCAAGGGCATCATTCATCTGGGAGCAACCTCCTGCTATGTGGGAGACAATACGGACATTCTTATCATGACAGAGGCTTTAAGACTGGTGCGCAAAAAGTTGCTTAACGTAATGGCAGAGCTGGCAAAATTTGCGGCAGATTACAAGGCTCAGCCCACGTTGGCTTTCACTCATTTTCAGCCGGCTCAGCCCACCACAGTGGGCAAGCGGGCTACTCTGTGGCTCCAGGATTTGTGTCTGGATCTGGAAGATCTGGATCATGTCCTTGATTCCATGAAGCTTTTGGGGTCTAAGGGTACTACCGGTACCCAGGCCAGCTTTTTGGAGCTGTTTGAGGGAGATCATGAAAAGTGTCGCAGAGCAGATCAGATGATAGCGGAAAAGATGGGCTTTGCCCAATGCTATCCGGTGTCAGGACAGACCTATTCCCGCAAGATCGACACCCGGGTGGTGAATGTGCTGGCTGGAATCGCTCAGAGCGCCCATAAGTTTTCCAATGACATTCGTCTTTTGCAGCATTTAAAAGAGGTGGAGGAGCCTTTTGAAAAAAATCAGATCGGATCCTCTGCCATGGCATATAAGCGTAATCCCATGCGAAGTGAGCGGATTGCCTCTCTTTCCAACTATGTGATGAGCGATGTGATGAATCCCATGCTGGTGGCATCTACGCAGTGGTTTGAGCGGACCCTGGATGATTCGGCAAACAAGCGACTCAGCATTCCGGAGGGTTTTTTGGCTGTGGACGGGATTTTGGATCTGTATCTTAATGTGGTGGATGGACTGGTAGTGTATCCCAAGGTGATTGAAAAACATTTTATGGCAGAGCTGCCCTTTATGGCTACGGAAAATATTATGATGGATGCGGTAAAGGCAGGAGGAGACCGGCAGGAGCTTCATGAGCGGATACGCAGATTGTCCATGGAGGCCGGACGAAATGTGAAGGAAAAAGGCTTAGATAACAACCTTTTAGAGTTGATTGCGGCAGACCCGGCCTTTGGTCTGTCCCTGGAGGATCTAAAAAAATCCATGGAACCGTCCCGCTATGTGGGAAGGGCTCCCAAGCAGGTGGAGGAGTTTCTTGCAGAGTCGGTGAAGCCGGTTCTTGATGAGAATAAGGAGCTTCTGGGAATGAAGGCAGAGATTCATGTATGACGAAAGGAGACAGATTATGTCAAAGGCGGATGTGGTTATTGGCTGTTTTTATGGGGATGAGGGAAAAGGCAAGGTGATCGACTATCTTGCAATGGATGCGGATATTGCTGTGCGCGCCACTGGCGGAGACAATGCAGGGCATACCATAAAGATTGACGGAGTGAAATACGCCATGCATCTGATCCCTTCTGGCATCCTGTCCGGACATACCATTGGCATGATCGGCAACGGAGTGGTGTTAAACCCGGAAGTTTTGCTGGAAGAGATCAGCAATCTGAAGGGCCATGGCTATGATGTGGACCGCTACTTAAAGATCAGCGATAAGGCCCATGTGATTTTGCCTTATCATCCTCTGCTGGATATGGCCCTGGAGAAAAACCGGTCAGCGAAGATTGGCACCACAGGTAAGGGGATCGGCCCGGCCTACTGCGACAAATATGAGAGAAGCGGTCTGCGGGTTGAGGATTTTTATGCCAGTGATTTTAAGGAGAAGCTGAGAGAGCTGACAGAATCCCGCCGGGCTCTTATAAAATATTATGATTCCGACAACTGTTTGGCAGATCAGCTTTTGTCCTTTGATAAAATTTATGAGGTTTATGCCGGATATGGGGAGAAAATAAGACCCTATGTGTGTGATGTTCTTACTTGTCTGCACAAGGCATTAGAACGAGGGGAAAAAGTATTGGTGGAGGGGGCTCAGGCCACTCTTTTAGACATTGATTTTGGTTCCTATCCCTTTGTAACCTCCTCCAACCCAACCATTGGCGGGGTTTTGACCGGAACCGGCCTTTCCGCTTCTGATATTGGCAATGTATACGGCGTGATCAAGGCATATTCCAGCAGAGTGGGGGAAGGTCCTTATGTGACAGAACTTTTGGATGAGATCGGTGACCAGATTCGGGAGCTGGGTCATGAGTATGGCACCACTACAGGCAGACCAAGAAGATGCGGATGGCTGGATTTGGTGGCCCTTAAGTATGCGAAAAGGGTCAATGGCCTAACTGCACTTGCGGTTAATCATCTGGACACGATTGGCAAATTTGACAAGATTCAAGTGTGTGTGGCCTATGACTGTGACGGGACTGTGACAGAGGATTTCTCCACCAATTTAGAATTTTTAGGCCGGGCAAAGCCAGTGTATAAGGAGCTTTCCGGAGCTTTCGGGGATTTGGCGGAATGCCGGGATTTTGATATGCTGCCTCAGGCGGCAAAGGATTATATCCGCTTTATAGAGAGCTATATAGGGATTCCTGTCAAATTCATCGGCACTGGAGCGGACCGGCGGAATATGCTGGTCAGAGAATAAGTTAAATTTTTCGGATTCCTTATTTTTCCTGTGGAAAAAGCCGATATATACAATGTATTCTGATTTGTCTTTAAGGCATGAAGAACTGTAACCAGCCTTAAGACAGATTCGGCAAAAAAGGTATCGTTATACCAGAAAGGAGAAAAATTATGGCAATTAATGGAGTTTCATCTTACAGCTACAATTACGGTGGTTACAGCAGTCTGATTGATAGTGACAGCTGGAAAGATAAGGCAGAGAAGGAGACCAGCAACATTAAGGATAGCCTGGGGATTGATACCTCTACCTCCAGCACCAGCAGCGCCAAGACAGCTACCAGCACCTCCTCCTTCCTTATGGAGTATCAGAGCAAGCTAGAGGATCTGGAAGCGGCTGCCGCAAAACTGCAGACCAGCAAAAAAGACAATGTATTTTCCAAATATGACCAGGCTGTCGCCAATGCGTCCAACACTCAGATCGTAGGCGAAGACGGAAAGCCTGTCCAGGTGGAAGATAAGAAGGTCACAGAAGCCAAGAATGATATTGTGAATGCCACAAAGGATTTCATTGACGAATTAAACGGCACCATTGAATTTTTGTCCAAGAACAGTGGTCACAGTGCAACGGTTGCATTCCAGCTTGCCAGTCTGCAGAGAACGATTCCCTCTGACAAGGCTCTGGCAAAAATTGGTATCAGTGTTGACACCAAAGGTAACCTAAAGATGGATGAAGAGAAGTTCAGAGAGGCTTTGGAGAAGGATCCGGAGCTGGTCAAAGATCTTCTGGGCGGGCAGTTTGGCATGGCAGAGAGGGCAGGCGATAAGGCTACGAAGATCCTGGATATGTCAGTCAACGAGATTATGGGAGGTTCTGCTGCTTCCGAGAACACTTCTAGTACCGGCAGTACCAGCAGCAGTGCTACATCCGTTGGTGCAGCTGCCTCTTCTAAGTCGGCAATGTCGGATTCCTTCCGTCAGTTCGCCACCTTTGCAAAAAGCGGTGCATACAATCTGAGCAATTATTATGCAGTATCCATGTTGAATATTCTGGTCTAATAACTAAGATATCTTGCCGGCAGGTGTAACCTGCCGGCGTTTTACTTGGCAGAATATATTTTCAGGAAACAAAAAATAATTTTAATTTTAAGTACAATAGACAATATCTATTGACAGCTTGTATTGAAACTTATATAATTTAAAATAGAGTTTGCGTTATGGAAGTATATACTATAACTTTGTATAATTGTCGTTGCCATACTATGAAGCAAACAGATTGTTGACTGTTATAAAAAGTTCCTGGGAATAACTTCCGGGAATTTTTTGATTCTGCTGCCATTTATCCAATTGTTTTGTGCGGATTTATGGTTTGCAGGTTTATCCATATACCAAGGGTTGTGCAGAAATGAAAAAATGATGAAATCCTTGACATGGAAAAAATATTGATGCATAATATAGTATAATTGGGGAGGGGGGATATTTCCGGTTACTCAAAGACGCCCTCCTCGTTTGACGTGTCAGCTGTGGCAGAACCCCCTTTTTTGTGGATAGCTGGCCGTCATCCAGGGATTTCCTATTGAAAATTGTATGCCTGTGACGGAAAATAAATAAGAAGATTTAAAAGGAGAACAAAAGCATGGATGGTATGTATGGAAATGGTATTGCACTGTCAGAGAAGGTTTTAGACTATCTGTGGGGCAGACAGACCGTATCGCTGAATAATGTGGCAAATGTGGATACTCCAGGATTTAAGTCTCAGTACGTAACCTTTGAGGAGGAGATGACCAAGCGCCTGTCTGAGGCCAGCAGCCAGAAGAAAGCCACAAAAAAGGCAGTGACGGATGCGATTGGCATGTCCAGGTCTCAGCTACATACCACATGGTCTGAGTCTAGCCGGTTAGATGGCAACAATGTGGATATGGATCAGGAACAGGTGGAGATTGTGCGGACAGCATATCAGTATCAGTATGTCCTCAATTCAATAACCAACGATATCAACCGCTTGAGAAGCGCGGCAAAGAGCTTTTAATTTTAAATGATTTAAAGTTGAAGTTTATTTGGGAATGAAAGAGAGGAATGGAATGATGGAAGGCGCCGCTTTTATAACACCAATGACCCCGTGGGCCAATATTGGGACAGCCACTGACTTAAACCAGATTCAGAATGTGCCTACGGCCAATGCAGAAGCATCCTTATTTAAAGATATTTTTAAAAATACAGTGGGCCAGGTAAAGGCCACTCAGGCAGATGTAGAGCACAAGCAGTACCTGCTGTCTACAGGCCAGTTAGATGATGCCCATACACTTCCTATTGCGGAAGCAAAGGCAGGGCTTGCTGTGGATGTGCTGATTTCCCTGCGTAATAAAACCATAGAATCTTACAATGAGCTGATAAAGATCAGTGTATGATGTTTAGCAGGATAAAGATGAGAAATTCGGTTGGATATTATTATGATAAAGGTTGGATAAGAACGTGCAGAATTTGAAAGAAAGCTGGCAGAACATGCCTGAGAAAACCCGGACTCTCATTAAGATCATTGCAGGAGGCACTGTGGTCCTGGCTTTGATTGCTATTTTGGCGCTGAATCTGGGGAAAAATAAGGATTACAGCACCCTGTTTACAGGGTTGAACCAGGAGGAAGCCCAGCAGGTGGTGAATCTTCTTCAGGATGAGGGGATTGATTATCGTTACAATACCAACGATGGGGCTATACGGGTTCCGGCTGCCACGGTGGATCAGACAAGGGCAAACCTTCTCAGCAAAGGTTATCCGAAAAGTGGTTTTACATATGACATGTATCTGAATAATACCGGTCTGATGACCACAGAGTCGGACAAAGAACAGATTACCCTTTATGATTTGCAGGATCGTCTGGGTGCCCAGATACGACTTTTTGATGGGGTTCAGGATGCAAAAGTGACCATTTCCCCGGCAGGAGAGCGGCGCTTTGTGATGGACGATCAGGCAGAGATGGATGCCTCTGCCTCAGTGGTAGTGACTATGAGAAACGGCAGCAGCCTGACTGCGGAGAAAGCCCAGGCGGTGAAGGGGCTTATCTCTCATGCTGTCCGCGGCCTGAATATGACAAATGTGGTGGTGTATGATGCAGATACCATGATTGAGGTGGGGGGCGATGTGGAAGGCGCCTCCGGCGGTGCTACGGATATAGCCAGTCTTACTACTATGGTGGAAACCAGTATCGCTGCCAATGTGCGGCGGGTGCTTGAGCAGCTTTATGGCTCTGGCAATGTGGCTGTCTCGGTAAAGGGAAGGCTTAATATGGAAAAGCTGATCCAGGAGAGCACCCAGTATACCACGCCGGATAAGATTGATGAGGAAGATAAAAACGGACTTCTTCAGACAGAGGAGGTGCGGGACGAAAGCACCAACTCAGTTTTGCAGGGAGCCGGTGGTCTGGTAGGCGCTGATGCCAATGCAGATACCCCTCGTTATACGAATGATAATGGTACAGGACAGACCAATGACAGCTATGCCAACAACAGTGCATCAAGAGTATGGCTTTACAATATGCTGAAGGAACAGCGACAGATTGAACCAGGAGTCTTAGAGGATGTTTCCATTGGTGTTATGATCACCACAGATGATATGGAGTCTGTGACGCAGGAGAGTCTGCTTCGGCTGGTGGCCAATTCTGCAGGTATCCCGGTAGATACAGTTGAGCAGAAGGTGACGGTGATCCGGGCTCCAGGTGCGAAAGTGGAAGTGCCTGACAAGCCTATTCCGGATGTTCCTGCAGGTGTGGTAGGCCAGCTGGTTAATGCTGTTCCATTGCCGATTCTTATTGCTATCGTTGCCGGTGTCGTGCTCCTTCTTCTTTTGCTCCTTCTTCTTTTGCTCCGATCAAAGCGCAAGAAGGAAGAAGTTGTTATGGAGGGTGATGAGTTTATAGAAGGGGATCAGGCTCTGGAAGGTGGTTTGATGGCAGGAGAAGAAGAGGGGCTGGTGGCAGGAGAAGATGGCATAGATATGCCTGGAATGTCCGGAATGCCCGAGGATGAGGAAGACGAATTCGCCAAGAATGAGGAGATTCTCAATCTACGTATGCAGAGAAGCCTGCGCTTGAAGCAGAATATATCTGAGTTTGTTGATCAGAATCCACAGATTGCAGCCAAACTGGTACAGAGCTGGCTGAGAGGGGAGGAAAGCGATGGCAACGATAGAAGAAAATCTTCTGGGGCTCGAAAGCAGTCCAGATAAAGGTGAGGGAGAGGCTATAACAGATCCAAGGAGCAAGGCTGCTCTGGTGGTGGTATCTTTAGGGGCAGACAGAGCTTCTCAGATCTACAAATATTTAAATGAACAGGATATAGAGGATCTTACATATGAAGTGGCAAAGCTGGGTAAAACCGGCAATGCACAGGTGGAGACTGTGCTGGATGAGTTTTATAAGCTTTGCCTGACCCATAAGATGATGACGGATGGTGGGTTGGATTATGCCCGCAATGTGTTGGAAAAAGCCTTTGGCGAGTCTACAGCAAGAAACCTTCTGGAAAAAGTATCCAAGACCCTTCAGTCCAAACCGTTCAACTTCTTTACCAAGGGAGATCCAAAGGCATTATTCTCCTTACTGCAGAATGAGCGTCCGCAGGTAATTGCCCTGATTCTTGCTTATATGGATTCTATGCAGGCAGCCCAGGTGCTGGAGGAGCTGCCGGATGAGAAACGGATTCAGACGGTGGAGAGTATGGCCCGGATGGACAGGGTGTCCCCGGAAGCGATTGCGATTGTAGAAGAGGAGATGAAACGGAAGTTTGCTACGATTATTACCAGTGAGGACAACATGAGTCTGGGTGGCATTGACTATGTGGCAGACATGATGAACCACGTGGACCGCAGCAGCGAAAGAAAGATCTTCGAGGAACTGGGGAAGCGCAATCCAGAGCTGGCTCAGAGTATTCGGGACAAAATGTTTGTGTTCGAGAATATACTGGATATGGACGACCGTTCCGTACAGCGTTTTGTCCGGGACTGCGATGCCAAGGATATTGTATTTGCCCTAAAGAATGCATCAGAAGATATGAAGAACGTATTCTTCAGCAATATGTCCAAGCGTATGGTGGAAACGGTCCGGGGCGACTTGGAGATCACTACCAACGTAAGACTAAAGGACGTGGAAGAAGCCCAGCAGAGGATTGTCAATATTATCCGGAACTTAGAGGAGCAGGGTGAAGTGATCATTAAGAAGGGAGGCGACAATGACGACATTATCGCCTAATCGGAGGATCATTAAACGCCCGAATACTATAGAAAACACAGCGATTGAACAATATGTCCCGCCCCGGGAGTCCCTTGTAAAGGGCAGAGAGCCGATTGTTGAGCGCAAGCTGTCCTTTCCCCGCTACGGAAAGGACGGCAGAGAAGCAGGAGAATACCATATGGCTTATGGCTTAAAGCCCCTTGATGTGGAGGAAAAGCCAAAGAAAGAGAAGCCCCAGCCAGAAGAAGAGATAAAAGTGATATCTGAGGAAGAACAGCCGGATCCGGACAGAGAACTTTTGAAAAAGTGGAAGGAAGAAGCTGCCAAAGTCCTAGAGGATGCTAAAGCAGAGGCGAATCGGATTCTTGAGGAGGCGGCAGATCAAGCCCGACAGGAGAAGGATTTAGCTCATGAGGCAGGCATGCGGGAAGGGTATGAGGCAGGTTATCGGGAAGGCAGGGAAAAGGCGGAAAGTGAGTGCAGGCAGGACTTTCAAAATATCCTTTCTGATTTTCGGGAGGATATGACCCAGGCTTTAAAGTCTGTGGAGAGAGCGAAGGAGAGTTGTCTGCGCGCCTATTTGGATGAATTGAAAGATTGTGCAGTGGCTGTGGGGGAGAAGGTGATTCATATCAGCCTTCGATCCAGTGGAGAAGTGATCAAGCAGATGATCATTGCTGCCACTGAGAAGCTTAAAAAAACAGCATGGGTTAAAATTTACATTGACAAATGTGATTATGACATGATGATACAGGCAGATGCCGATATATTGGATGAGCTGTCCCATCTGTCTGACAACATTAAATTCATTGTTATGGACAAGGAAGACAGAGGCAATTGTATTATAGAGATGCCGGAAGAGATCATTGATGTGAGCGTCAACACACAGATGGAGAATATCAAGGATATTCTGGAGAATGTGAGGGTTTAGGAAGATATGTATGAGAAAATTCCGTCCCTGATTAGTAAGTCGGAGACGGTCAGCCATATTGGAAAAATTGAAAATGTGGTGGGGATGTCCATGGAAGCTTCCGGTGGCCGGTCCAGCATTGGAGATATTGTTATGATCTACAATGAAGAACAGAATCGTCAGATGCCGGCAGAAGTGGTTGGTTTTAAGGATGGAAAGATCCAGCTTATGACCTATGAGGCCACCAGTGGGATTGCCTCTGGAAGCTTTGTCCGCAATACCAGAAGAAGACTAAAGGTGCCGGTAGGGGATTTCTTGAGGGGAAGGATTATCAATGCTTTGGGAGAGCCTATTGACGGAGGGGAGGGCTTTCCTGCCAGCCGTCACTATACAGTCAGCAGTCCTTATATTAATCCTTTGAACCGTCCTCCCATTCGGGAGCGATTGGAGTTTGGGGTAAAGGCGATTGATGGTCTGAATACCATCGGAAAGGGTCAGAGAATCGGTATTTTTGCTGGTTCTGGTGTGGGAAAAAGTACACTGATGGGGATGATTGCCAAGAATGTCAAGACAGATATTAATGTAATCGCCCTGGTGGGAGAGCGTGGGCGTGAGGTACTTGAATTTGTCCAGAAGGATCTGGGGGAGGAAGGCATGCGGCGCTCTGTTTTGGTGGTGGCTACTTCTGACCAGCCGGCTATGCTCCGTATGAAATGTCCTTTGGTGGCTACCACAATCGCAGAATATTTTAAAGATCAGGGTTATGATGTGCTCCTGA
>JAAWEL010000029.1 GCA_022794255.1 Lachnospiraceae bacterium
CCGGCTCCTGAAGCTGTTCCGGCTCCCGAGACTTCCAACCGAACCATGAGTGCAGATGAGATTGCTGCCGCCTTTGCTGCTGCTCAGCAGCCAGCTGCGGAAGCTTCGCCTTCCCCGGCTCCTGAAGCTGTTCCGGCTCCACAGCCTGCTGAGACTACTTCCGCCCCGGCTGATACACCTACAAAAATCACTCCGCAGATGGTAATCCCCAAGAGCCAGATCAGCAGCAATCTTACAAATGACCAGTACCATTTTGTCAATGTTATGGAGCAACTGATTCTCCGTCAGGATATTGATAATTTCCTTGAGCAATATAATGTATGTAAATGCAGACGATGTGTATCCGATGTATGTGCATTGGCTCTCTCAGGACTTCCTTCCAAATATGTTGTGACCAGCAAGGATTCTCTCTCACCAATTCTCAGCTATTATGAGAGCAAGTACAGAATCTATATGCTAACAGAGCTGATCAAGGCCTGCAACAAAGTTCGGGAAAGTCCCCGCCATAAAAAATGAGCTGTGTTGCCTTTGTGATAAGAAAGAAATACATTAACCAAAAAGGACCGGAAATCTTTTTGATTTCCGGTCCTAACTAATCTCTCTGCTCTTTATAATTTTTTCACTCTTCGTCTGTCGACTCACCAGTTTTCCAGTTCTTCCTCAGTCAGAATCCGATCCACCTGTGATTTAATATTTTCTTCAGTAGCTGGAAGATAACCGGTCAGGATCCCATCTCCCCGCATCCGAAGAGCTTCTGCCATATCCTGATCCCATTCCTCCTTATCTTCTGGCTGTCCATTAACCAAATACTCCGGTCCACCCCAGTCATCCAGTTCCATGACAAAACTCCAGATGCCTTTAAAGCCTGCATCCTGATCCTCCATCTGGAACAACTGGAAATCTCCGTTTGGCTCTGCAATCTCCAACCATATGGTTTCTCCATAAGGATCCCGGTAAAGATTACTGCGGACTCCGCTCTCCTCCGGCTCATCAAACTCAGCTGTCAGCTGGAATTTTTCCTCCTCCGGATCCCAGATGGCAACCTCCACAAGACTTTTGTTCTCTTCAGTACCTTCCATTACCACCAAATCCAAATATTCATCCAGGTTCAGGTCTGTCATTAAAAAGTATTGCTGCCATGTATCCCCCGTATATTTCTTTTGACTCTTTTTCCTGGCCGCCTTTTTGATCTGAGAACGGACTGCTTTCCGATAGGTGTCATACCGCTCCACTTGCAACCCGTCTGGACCTACATATTTATTATCCTTAGTAAAGGTATTAAGGCACATAGCCCCGTCCTCACCCATAAAGTACTTGTTGCCGGTATCTTCATTTGTCACCCAACCGGTTTTCATTCTTCCCTTGGAATCCACATAATAGGTCTTTCCATTATCCTCAATCCATTCATCTTCGATTGGCGTTCCCGGGGATTCACAATATGTCCAGTATTTCCCATCCTCAGACAACTCCCATTCCCCTGCCGCAGCCGGAAAAGCCATTATCATACCCAGAATCAGGCCCGTACATACAGCTGTCATGTATTTTCTCAAGGCGCTAACCTCCGTTATATCAAGCTAATTCACATCTTAATCCAGCTCCCGAATTGTCCTTTCAAACCGAACCAACAAGCGGTCAATCACATGAACCAGATTCCCAATCTCTGGCTTGGTCAGCTGCTCATCTGCTCCCAATGTCTGGCCTTTGATCCGCATCTGATCATCAATCAGAGATGAGAAGATCACCACTGGCAAATGCTTCAGCCTGGGATCATCCTTAATCAGCTTCGTCAGTCTGTGACCATCCATCTTAGGCATCTCAATATCTGTGATAATCAGATTCACTTTTTCATAAAGGTCCTCATCTTTACTGATGGAATGAAGATAATCCCACGCTTCCTGTCCATTATTAAAGTCCCTCACATTGGTAAATCCTGCCCGCTCCAATGCCTCATCGATCATTCTCTGTAAAAGAATGGAATCCTCAGCAATCACCAGCGGACTGTTGCAGATTGGCCGGTCTCCCATCTGATCCACCTCCGAAAGCTGGATACTGGTTTCAGGAGCAATCTCTGCCACAATCTTCTCAAAGTCAAGAATTGTCACTAACTCCCCAGCGCACTGAGCAATACCGGTAGCCACACCTTCATCCCCGTTAGTCAGGGTTTTATCCGGCTTCTGTATATCCTTCCAGGAGATCCGGCTGATACCTTCTATACTCTGAACCCGAAATGCCACTGTCATCTTGTTAAAATTAGTCACAATAAACAGCTCTCTTGCCTTATGATCCAAACGCTCTCCCGTCAGATAATATCCAAGATCAATTACCGTAATCAAAATATCTCTGGGCTTAAAGATCCCCTCCACTGCCGGATGCGCATGGGGCATGGCTTTGACCTTCTCCGCCATCATGATCTCCTTGACCTTTGCCACATTGATCCCGTAAAACTCTCCCTGGATCGTAAATTTCATGATCTCAATCTCATTTGTACCTGATTCCAGCAGGATACCTTCTTTTTCTTTCTCCATGTTCATACGCTCCTCTCTAAGTCCTTACAGCTTCTTCTCCGGTTTCCCCACCGTGCGGATAAATACATCCCCGGTAGCCACATTCAATAGCATGGTCCGGGCGTAGGCCCCGCCGGTATCCTCTGCTGAAATGCGCAATCTTTCTTCCATCAATATCTTCTTTACCATCGCCGCGTTTCTCTGTCCGATATTGCCAAAATCTGTATTCCCTTTAATATCGAACATCTTCGCTCCTCCTGCAATCTTTACAATGGTTCTGCTTTTTACCATTCCAAAGGCAGTAAGCTTGCGGATCATCTCATGGATTCCGCTGTCTGCATATTTGAACACCTTCGGATCATTGGGATCCGTTCGGGATGGAAGCATAATGTGCAGAAGCCCTCCCAGCTTAATCGCCGGATCATATAATGTTATTCCTATGCAGGAACCAAGGGCATATGTAATAACTGTGCCATTTCCCCTGGTGAATTTCATATCACCGATTCCTACTTTTATGTCTCTGTCTGCCATCACAAAACTCCTAATTTCCCTAAAATACTATTGAGGGAGGCAATATCCGGAAGCATCAAAAGCCCATCGGACAATTTCTTACCATCCATAATAAACTCGGCATTAATATACATCAGCTTATCGGTCTCATAACCATATTCTGCCATGGGAACAGTCAAAATCCCCCCCAGCATATTCAGAGTAGAACTGGGAACCGACAGATCAATCTCCACCCCAACCAACTGAGTAAAAGCATTGACATAGGAACAGATAATAATATTTCCCACCTCTTCCAAGGCAGAATAATCCAGCTCATCCATCTGCTCGAAGGAATCATAGCTTCTGCCAATCAGCTTTTCCAACACTACATTGGCCAGATCCAACTTAAAGATAAACAGCATAAGCCCGTCTACCTCATTAGACATTCGCACCAAAGTGGCGGTCACAAGTTCCTCAATATCGCCAATCCGGCTTACCGTCTCATCATAGCCAAGAACACTGACCTCTGGGATAGAGATCCGCACCTCTTTCTGCAGAAGCTTAGACAAGGCCGTAGCTGCATGGCTGGTGCCAATGCTGCTGATCTCCTTCATCACATCCAGCTCCTGAAGATTCATGTCCTCATAGCTCGTCAATTTCTTAGTCACTGTATGTCCTCCCATTTATTCGATTACCCTCTCAGGGAATTAATCGTAGATTCAATCTCATCCGATGTTGTTACCATCTTAAGTGCATAAGAATATGCGCGCTGACATTCAATCACCCGCACCATTTCCTTGGAAAGGTCTGTGCCAGAACGTTCTAAAGCACTAGATACAATCCTGGGATTCTCTACCAGCTTAGGCTCCATGCCAGCTGGGGCGGCATACTCATTATCCCCCACACTCATCAACCAGCTGGGATTGGAAAACGTATACACACTGAGGCGGGGCTTATCTTCATCCTCCTCGTTCTCCTCATCCTCGTCCACTTCTTCCGGCTCATAGTCTTCTCCCATCTGCGCCTGCATATCATCTACATCCGGCACATCTACCTTAAGCGGCTCCCCGTTCTGATCCAACACCAATTTTCCATTGACAGTAGTCAGATAATACCCGTCCTCCATCTGACCTTTATGAAAGCTTCCGCTTCTGGTATAGGTGATCTCTCCGGTAGCCGGATCCTTTACCATAAAAAAAGCATTATCCTCCATAATGGCAAAATCACATTCACTGTTGGTCTGAACAATGGCTCCTGTGCCAAAGCCGGAATAGGTACGCTGCATCCGCACACCATTTCCTGCCATCAGCTCTGTAACTGCCTCCTCGGAATCATTCAGGTTATAATTGAGAAGATCCGAAAACGCTGCTGTCTTAGGTTTAAATCCATCATTATTAATATTGGCCAGATTGTTGGCAATCACACTCATCTTTGCCATACAAGTCCCGGCGCCCAGAGCACCTGTATAAAATGACTGATACATGATTTATCCTCCTCCCTTATTATAATCGTCCCACATCCGTGGCTGCTTTACTCATAACCTGGTCGTACATTTTGAGCACCTGTGCAGCACTCTGCAAAGCTCTCTGGGATGTCATCATGGAAACCATTTCTTCCACCATATCCACATTCGATTTTTCTAAGCTTTGCCACACAATCGAAGGGTTCTCCACATCCTGAGCCCCCTGACCTGTAGAATACAAGCCATAGTCCTCCTTATGAAGCTGCTCATAGTCCTCAAAATCCACGACCCTCAAACTTCCCATCTCACGGGTTTGGGTTGTAGTCCCTTCTCCCTCAGCACCACCGCCGCTTGTTTCTGTAACCCGGATCGTTCCTCTACCATCTACTGTAAAGTTCTCATTGTCAATACGGATCGGCTGACCATCTGTTCCCTGCACACGGCCCATACCGTTTAAAGACAGATAGCCCTCGCTGTCCACAGCGAAGGATCCATTGCGGGTATAGCGAACTCCCATAGGAGTGTCAATGCAGAAAAATCCCTTGTCTGCCAGGGCAAAATCAAAGATACCATCTGTCACATCAAAGCTTCCCTGCTCATAATTCACATAGGTTCTTTCTGCTGTCCGGATCTTGGAGGTGGTGGCAAGAGGTTCCGGATCCTCCTTATAGCGTTTGCCCGTCCGATAAAGCATCTCCTCCTGGAAAGTGGTACTGACCATTTTATCCCGCTTATAGCCTGCGGTCTGGATATTTACCATGTTGTTACTGATTACATTGAGATTCCTGCTCTGAGTCAGCATACCAGATGCCAGATTATAAAATCCCTGATACATGACCATCTCCTCCTTATTGATTCTATTAACGATAATTACTCATATATGCTTTCAGTTTCCGGATTGCAGAACTGTGGATCTGAGAAATCCTTGGCTCACTGACCTTTAAGATCTGTGCAATCTGCCCCATATTCAGATCTTCCACATAATACAGAGAGATCACCAGCTTTTCCTTTTCTTTCAGACTTTCAATTGCTTCTGCTAATATCTGCCGGGACTCCCCTTTAAGAAAAGCCTTCTCTGGCTGGGAATCCAAGTCTCCGCTTGAAAGCTGCAATGACTGGTGCTCTCCTTCATCATCTGTGATCATATCAAGAGAAAGCACATTCATCATCACACTCATTCTTTGTATCTTTCGGTACTTGCGGATATCCATTCCCATATAAGCTGCAATCTCTTCATCTGAAGGTGGATGGCCCTGCTCTCTGTCAAGAGCTGTGCGGGCATCCTCCATAGCTTTTACCTGCTTGCGAAAATCTCTGGGCATCCAGTCATTTTTGCGGACCAGATCAATAATCATTCCGCGGATTCTCCTGGATATAAAAGTCTCAAACTTATTATCTCGCTCTGGGTCATATCTGTCAATACCCTTCATGATGGCAATAACGCCCTCATTGATAATATCCTCCATCTGAAGGGTTCCTGCATAGATGCTGCGCATCTGCAGGGCAATCGTTTTTACTATATAAAGATGGCGAAGAGTCAGCGCCTGCTTTACCTCCAGCTTTCCTTCCTTCCGGTACATTTCCAGCAACTCTTCATTCGTCTTTTCTTCCAGGTAATCCATGGGCAGCATTCTCTTGTCACCTCCTTCGGATCCGTCATGCACCCTTTCTCCCGGTATTATCAAGAGTCAGACTGCCAATAGACTGAATCTGGACATTATTGGATATCTCATTAAAGGACAGCACCCTGACATTTGGATAAAACTGGTCAATGAGCCGGTAAAAATGAACCCGCATCACCTGAGAGGTCAATATAACCGGACTTTGGGAAAGTCCACTGAACTTTTTGAGCTGAACCGTAACCTGATTGACCAGGCTTTGAAGCACATCCGGACTCAAAGCCAGATAATAGCCCCTCTCTCCCTTGGAAAGACATCCGACCATAGTTCTCTCCAGCTCCGCATCCATGGTAATCACCTTCATGCTTCCATCTTCACAGTACATACGGGTAATCGTGCGCTTTAAAGCAGCTCGGATATTCTCGATCATGCCGTCCACATCCTTGATGGGAAGTCCTGTGTCAGAGATTGTCTCCATAATCGTCTCAATAATCGTCTCCAAATCCTTAATAGGTACACCTTCTTTCAAAAGACTGGTAAGTATCTTCTGAAATAAACCATAGCCAACCACATTGGGGAATGCCTCCTCCACCAGCTCTGGAGAGGTCTTTTTTATATTTTCCACCAGATGAATCACTTCCTGCCGGGTGATCAGCTCGTGAGCATGCTGTTTGACCACTTCTGACAAGTGCGTCACCAGCACAGACAAGGGATCAATGACTGTATAGCCATAAATCTCTGCTAACTCCCTGTCCTCCGGCCGGATCCAGCGGCTGGGAATCCCGTAAGCCGGCTCAATGGTCTCAATGCCATCAATCTCCTTTTCCGGATTCTCCGGCTCTAAAGCCAGATAATAATCTACCAGAATCTCACCCTTTGCTACTTCCTCACCCTTGATCTTAATACAATATTGGTTGGTGTTCAGCCCAGAGCTGTCTCTCAGACGAATCGAAGGAATAACAAAACCCATGTCCTGCGCATACTGTCTCCGGAATATAATAATCCGGTTGATCAGCCGTCCTCCCACGGATTCATCCACCAAAGGAATCAGGCTATAGCCAAATTCCATCTCAATAGCCTCCACAGAGAGCAAGGTATAGACATTATTTACATCCTTGAAATATTCTTCCTCGCTGACAGGTCTTGCTGCCTCCTCCTGGACTGCCTCCTCCTGGGCCTCCGGTGCCATGCCAGACTCACCGCCCCCTGCAAAGGCCCCCACCATGGCCAGGCCAGGCTCAGCCCGCAGCCGTCTGGACAGATAATAACCTCCTCCGATCAATCCCAGGGAAATGATTACCAGCTGAATCACCGGCATACCCGGAATCACAGTCAGCACCGCAATCACGATACCACTGATCATAATCGCCGTGGGCTGCCCCATAAACTGTTTGGACACATCCTCATTTAAGCTGCCCTCGGACACGGCACGGGTAACAATCATGCCTGTAGCTGTTGAGATCAGCAAGGAAGGAATCTGTCCCACCAAACCATCACCTACTGTAGCAATGGAATAGGTGTTTAGCACCGTTCCAATGTCCTGCCCGGACTGGAGAATACCGATAATACTTCCCCCGATCAGATTGATAGCCGTGGTGATCAGGGACATTACCGAGTCACCCTTTACGATCTTGGTTGCACCATCCATAGAACCGTAAAAATCAGCTTCTCTCTGAATCTTCTCACGCCGGATCTTAGCCTGCTGCTCATTAATCAGGCCAGAATTCAAGTCCGCGTCAATCGCCATCTGCTTCCCTGGCATAGCGTCCAGGGTAAATCTTGCCGCCACCTCGGACACACGCTCCGCACCCTTGGTGATAACAATAAACTGCATCAATACAATGATCATATAAATGATCATACCAACCACCACATTCCCCTGGAGAACAAAGTCACCAAAAGCTTTGATAATCTGTCCTGAGGAACCGGAATTGCTCAGAATATTCCTGGTGGTAGACACATTGATTCCCAGACGGAACAGCGTGGTAATCAACAGCAATGACGGAAATATGGAAAACTCCAGCGGTTCCCGAATGGTCATTGTTGTGACCAATATCATCATGGAAAGTGACATGTTGATAATAATGGCCACGTCCACAAGAGCCGCAGGCAGTGGTATAATCAATAACAGGATAACGGTCAGCACAAACAGTACTACCGAATAGCTCAGTATCTTTTTCATAGAAAACTCCATCCATATGATATGAATCCTCTCCGCTACCGGAGCATATCCTCCCTGTGGCTTTCCCGGTAAATATATACCAGAATCTCCGCCACCGCCCCGTAAAACTCTGCCGGAATCTCCCGGTCCAGTTCACAGGAAGCATAAAGAGCCCTGGCCAAAGGCCGGTTCTCTATCACATACACCCCATGCTCCTCGCCGACACGCACAATCCGCAGTGCCAGCTCATCCTGCCCTTTGGCAAGAACCACAGGCGCTCCATTCTTCTCTGGATCGTATTTCAGCGCCACAGCAAAATGTGTGGGGTTTCTCACAATCACATCTGCCTCCGGGACCTTCTGCATCATACGGCTCATAGCCATCTGCCGCTGGATTCTCCGGATCCGTCCCTTGATCTCTGGATTCCCCTCTGTATTCTTGTACTCGTCCTTTACCTCCTGTTTGGTCATCTTCAGATTATTTTCATAATCCCATCTTTGGTAAAGGTAATCAAAAAAAGCCACTACTGCAAACGCCATAGAAACCTTCAAAACCAGCTCGAATACCATCTCCAGCATCCGGATGACTGATGGAATCACCTGCATATCCAGCATCCGGGATATCTCATCTAAGTCAGTCCGTAATAAATTATATAACAATGCAATTAAAAGTGCAATCTTAATCAGATTCTTTGCCAAATCCACCAGCTTTTTGATGCCAAACATACGCTTGATTCCATTGATGGGATTTAACTTGCTGAACTTAGGCCGGAGCACCTGAAAACTAATATTAAATCGGGTTTGTACCCCATGGGCAATGATTCCTAACACCATGGATGCCAGCAAAACCGGCATAGAACATTTCAGCAGTGCCACCACCAAATATACATAGATGTGAGGCGAGGAACTCAGAGGATTCTCCCTTCCCACTGCGCGAAAAAAATAAACCATACAATCCCGTATGGTCTCATACAGGAGCGGCAAAACCAGTTTGAGCATATAGAAAACCCCCAACAACATCACGACTGTGACGGCATCTTTGCTCTGGAATACATTCCCTTCCTTGCGGGCGTCCTTTCGCCGTTTACTGGTTGGTTTCTCGGTCTTTTCCTGTCCATTAGACTCTGCCAAGCTCACCACTCCCTTCTGTGTTCCCTATGCCATCAGGGAAAGCAACCGCTGCATATTCATAAACATATCGTCAATCATCACATACAACCGTGCAGCCATAGGACTGAAAAGATATACCAGCATCATAAGCCCCACAATGATTTTAATTTGAAAATTGACGGCAAACACATTAATCTGAGGGATCATACGCATTAGAATCCCCACTGCCGCTTCTGTCACCAGCTCCATGGCAATCACAGGAAATGCAAACTGGAAACCAGTCTGTATGCTAGTCCTGAAAATCTCCAGCATAAGCTCTGACAGCTCCGGCCGAATCGTTACCTGTCCAAAAGGAATCAGCCTGGCTGAAGAAAAAAACAATGCGATCAGACGCACATGACCATCTGTAGCCAGAAAAATCAAAGCCAAAAAGGCATAAAAAACACCAGAAGTAATCGTCATCTGAGTATTATACTGAGGATCATAAACCTGAGCCATGGAAAGTCCCATTGTGTGATCCATAATTGCCGAAGCAAATCGGACAATGGAAAAGGTAAGCTCCATAGCAAAGCCTAATACAAAACCTACCATCAATTCCTTTATCAGCATAAAACCATATTCTATCATATTGGCCGGCTGATGGATAAGGGTTCCATCCACCCCAAGATACAGCATCAAGGAAAGAAGAAAAATAAGAGCTCCTTTGGCCATTCTGGGAAAGTTAGTTCTTCCTAAAATGGGATTAAATGCAATAGCGCCGCTCATCCGCATAACAATCAGAGCAAACAGGATAAACATTTATCAGCCTCCCATCAGGGACATCATCTGTCTGACAAAATCCTGGAGCATAGTCAGAATCGAACTTCCTAAAAATCCCATCACAGCAAGAATCGACAGAAATTTGGGGACAAAGGTTAATGTCTGCTCATTGATCTGGGTAGCCGCCTGAAAAATAGCAATCAGCACACCTACCACCATACTAACCAGCAAAAAGGGCATGGTCAACCGCACTGACAGCTGAAATGTCTGATACAAAATATCCATGATCTGAAGATCGGACATGGCATCTTAACTCCTTTCCTCCAATATAATCTCCGCCCTAACGGAAACTGGTAACAATGCTGGAAAACAGCAGCTCCCAGCCATCCACCGTCACAAAGAGCAATAATTTAAATGGCATGGAAATCATAGCTGGAGGCAGCATTACCATACCCATGGACATCAGAGTAGTGGACACAATAATATCCACCAGCAAAAAGGGAAGATAGATCAAAAAGCCTGCCGTAAAACCTGCTTTCAGTTCGCTGGTCATAAATGCCGGCACTACCACTGTCAGAGGATAGTCCTGAGGATTCTCAGGAACCTCCACTCCAGACATACGGACAAAGGTGTTCATCGTATTCAGCTCCGTATTGCGGAGCATAAATTCTTTTAAGGGAACCACCATCCGCTCCATAGCTTCTTCCTGGGAAATCTCCTCCCGAACATAAGGCTGATATGCCTCCTCATTGATCCGGCTTATTACCGGACTCATGATGTATAAGGTCAAAAACATAGCAATGCCCACCAATACCATATTGGGCGGCGCTTGCTGAACACCCATGGCATTTCTCGTAAAAGACAATATGATGATTGTCCTGGTAAAAGAAGTCATCATAATGACAATCGAGGGAAGAAGGGCCGCAAAAGTCAGCAGAAATATTATTTCCAGGGTGGGAACATTCCCACCATTTAACTGTGTCAGAAGGTCGTTCATCACTTTCCCTCCCTTTTATCCCGGTATAACTCCAGGCGCTTCTTAAGAAATTCCTGGAAAGGAAGCTGTGTCCCGGCAAGCATCTCCGATGATTGGGGACGCTCAAAGTCCCCCTCTACTTTTGAAAGAAGCTGGATTCCTGCCGGGCTGACACCTATCAGATAATGCTTCTCTCCTACCTTCATAAGGAGAATCCTTTGATTCTGTCCCACTGAAACCTGATCAATCAATTCAATATTACCGGAACCGGAAGTTCTTCCCCATTGCTTTCCCATTAAACGGCTGCACCACCAGGCCATTACCAGAATGATTACAACCGTCAGTACTGCACGAAACATTGTCAAAGCTTCCATCTTATAAGCTTTCTGGATGCAGTTCTCTTGATACGATCTCTGTGACACGAATACCGAAGTTATCCTCCACTACCACGATATCGCCTCTGGCGATACACTGTCCATTGACATACAGATCCACCTGCTCACCAGCCATCTTATCCAGAACTACCAATGTACCTTGAGTAAATTCAAGAATGTCCTTAACCAGTCTCTTGGTTCTTCCGATTTCCACAGAAATCTCCAAAGGCACCTTCATCAGCATTTCCTGATTGGCCTTATCTTCCTCTCCTGTGCCTTCCTCTCCCTGCATCTGTTGGGAAGTCAATGGACGAATGAGAGAGCCTCCCGTATTGGAAGAAGCCGGCTCACGGGTTTTTGTAGCCTTCATCATCTCCATCATCTGCATCTGCGTCTGCTGCATCTGATTAAGCAGCTGGATCATCATAGGATCCATTCCCATAGATGGATAAGGATAATAGGGCTGCTGTCCTCCCTGCATGGCTGTCGGATCTGCTGTCGGTGGAACCTGCGGCATTGGAGCTGGTTGAGGAACCGGCGCTGGCTGAGGCGCGGGCACCGGAGCAGCTGGCGCTGGAACTGGTTCTGGCTGAGGCGCGGGCGCCGGAGCAACTGGCGCTGGAACTGGTTCTGGCTGAGGTACTGGTTCTGGAGCAGCTGGTGCTGGCGCTGGTTCTGGCTGAGGTGCGGGAGCTGATTCTGCTCCGCCTAATGTATCCGCAAAAGGCTCCAGCAATCTCTTTGCCAGCTTCACCGGCATAATATTCATAAATTCACTGTTTAATTTGTCCTCAATCTCCAGGCGGAAGCGAACAATCACCATACCGCTTTCTTCTGTAAAATATTTATTTTTGAAATCCTCCGGTTCACCCACATCAAAAGATTTTGGTGTGGATATATTCACAATAGTGCCCAAAAACTCAGACAGTGCTGTGGCAGAAGATCCCATCATCTGATTCATAACCTCACAGATGGCGCTGATATACAGCTCATCCATCATCTCAAAGGCTTCTATGGGCGGTTCTTCTCCCATCATGGTGCCCACAATGATCCGGATATCCTCCTTGCGGAACATCATAATGTTCTTGCCATCCAAGCCTTCCACGTAATCAATTTCAACACCAATAGCCGGTTCCAGCCGTTTGAACTCAAACTGTTCTCGCGTCTGGACCAGCACTACGGGCGTTGTAATATTCACCTTTGTGCCCAGCATCGTGGAAACTGCTGTCGCAGAGGCGCCAAGGCTGATATTCATAATCTCGCCTATAGCGTCTAATTCCATCTCATTAAAGCTGCTAGCGCCCATTTTTCAATCTCCTTTTATCAAAATTTTTCTATGCGCGGAATATTATTTTCCAATTTCCAGCGCTTTCTGCGCCATCAGCTTCATTGCATTCAATGCCGTAACATTGGCTTCATAGGATCTGGTAGCAGACATGCTGTCCACCGTTTCCTTTAAAAGATCCACATTCGGCATAGTTACAAATCCATTTTCATCTGCATCAGGATGCCCTGGGTTATATACCTGCTTCATCTCCCGGTCATCCTCAATAATACCTGCCACCCGGACGCCTGCATTTCTGCCGGAAAAGCCTTTTCCTGCGGAAGCATTATGCAATGCCTCTCTAAAGGAACCTGCTCCATAGCTCTCAAAAAGAACATCCTTTCTGCGGTATGCGCCGCCTCCCTCCGTTCTGGTTGAGTCAATATTAGCAATATTTTCTGCCGCTATATCCATCCGGACACGCTGGGCGCTTAAAGCAGATGCACTGATGTCAAAAGAACTCAAAAATGCCATTTTAAAATCCTCCCGCCTGATTTAGCTCCCCAAAATCGCTTGTGCAGTCTGTACAATACGTTCAGCATTAAACGGTTTTACAATAAAATCTCTGGCTCCGGACTTAATTGCATCTACTACCATTCCCTCCTGGCCCATAGCCGTACACATTACAATCTTTGCATCCGGATAATCTTCTTTAATCTTTTTTAAGGCCTGCAAACCATCCATATTGGGCATGGTAATATCCATAAATACCATGTCCGGCTTCTCCTCTGCATACTTTTTCACTGCCTCTGCCCCATCCTGAGCTTCTACAAAATTATCATACCCGCTTTTCGTAAGGGCATTTTTAACCATCATTCTCATAAACGCGGCATCATCAACCAACATAATCTTAGGCATTGTATTCCCCTCTCTTCTTTTAAAAAATAATATATATGATGCTACTGATAAATCAGCAACCTCTTATCCATTTGACGGCAGGATTGTTATCCGCCCAGAACCGTTTCCTCCCCTCCCTGGGCGGACAACAGCTCCTCCTCGGAAAGCTCTCCGCTCTCCGGATCATCCTCCTCAAAAAGCCTTCGGTTAATCCGAATTGCAACGTTCTTTTTATAGATACCCATCTTTCCTGTAAACCATGCCTGTCTTCCCACATAAAGCTTCACTTCTCTGTCCTTAGGCTTGTTCATATCAATCACATCGCCTACCTTCAGATGGTACACATCATCCAAATCCAGAGATACCGTACCAAGCTGCCCCGTAAGAGGAAGCTGAGACTGACGAATATTCTCCAGAATCGTCTCCCGGTTATCCTCATAAGAATAACCTTTGGCAAGATGTCTGTGGCTGTCCATAACCTGAAACAGAGCTTCCAAAAGGGTACCCGGCATACAGATCCGGATCCGCTCCACTGCAAGGCCAGTTACATCCACATTGAGATGAATGATGGCTACCGTCTCATCCAAACCCACATCCTGCATCATCGTGGGATTTTCTTCAATCCGATAGGCTTCAAAATTCACACTTATGTAGCTGGCAAAGCCATCCTTCAAAGCATGGATCAACTGGGAAAGCACTCTGCGGTACAGGGCTGTCTCCACATCCGAATACCGATATCCATCCTTTACCTTTACTACCGTCTCCTCTCCGCCTAACATGCGGTCGATGAGAGTGATCACCAATCCCGGCGTCACATACATCATCAGGGGAACCAATTTCCGGTTATAATTCTCCATACTGGTATTAACCAGAGTGATTACATCATTTTCACTTAGAGAATTTACAAACTCATAGTAACGCCGTTCCTGAACCTCCATCACAGTAATGTCCGTCATAACCCGAAACACACCATTAACCTGAGAGGTAATAATTCTCGCATAATTTTCAAACACGCTGGTCAGGATTTTCATCTTATCCTTGGTGAATTTCCTTGGACTGTAAAAATCGTATTTACTATATTTGATCTCTGGTGTTTCTGATTTCTTCTTTTCCTCCTGCACAGCCACCTTCTGCTCTGGCTGTGCAGGAGCATCACTGCTGCCGCTGTCACCGCCTCCGCCGCCCTGCATGGACTTTAAAAGTGCATCAATTTGACTTTGGGATAATACGTCTGCCATTTCAAAACGCCACCTTTTCTCAATAGTTCGTAACAGTCCAAAACACCTGAACTGTCACAGCCGTTATTCCGCTGGGGAATTGATCATCCTATCCAGAATCGCGTTCCCCGCCTCGGCCGGGTCTGCGGCTCCCTGAGCAGCCGTATCATCTGGCTGATTGACCATACTGGCCGATCCTTCCATGCTGCCGCCTACCTCTGTGAATCCATCCGGAGCAGAGGTATCTTCTTTCTCTACACCATTAATCTCATCATAAAAATCATTCATGGACTTAATATCAGCCCCATTGTTAATAATCAGAAATTCCACACGCCGGTTTTTCGCCCTGCCTTCACTGGTCTCAAAGGTGTCAACCGGACGGAACTGGCCATAGCTGATCCCGATAATTTTGCTGGGATCCATGATATTTTTTTCCTGGATATAGGCCGCCACCTCCGCTGCGCGCATGGAGGACAAAAGACGGTCTGTCCGGGGATTGTTCGGATGATTTGGATCCCCCTGAGCCGTGTGTCCCATGATCTCAATCTGGGAAAAAGCATCTGCCTGAGGCTCAATCGCCTCACAGAATGCATCCAGAACAGCAATTGCCTCATTGGTCAGCTGAGAACTGTTTCCATTAAAAAACGTATGATTTTCAAAGGAGATAAAGGCATAGCCTTCCCCTTTGCTCATGGTGGCCCCCTGGTCTAACCCGCTCTCCTCCAGCTTTTTCTGAAGAGCAATCCAGAGCTTATCTAAATCATCCATCTCGATCTCCTCATCCATCTGAAGGTTTCCCGAGACATCAAATTCACCATCTAATATATTCTCATTAATGGCGATCTGCTCCTTCTCATTGGAATTGGGAAAAACACTTTTTACAAAGATTTCCCATTTCTGCTGATCCAGACTGGACATGGAATACAGCATAACAAAGAAGCATAAAAGAAGAGTGACCATATCGCCATATGTATCCATCCAGCTTCCGCAGTCTTCTCCTCCGCCGCCGCCTTTTTTTCTCCTGCTCATCAGCCTTCTCCACCTCCGCCAGACTTCTCAGCCTTTAAAAGAAGCTTCTTCTGCTGAGACTGTTTCATACAGGAAAGAAGATGCTCTCTGAGCATTTTGGGATTCTCACCTGCCTGAATTCCCATAAGTCCCTCAATAACCGTAGAGCAATAAAGTTCTTCCTCTGCCTCTCTTACCCTCAGCTTTTTCGCTATGGGCTGACAGAAAATATTAGCAAAACCGCTTCCGTAGAAGGTAGTAATCAATGCCACAGACATGTCGGCTCCTAGACTGCTGGCTCCGCCGCCGCCGTCCAGATTCAGTCCCTTTAACATATTGATCAGACCAATCAGGGTACCGATCATACCAAATGCAGGAGCATAAGAGGAAGCCTTCTCATAAAGTCCTGCTGCCTCATCATGTCTTGCAATCATATCATCCATCTGCTTTTCCAGCATATCCCGGACTTTATCCGGATCGCTGGCATCCACAATCATCAGAACACTCTGTTTTAAAAACGGATCCTTAATCTCCTCCGCCTTTTCTTCCAAAGCCAGAAGGCCGCTCTGTCTGGCAAGCATAGCCAGATCCACCAGTTGATCCACCAGTTTGGGAATATTATATTTTTTTCCTCTGAACAATACCGTAATATGCTTGGGAATGTCCAAAAGAATCCTTAAAGGATAGCTTGCCGTAATGGCTGCGATTGTACCGCCAATTACGATTGCAAGGCTTTGGGGATCAATGAAGTTGCCGATCTTGCTCACTCCGATTCCCCATATACACAGACCAATGGCCATTATCATACCAACGAGCGTTGTCAAATCCATTTCCTTTTCCTCCTAAATCCAAGCTTCAAAAGCGCTTACTGGCCTTTATCCTCACAAACAAAGCAGCTTTTGATAAACGCCCTGATCTGATCCATAACTGAATCCGCGGAATCTTTTACCAGGTAATAGTCGCCATTCATCATCTTTACCTTTGTCTCCGGTATGGACTCCATGCTCTCAATCTGAAGAACATTCAGATAAAGCTCCTCCCCGTTTAAACGAACTACTTTTATCATTCCTTTACCTTCCTTATCTCCCACCTGGTTCTCCGCATCACCCAGAGAGTAGCCGCGGCGTTGGCGGCTCCTCTCCCCGGATATTCTTTCTTTTCTGGCTTTGCGGGCGCGATCCATAATCTTCTGGTTCTCGTTCTGCCGCCTGATTCTCATATTTGCTTACCTGTTTTTATGCTGTTTCTTGTCATTACCGCTTCATAGCCACAAGATCGGATAACATCTCATCCGAAACGGTAATCATCTTTGTGTTGGACTGGAAACCTCTGTGTGTGGTGATCATATCGGAAAACTCCTTGGCAAGGTCCACATTGGAGGCTTCTACGTAACCGGTCATAAGGTCCGGAGTACCACCGCCGCAAACTGTGGCGCTTACAGCACCTGAGTTATCTCCACTAGAAGTAGTATAGTAGTTTCCGCCTGCTTTATTCAGACCATTTGGATTCTGGAAAGTGGCAATTGCAAGCTTTCCAAGAGAAACCACCGCACTATCCATAATAGGCTCCTGAGTATCCGGATCTATCTTTCCTGTATCATACTGAAGCTTTACAGTTATTTCACCTGCACTGTTGATCTCAACTCCCTTTGACAGCAGTGCAGCATTCGTTCCAGTAGTATCATAATTGTTATCAGAAAACGTAACGGTTATCGTTCCGTCAGCTGCTTTCTCATAGGCTATTGGCATTCTCAATGGCACCAGTTTTGTGGCATCCACTGCAGTATTATCATCCGCTTTGGGCATAAATCCATAAACAAAGTTCTTATCCCCATCTACCACATATCCATTACTGTCTAATGTAAACTGCCCTACTCTGGTATATAGAAAATCTCCGCCTTTAATGCTCTCTGTTATCGCAGAAGCATCTCCTCCATCAACAGCAACATTTGTTTTCATTTTTCTAACCATAAAAAAGCCGTCACCGCTGATACTTGCATTAAATCCCCCTACATAAGTCGGAGTACTTGCAGTCATATCCACACCAATAGTTCCCATCAAAGAACCATAACCATACTGAGCCGCATTAGCACCGGCTGCTGTAGTGGTACCTCCTGTAGATGAAGTAGATGTCTGATACATTGCTTCCTTAAAAGTATAAGTCTGTGCCTTAAATCCAAATGTATTAACGTTTGCAATATTATGTCCCACCACGTCCATCTTGTTCTGATGGGCCCGCAAGCCTGCCACTGCTGAATCCATTGCTCTTAACATAGTTTCTTTTCCTTCCCTTCTTGCTGCCGTTCCTCCTGCCTGTGTGTCTCACAGGCGGGACAAACACCCTCATACGAGGTCCTGCTTATAACAGAACGGCGCTGTCAATATTCGTAAAAACCCGTTCCCTCATATCCTGCTGACCCATAGTCGTGACCACCATATTGTTGGGAACATTCACAATAAAAACGCCCTGAGCGCCGATCACTGCCACATCCTTAGCGCCTTTCTTTCGTGCGCCCTCCACTGCGTGCTCCAGATCGCTCATCAGTTGATTGTCAACGGTGATTCCCCGCTCATCCAGTCTTTTTGCAGCATGTTTGGAAAAATTCAGGCCCACCTTCGCCTTTTCCTGGAGAAGCTGGCCAAACTCCGGCTGACACTCCCCGTTCCCAGGTGTTGTAGTATTCTGGTGGGGGATACCGGACATGCCGTTCTCATAAACACGCATCCCATGAATATCCATAATCTTTCCTCTTTCCAAAATCCAATACTGTTTTAGATCAATGCGGCTGTAAGATCGTTTTCCAGATCACGGTCAAAATCCTGTTCGTCATCCTCCTTAAGGGCTGCCAGTCTTCTGACGCTTTTGACCTTTTCTCCCTCATCTCCATCGCCCTCGTTATCTACATCATCCTTGTCATCCACATCTTCGCCCTCTGTGCTGTTCTTAAAAGGATTGGGCACCCGACCCATACCAACCAAATGGGTAAGCTGATACTCCCTGTCATCGCCCTCCACCTTAATGGTAGGATTACCAGAGGTGAAATTAACCCACTCCACCTTTGCATATTTTACATCGATTGGCGTCTCTTGTCCATAGGCATTTTCTGTAGTCACTGCCATGGTCACTTCCTGGCCAACCAGTCCGGCTGCATAGGTCTGAGTATTCACTGCCGTGGAATTCTTCATCGCATCATTCATTGCTGTCATGGACTGCACCATAGCCATCTGAGTCATCTGAGCCATGATCTCGCTGTTGTCCATGGGATTGCTCATATCCTGGTTCTGCAGCTGCGTAGCCAGAAGCTGAAAGAATCCGGTCATGCTGATTGTGTTCTTGTCATTGGACTGAGCCGTATAGTACTGAGTCTGATACGGATTGGATGTTCCGCTGACTGATAAATTGTCTGCCATAATCTCTCCTTTTTAGACCAGCCCAAGCCTTAGCTGCTGAGCAAAGGAATCGCTGTGCTGTCCCTTTTCTTCTTTTTGATGCTGTTCCTGTTGTCTGCTCTCTCCCTGATTAGCTGTACCATCCTTGTTCTCCTGATACTGCTCCTGCTCCTGAGGCTGCTGGGTGAGAACCACTGTATTCTGTCCTGTCTTTTCCTCTAAGATCGCTGCAATCTCCGATACCTTTTCACTGAGAAGCTCCAAGGTTTTTGGATTTGTGGCCATAATAGACACTGCCGCTCTCCCGGCCTCATAGGTCATGTGAATGGTAAGCTTTCCAAGAGATGCCGGTTCTAACTCCACGGTCAGAGTCTTTCCTGTATCGGGAAACCTGGCTGCAAGAGTCTTTCCCAGATCTTCTGGCAATGTCTGAGGAGTAGTCCTTAAGGGGATCTCCCCTGCCCGTCCGGAATCGCGGAATATATGTTCTGTCTGGCTTGCTCTGAAGGATGCTCCGCTATATAGCTCCTGGCTATTTTGTACCTTCGGCTCTTCCCGGGTCTGTCCCTCTTTGGAACCAGTCAGATCCTTCTCTCTCTCCTGGCCTTTGGCATCTGTCCTGTCTGAAATCCTCATCTCGCCCGCCACAGACTCCTGAGGCTGATTGGCAACAGGCTTAGGCTGACTCTCCTCTGGCGGTTTCTCCACTGCCACTGGCGTCATCTCCTGAAGAACAGACTCTCCTTTTGTTTCATCCTGAAACACCGGCATATTCTCCCCTGCCTCTGTCAGGCCATCCACTGGTTCTGCAAAATCCAACATCTCTGTCATCGTCTCTTCCACAATCTCCGGCTCTTCCCCTAAAGCCTCTACCACCTGGACTGCTGCTTGCATAAGAACTGCCTGCTGTAATGCTTCCTGCTGCCCTAAGTTCTCTTCCTCCTCCTTTACAGGAGCTTTAGAGTCCTCCGGCTTTTCTTTGGATGGCGCTTTCACTGTGTCCTCACCTGGCTTCTTGGCCTCTGTCTGCCCGGTCTGCTCTGCACTGTCTGCCAAATCCTTCTTGGCCTGCAAAAGCTTGGTAAAATCACCGTTCTTTACAGAAGCTTCCAAAGATACCTGACGCCCGGTCATCTGAGTTTTTGCCGATGTCATGGTCTGCATTTTCACTGCTGTCTCCACCAAATCCCTCCTTTCCATATTATTATATCTATAATCAACGGTGCTTGACCGTGATTATCCCAGTTAAAATATCATCATAAACAACCCATTTGACGACAAAAATCGCCATACTTCTATACTATAACACAAAAAAGCTTAAAATACCACTTTTTTCTTATCCCCTGTTTTGATGCCTCTGTCTCAATGCCACCCCAGATACAAATTCCTCCACAAACATCTCATCCGCCTTCATAACAGCCTTCTGATACTCTCCGATTTTCTTTTCCTTCAGCTTCTCAAACTTGGATGTATCCACCTTGGCATTTATAACCTCCTGCTTTTTGGCATTCTCCTGCTTTCTAAGAACCTTCAGCCGGTTCTTCTCTGTGTCAATAATCTCCTCCATACGCCCGATACACATATCAAACAGCCGATAGCTCTCAATACTGATTCCATCCTCCTTTGCCTGATCAAACTGACTCTCATAACCTGCCAGTTCCTGATTCAGTCCCCGAATCTCCTCCTGCTTTCGGTTCACATTCTGTATGATTGCTGCATGTTCGGTCTTTAAATTGTCCAGAACCTGCGTTTTATAGGCCAGGACAGTCTCCAATCTATACTGAAATTTCTTCACAGTTTCTTCCTCCGAAATCAACTGACAATCTTCTCTATTAGCTGTAGAGTTTCCTCGTAGCTGAAGCTTTCATCGATCTCCTGCTGAAGGAATCCGTTGATCTCATTTATCTTTGAAACGGCCTCATCCAATGCCGTATTACTCCCCCTCTTGTATGCGCCTATGGAAATCAGATCTGCATTTTTCTGATACAGACCCAGAAGATTCCGCAGGCGGGACGCATCTCTCTGATGATCTTTTGAGACAATCTCCACCATCAAACGGGAAATACTAGCGCCAATGTCAATGGCCGGGAAATGGTTCTCATTTGCCAGTTGCCTGCTGAGAACAATATGTCCGTCCAAAATACCGCGGACCGTATCGGAAATCGGCTCATTGGTGTCATCGCCTTCCACCAGCACAGTATAGACACCGGTGATGGAGCCTTTGCCAAAATTCCCGCTCCGCTCCAAAAGTTTCGGAAACTCTGCATAGATGGACGGCGTATAGCCCCTGGCGATGGGCGGTTCCCCAATGGCAAGGCCAATCTCTCTCTGCGCCATTGCATATCGGGTAAGAGAATCCATCATCAGGAGCACATCATAACCCTGATCTTTAAAATATTCTGCGATTGTGGTAGC
>JAAWEL010000030.1 GCA_022794255.1 Lachnospiraceae bacterium
TATTGGATCAGTATTGTTTTATCCACCTGAAGCTCCGTCCTCCTCATTTTTCCCTTGAATCCTGTTCTTATAATACCAGATCGCCTGAGTCACGCTGCTTCGTGTCATGCCCATCTCATCTGCAATCTTAGAATTTCCCCAGCCAGCATTATGCAATGCCATGATTTTAGGATAATCGATTCTACGCTTACAGGATGGCTTTGGCCTGGGTGGTTCTTTAAGACTGGCTGCAAACTCCTGGATATCCTCCATGCAGGATGCACAGAAATGTTGGCCCTTCATGGGATTTTCCTGAACTACAGGCCCGCCAACACTTTCCCGAAAATTTAAAGCTATGTATCCGATCTTTCCGGAATCTGATATGTCTTTCCCGCATCGATCACATATCACCTTTAACATTTTATCACCTCCGGGCGATACCTTGTATCCGAACATAGTGCCGTAAAACAATATGCTGGCATCCTGGCTGACCATGTTTTACATGGCGGTATAAGCTCTTCCAAAATATCTGTGTATATTGCCTGCTTCGTTTTCTCAATTTCAGTACTGCTTTTTTGTCTTGCTTTTGATAATCTCGCCATCTATCCTCCACTAAATCTTAATTTTCCCTTGTACTTCTCCCATGCCAAGCTTATAATATTATCAGTTGCCAGTTCCGGAAGGAGTGCGGCTTTGCCGTATCGGAGGTGTCCGGTCTCACATTGGTTATCCCGGGAACACGCTCCGGCTGGCAGCTCCTATATTATTCTTCCTCCTCATACGCCTCCGGAATCGGCTTCCAGGCGGTGATTTTTTCTGTGATCGGATCCCCGTTTGTTTCCTCCCATACCTTATCACGATTATTCCAGTACAGCCAATTGGTAACTGGATGACCCTGGTTGTATCCGGGGATTATCATTGTCACCAGATAATCTCCACTCGTTCTGGGGTGATTTTCCTGCACAGGAATCCATCGATTCCTCTGCCTCATCCAGCTCAGCTTGTCCAGGAGGTTTTTTGTCTGCTCCTGATCATAATGGTTTAATTCATTCAGTTCTTCTCCCATCTGCTGCACTTCTCCCGGGCTGTACCCTGTATCCTCATAGGCCTTAAGCTCACACAGGCAGCCATATAAAAGCTCCATCACCTTCCCTTTTACTCTTACCCCTTCATGGATATCCATCCAATCCATGCCCTTTACGCCCCAACGACCATCCTCTTTCTGCTCTGTCAACCGGATCATTCTTTACCCCTTTCTTCTGGATTTTATCTCACCATTACATCAAGCGTCATCTGCTCATATGCCGGGACCTTAACTACATAGCTTGGAATATCAATACCAGCTTGTAGAAAAATAGAACGCACTGCCATTGCAATCATATGAGGCGGCGCTCCTTCGCTTCTCATAATCCGTTCAAAAAGACGTCCTGCATTTGTAGCACTATCCAAGGCTGCGGAGGTAACTGGGTACTGGTAAGTGGTGGTAACCGAATATGTACCTGTCTTACGCAATGATGGAAGGATCTCCGATGTAACCCACCTTTTAAATTTTCTTGCTGATTCCAGCTTACTTCCCAAAATAAGTGAATATAAGCCAGATTCATTAATAACCCACATATCTTGCATTCCTCCCTTTGTAAGGATGGGATGTTTTGTCCTATCCTCTTCATCTACGTGTTTTTGAACCGCTTTATGCGGCTCACCATAACATAATGCCCCAGCTACATCCTTACCAACAAAAAACGGTTCATCGTCTTTAATAATCGTTCTTATTTTTCCAAATTCTTCGTTCTCAAAAATTTTCAAATCATTCACTTTACGCCACCTCCTTCTGTTCTGTTTTAATGACCTCAAACAATGTCTTACACAAAGTATCCATCTCCTGTTCCAGCTCATGGGTCATAACTGTCAGCATATGCAGGGCACCATCAAAATTGCTGTCATCGTTCGGCCCTTCAACAATGGCATCATGGACGGCCAATGTCAGGCTGTTCAATGCCCATGATTTCACCTGCAAATCCTCAAGTTTAAATGCGATTTCTTTTACTGTCATAGTAGCATCCTCCTAATTTTCATGTTAAACTATAGCTTTAAGGCTATATCTTATCTTATCACGTCATTTTGTTCGTGTTTTGTATCTTATCACGTCATTTTGTTCGTGTCAATATGTTTAGGAGGTATTTTTATGCAATTTCATGAAAAACTTAGGGATTTAAGAATTTCCTCTGGATTCACCCAACATTCCATGGCTGAACGGTTAGAAATCAATGATCGTTCATACCAAAATTACGAATATGGAAAACGTGAACCAGACATTAAAACACTTATACTTTTATCCTCAATTCTTAAAGTCTCTCTTGACGAGTTGCTTTGCCGGGAAGATTATCTAAAGTCTCACGGAGCTTTCTCTGATGAATGTTAAATAAATCTTCCAACATATCCCATAAAGTAAAATCTCCTGTTCTTTTCCCGGCCTCAATATGCTGATAATATCTTTCATGAATCCCTAGATATTCAGCCACTTGCTTTTGTGTCATGCCTGCCTTCTGGCGGGCTTCTTTCAAGTTGGCTCTCATCACCCTCCCCCTTTCTTTTTCTGCTGAATCTTTTTCAGATACTCGACCAACTCTGTCTCACTGGTAGGCGAATCCTGGTATTTTTCATCATAAACCTTCTTACCCCTATATTTTTTCTTTCCCTTCTCTACCAGGTGGTAATATATACGATCATATTTATCGCTCGACCAGTCATTTTCCCGCTGCGGAAATTCCGCGACAATCAACCGGGAGCCATTATCAAAGTCAAACTTGTAATAATTCACATCAATATGCTCATCCCTGTACCAGAGCCCCCAGGCTTTATAATTTTTCAACCACTCCTTCCGCTGGTCATTGTTTTTCAGAACTGGAAGCTTCGGCTTCTCCTGTTCCGGATTCTCCACCAGGCCAGGCCTCGCAACCTCAGCAGCATCATGCTCCGCCAGCAGGTTTTTGTATGCCTGGATTTGCATAACCTTTTGGGTATAATATCCTGACTTGCTTTGTATCCAATACTCCCCCATTATCTCCATCTCATACTCTGCATCTGCAATCATCTTTTCCAAGAGATTACGGTCATAGGTTTTCATTTCCGCGGGCTTTGATATCCTGTCTGGATCACCGGTTCCGGACCCGGAGGAATCCGGCTCTGGATCCGGAACGGGAATTGTTTCTTTTACCCGGTTGCATCTTAAATCACACAAATCATCACAATCCTTGCAGCATGGTACCGGCTCACCGTCACCCTGCCTGCGGTATGCCAAATCCGGATTTACAAACTGGCATTTATCCCCTACGGCCTCCCGCAATATCCCAATCACATCCATCCGGTCACACGGAAACGGTTTTCCCATCGGGGCTTCTATGCAATAGCATTCTTTCTGCCGGATCCCACATTCCCTGGCACAGCCAGAACAATCATAGCCGCCCTTAAATCCACCCGGTTCGCTCTCACATCCGGCTGATGTAATCAGGCTGTCCTCCGGATATACCTTTCTGGGTGTGCCATGTGCGGAAAGCGGTTTTTCTTCCACCTCCACTTCTTCCTCCCTGGACGCCGAACTGTTACATTCCAGCTTGCCCCCTTCCTGGTAAGCGCATTTGTCGGTTATCTCCTTCTCGTCCAGCCTTCCTTCGGTTGCGACATCGCAACCATTCTTCTCATAATCGTTTAATTCCATCTGCCCTGGAAGCTGCTCCTCCAGCTTCTCCCCGGCAGCCTCCTCCAAAGCTTCCCCATTCGGCGTCAATGCTGCCTTCTTTTCCTTCTTCGGCTTCAGCTCCCGGATTTCCCGGACCCTCATGTCCGGCGTTACCTGCTCCCGCTGCTCCTCCGTCATAGATACCATCTCGATCAACTGGCTGACGGAATAATCCCGGTAAGGCTCCGCCAGCATAGGCAATTCCCCAAAATTAATTACTTTCCCAAACTGTTCATACAGGCTGATACACCGGGAAGCCCAAGACTTATCCTTCTGGTACTGGCAGTGCAAGAACTCCTGGAAGCTGTTGTACCCGTCATCCTCCCACAGCCGCTCCTCCCGGATGATCCACAGGTAGTACCCGGTTGCCACAAAGCCATCCTTTACATCACGGATACTGATATTTACCAGGTTTTTTGCCTCTTTAAATGTCAGGCCGCTCTTTCGGATCTCTTCCACCTTTTTCACCCCCATCATCTCGTTTCCTCCTCAATCTGGGAGAATACTGCCAACATAATCCTGGTACAAAACAATGACCCGCCATACTTTTTCAGAATACTCCCAAACTCTCTTGTCATTTCTTCCACCATCCCGGGCTCTAAAGGCTTCCCATGAAACTTTTTATAAAAAATATAAGCATCATTGAAGGCTCCGTTCACCATCCGAAAATTATCTTCCTGTCTCCTTTGTGATCCTGTCACAAGATGCACCCCGCTTTCCTGTAATGCGTCTGACGCTTTTTATACTGATTCACACAAAATGCAATATCATCCACATAATCATAACAAACCGGTTCTGCTTTCCCTTCTGCCGTCCTTGCAATCCTTCCGATGCTCTGCGTCACCACGCTGTAATCCTTCTTGGGCGTTGTCATGTATAACCGGTCAAGCCGCGGGATATCCAGCCCTTCCTTTGCCAGGCTAAACGATGCAAAGAGAAAATGCCTTTTCCCGGCACGCATCTCCTCAATCACTCGCTCTCTCTCCGCCCTGGCCCTCTTGCTTGTCATGCTCCCGTCAACCATTGCACTCTCTTTTTTCAGGTTTTCCGGAAGCATCCCCATCAAGGTCCTCAGATGCTCCAGGCGGTCAGAAAGCACCAGGTTGTAATGCTCCCGGTTTTGTTCCAGGTCATTGACGATCATCCGGTTCCGTTCCCCGTCTCCGGCCAGGAAGGAAATCAGCTTGGCATATACCAGCGTCCCATCCGTATCCAGGCAGCTTTGAACCACCTGTACGCCGGTGTCCTTCCGCTCCACCCTCACCTTCATGGTCTTTTCCTCCACCGCCTTATCCGGTACCCGATAGACAACCGGCCCCAGCACGGCAAATGTGCTTGCGATCAGCCCGTCCGATCGATGAACCGTTGCGGAAAGCCCATATTTATGCCTTGCCGCCAGGCTGTTCATAATCTTGTAAAACATCGTGACCTTTGTCGGCGTCCCTGCCAGGCGATGACACTCATCCACGATCACCACATCCCAGCTGTACCGGTATTTTTCCAAATCCAGCCGGCTTAATGTCTGGACCGTTGCGAAGGTTATATGGCTCCCGATCTGCACCGCGCCTTCCGTGATCCGGCCAAGGGTTTCCGGAGGGAAATACTGCCCTGCCCGGTTATAGGACTGCACAAGCAAATCCCTGGTATGGGTAATCCATAAAGCCCTGCGGGACAGGGAAGCTGCCAGGGCGATCCCCATCTGAGTCTTTCCCGATCCGCATGGGCTTTGCAGGATCCCGCAGCTTTGCTTTCTCATAGCATCCACTGCCGTTTTCTGGTAATCATACAAAGGGACCTCTCCGTGATATTCCAAAACCCCGTTATCCGCCAGCTTTGCCTTCGCCCCATCTCCCGGCCTCATGAATTTCCGGATCTGTTTTCCGGTGCCTGTCGGCAGGATCAGGTCTCTTCCCTCCACGCGGTAGAGCCATAAATATTGCGGCGTGTTTCTGGTCCACAGCCCCCAGCGTTTCCGGTCTTTGTATTCCGGGTTTTCCAGTACCAGATTTTTACTGCACCAGGCCTGCAGCTCCTTGCTGGCATCCTTCACCCGGATTTCGGCTCCGACTATGATATGCATCCCCGCCTCCTGTTTTGGTGCAGGATTTCAAAATCCTCCAGCCATCCCTCCAGGGGCCTCCCGTAAAGGGCGATCCCCTTTTTATCAATCCGTTTCATGCCCCGCTTCCGGATACTCTCCATCACCTGATAATCTACCAGGTATATGAGATTTTCCGGGAACCGGATAGCAAACATCCCGCGCCTGTTTCCGGTTTTATAAAACAGCTCCATGGCGTTTCTCTGGTTTTCCTCAATACGGCTTAAGCGGAAGGAATCCTTCTCACAGCTTTTGCAGTCAAACAGATAGGTTTCCCCGTCTTGTGCTGCAATCAGGTCACAGGGCTGGCCGTTTTTATTGTCCTGAAATCGATGTACCCAGAATCCCTTTTCGGAAAGCGTTCCGGCAAACCAGGATTCAAAATCACTTCCGTTTTTTTTATTGCTCATTTTCTCCTCCTCGTGCTTCCCTTTTTACGGGAAATTATGTATACTTTTCCTGTGGTCTTACCATTTATTAAAAATGTCTTTCCTGAAGTCTTACCAAAAAAATGCCGGAAACCCTTGATTTTACCAGGGGTCTTACCGTCTTACCATTTTTCCGGTTATAAAAGGATATATTTTATATAATATTTTGTATATACCGTTTTTCTCACGCGTATAGTGTTTAAAAACAGGTAAGACAGGTAAGACGGTAAGACTTTTATTAAAAATCCTTATTTTATGCGGCTTTCAAGGCTCAAAAAAGTCTTACCAGTGTCTTACCTTTTTAGCTACAGTAAGACATTTCTCAGTCAAACGGAATCTCCAGCTGCTGGTAATCCACCCTCATAAACCCGTCCGGATCAGTGTTATCATCATCGGCCGGGAGGGACAATTTTACATAGCTGGACCGGATTCCATATACCTTGGTCTGATGTACATGCTTGCCCTGGGAATTTCGGACTAAGTACCCGTTTTTCGCCCACTGCTTGCTGACTGCCGTATAATCAAACCCGTTTTCATCCAGGAAATCCACCAGCACATCCTTGTTGACCACCAGACTTTCCGCACCGCTCTCTTCATTTTTCTCCGTCTTTCCCCACACTTCCCCCCTGTTAGAGGAATTGCTGTCCTTCGGATTCTCAAACCGAACCGGATTTTTTGCAGCCCAGTTAAGCACCATCTGATAAGCCCGCTCCGCCACATCCACCTCTTTCGTGCTCTGCAGGTACTTCCCGGCTTCCGAAACCGTAACCGGGTTTTCCCGCTCAAAAAACAGCTTTCCCGCAAGCTCATCCGCTAAGAGGATACAGGCCATTGCCATGGCCTGCTTGTCGGTGGTGTCCAGTCTGCAAAGCCCTTCAAACAGCTCACGGTACCTCTCCATCAGCGCTGCCGTTCCAGCCTCCTGGATGTACTCCACAAACTTTCTGCCGGCAAATCCGTAATGCTCCTGCACGGCATTGCTGACCCAATGGCCGTCCTCCACCAGCCTTCCGTCAATGGCAATCTCAATGACCCGGTTTTTGGAGCCGCCTCCGGAGTTTGCCTTCGTGATCGGCTCTTCCCCGGTAAAAAGAAAGCTGTTCCTCCAAACCTTCGTTTCCTCCACGCCACCATGGATCCGGGCTCTCCCCCGGTCCACTCCTTCCGTGATCTGGTAAATCAATTGATCAAAATTCCCGTTCCATTTATCTTTAATCGTCTGCAGCTCATCGCCGGCAAACGGGATGCTGCACAAAAAGGCAGCGTGCCGCATAATGGCATTTTTCGTCATGTTCATGGTTTTAACCAGGCCGCCGATCTTTGGGTTTCCCCAGATGCTCATCGCCACCATCAGAGCCACGGTCTTAGAGGTACCGGATTCCCCCCAGACATGAAATACAAAGGGGAGGATCCGGAGCTGCTCGATCAGCACAGAAGCAAAGCTGGCATCCATCATCAGCCGGAGCTGGCGGTTTTTGCGCAGACCGACACACAGCTCCTTCCATGCTTCAAAGTCTCCGTGTTCACCAATATTTTTAAATACGGATTCATATTCTGGATCCCCTTCATAGCGGATATCCGCCTCATAAGGGGTAAACTCCGTCCCGACCCATCCCAAACGGTTAATCGATCTCTTAGGCTTTAAAGCGACCGGATTATAGCCTACACAGTCACTGATATACCGTACCAGCTCCTTAGCATTATCTGAAGTCACTTCAATCCCATACTGGCTCAAAGCATCCACGATCTTGTTTGTATTGGCACAGACACTTCGGCCGACTGTGATACTCTGCCAAGTGGCGGACTTATAGTAAGCCAGAGTAATTCTTTCCTCTGACGTATCCACATTTTTTAATATTTCCACCGGCATAACCGGATGGCTACATGCATGAAGCACTACGGGCTGAAAGCTTCTATCGTAGCGATTCATTCGTATTCCAAAATCCGTTGCCGTCCACTCCCCACAGTTTAATTCCAATGGTTGGTCTGTGAACGCAGTTTTGTTTCCTTTCTGTTTCATGCGCTGCAGATAATCCATCTGGTACTCTTTAAACAGATTGTTGAACTCTGTGATCCTTTTTAGCTTCCTGGCAGCGTTCCTTAAGGCTTCTATGTATTTCCGCTGCTCCACCCGGTCATTGATTTCAAAAATAGCATAGAAAATATCATCTGGTAACGGCTCTTCCCTCCTGAGGGCTAACATACCAGTCAGCAATTCGTCTCTCGATTTCTCCAATCCATTTCACCGCCTTTTTGTCTTTCCGCACGCTTTCCCCACAGGAGTCCAGACACTCCAACAAATACTCCACATAATCCAGCATCTGGATCCCCTCATCAAAATGGGGGCTTCCCGGGTTCCTCCTAGCCTCACACAACAGGATCCGATACATTTTCAGATAAAGCTCCGACCTTTTCACAAAGGCTGTCAACTCCTGGCGGTATTTAATCGCCAGTGCAGCCTCCCTTTTCCCCCGGTATGTAGTGGGTTCCTGGACCGGAACCTGAAATGCTGCAGCAAGCCTCTTTGCCGCCTCGTGATTCCGAATTCCGTAATATCGGGCCACCAGACTGATCTGATCCCCTCCCACACCGCAGGCAAAACAATAAAACCCTTTCCCGTTTGGGTAGAGCTTCATGCTGGGATTTTTATCCTGGTGGAAGGGGCAGCGGCAGAGCCCTTTTGCCCCTTCCTTTAGCCCGCAATACCAGGCCGCCTGCTGGATCGTCACCGCCTCTTTTACCTTCCGGTACAGTCCCGAATCCGCATCATAAGAACGGTATGCCATTGTCACCGATTCCATCCGGAATATTCATAAAGCCATCCCCTACAAAGGACGGTGTTTCCGCTTGTGCCGGATCTGGGCGGGTGTCCTGGGTCTCCGGGAGTAAACTGTCTTCTGGTATTTCAGCCTCTGCCAGACTCGCCACGCTCCGGATTCGGTACAGCTCTGTAATAATTGGACGGCTTCCATCGTCCTTCTGATACTGGCGGCGCCAAAAAATCCCCCCAAAACGTTTTCCTTTCAGTGTCGCCTCGTTCTTTTCCTTGTCCCAGGGAAAGATGAAATTATTGGACCGCTCGATGGATGTGATGATCCCCTTCAGCCAGGGCGTCCCTTTCCCGTCCATGTTCTGCTTAAACACACCGCGCCATTTGGCCTCCGATGGATTCTGTGACTTGTCCGCATCAAACATCTTCTGGTAAAAATCCTTATATTCCCCTTCCGCAATATCGTACAGGATCACAAACTGCTCATTCCCGTTCTTGGAATTCATTGTCGCTACCTGTTTGATTACACATACATATTTTCCCTTCGGAAGTTGCTGGAACTCGCCGGTATAGGCCGGCGCTTCATCGTACCCGCTTGGTTTTCGGATCATGCTGTTTTCTCCTCCTGCTTGTTTTTTGGATTCTCAATTCCATAGTATTCCCGGATCACACGGTCAACCATCATTAGATCATTATCAATCTCCAGGCTCTCAAACATCCCCATAGGGGATTTGCTTACAGCCCCGTTGGCCGACTGGGTGATAAAGCGATGGTCTTCCCCATCCAGGATGCACCGGAGAACAATGGTGAACATTCCCTCTACACATACCTTCTCATCCAAAAGCTTGCCAATGGTCTTTGGTTTCACGTCCCCGGTATCATCCTTGTCCTCATGCATCATAAAGTATACAACCCAGTCCTCCGGCATGGAGACCACAAACTGGATCAGGCTCCAGAACCGGTCTCCCAGATCATTATAAAGGCTGAAAACCCCGTTTCCCTTCCCCGCGTTACTGTGGCCCCGCATAAACTGGTTTGTGATCAGATAGCCGGCATCGTCAATCACAACTGACTTCTGCTGGCATCCCTTCAATGCTGTTGTGATTTTTGTATAGTCATCCGTCTGTACGGATGGAATCCGTCCTTTAAACGGGAGCGGTTTTTTCAGTACGTTAATAAGGGCAAAATCCTTCCCTACGCAATTTCTCATGCTGGCGCTCTTCCCGGACCCACTCCGGCCGATTATCAATACCGGTACTGCCATAAGTCATCGCTCCTTTCCTCTTCTCTGGTTTAGTAGGGCAGGCCGTCCTCTTCCGGTTCCGAATCTCCGGCTTCTCCTGCCCCGCGTTCTTCTCTGCCCTTCCAAAGCCAATCCTCTTCCGAAAAATCCAGTTCCCTCAGCCTGGGGAAAAGGACTTCTCTGCTCTTTTTCCCAGGGTTTACACTGCAGACCCAGTAAATCGTGGTCTGGTTTTTGAAATACAGGATATCCATATCTTTCCCGATACGGCGAAGGCTTGGCTGTCCCGGCATACTCTCTATATCTGTCAATTCCTTAGGGGAGAGCATGTGGTCGGTCCACGCCCGGCTTATGGCCAGATATCCTTTATCACTCTCTCTTTGATAAACCCGGTATTCATGAGGCCATATAGACAGGATCAACGGCGTTTCCTTCGCGCTGTCCTTCGCCTTCTTCCAGTCCGTATAAGGATCCGGATAATCCCATGTGCTGGAATAAGTGATCCCGGTGTCCGGGTCGATCTGGTAAGCGTGGCAACTGCCCCGTTCCGGGATTTCCCCAACCAGCTCCATGATTGCTGCCTTAAACCGGTTTACAGCCGCATCCTCGTCTACCTTAAGCCCCCAGGAATCCGAGTAGACTAAATAATAACTGCCCAGATCGGTCTCTATAAATCCGATGGCCAGGCTCTGTCTTTTTAAGCTGGCCTTCATAAGCTTTTTTAATTCCCCTGTTTTTAAGAACATGCTTCCTCCTCTCCTTCTGGAGGCACAGACAAAGCCCCTTCGGCCTCCCGCAGCTTCTGGTTCACCTTCTGGCTTTCCTCTATCCCATATCGGATCATCCCCAGGACAATCTCCATCTCTTCATAGGTGAGATGCCAGGCCCCGGAGATCATCTGCTTCGTCACTTTGCTTGCCAGATCAGCCAAGGTTCCCATTCGGTACGGCGTAATCCCCATCCATTCTTCCATCAGCGAATCCTCAGACTTTCCCCGCGTGGCTCCAGATGGGCCCAATCCACCTGCTTTTCTTCCAGAAGCTTACGGATAGCCTCATTATTCGGTATCGGATCCTGCTGAATTAGAAACCGCCCAGGAATATCATCGATCAGTCCATCAATAACAAGCGGCTGAAGCCCGCCGTTTTTCTGGATATTGAAGCTGAACAGAGCCGTTTTAAACTTTGTTTTCCCGATTGCCCGCATGTTGGCCTCCAAGTTGTCCTTAAGCCACTGGGAACGGATTTTCAGGGCATTACGCCGGGCGTTCAGACGAAGCTCCTCTTCTTTGAGGGCTTCCATGTCCGCTTTCATCCCCGTAAGGATTTTGGCATATCCGTCCGCCTTGTCCTCAATCTCACCCCACAGCCCTTCCATTGTGTCCTGGACCGTCTGCTCGTCCACCTCCGGGTCATATACCATATCCATGAGGATCTGGTAGCTCTCTGTCAGTTCATACAAGGATCTTTTTTTCATCTTGACATTTCCTCCAATCTCCCCCATAATAGGGGTATTCATATGTTTTTATCATCCGGATTCCCCGGCAGCGCCTACTGCCAGGGTTTCTTCCTGTTCTGACGCCAGCCGGTTTAAATAAGGGTCAATTGCCCCGCATACCAGCTCGTCCGCCAGGTTATAGGTCCTAAGATCGCATTTCATGCGGTGGTAATTCCGCTTGCGCCTTGCTTCCTGTTCCATCAGCCTTACCGCATCCTCCCGGAGGGCAAACTCGGACTCCATGCCGTTCTCCAGGATTACAATGCCGGACAGATACCGCACAGGTGCCTCACCGCCTCCCATGTCTGTCCACCCCCGTCATCCTCTTCCGGTAAGCCAGGAGCCGGACCTGCTGCCGGTGGGCCGCCTGACCGCTATGTACCCGCTCAAACTCCACAACCTGCTTCTTTGCCATATGGCTTCCTCCTCTCACGAAACAACCGCTATCCCAAAACTGACCACCAGAATTATGCAGGCAAATCCCAGCGCAATCACCAGATGCTCCAGCAGCCGGATATACCGGGCCTGTTTCTGGCCGGGGGTCAGGTAGACCTTCCCGGGCGGCATAAATCTTAAATCTCTCATGGTTCCTCCTTTTCATCCGTATTTTTCTCTCTTTACAAACCGAATATCATATCCGGCAAGGTCAAGAAGCAAAAACAAGTCGCAAAATCGTATTTTAGGAAATAGGCCCTGGTTACGCTTGCACTTGACACTATCTGCTTTTATTCCGTTTTCCCCTATATACTTACCAATTTCTTTATCTGTCCAACCTTTTCGTGCTTTTAACTCAGCAAAAATGACATTTATATCTTCATGCGCCTGTTGATACGGGGTCTTTTTCATATTCTCACCTCTTTTCCCCCTACGAAATCTCTAGGGTCAACTTCCAAAAACTTACACACCAATAATGCTTCATCTTCCTCTCAGGCTAAAGCTATTGAAGCACTTCGAGAAGCTGTCGAAGCACAGTCTGAAGCTGTTGAAGCTCAATCCCAAGCTCTTGACGCACAGGCTCAAGCTGTCGAAACACTTCGAGAAGCTGCTGATTCATCTCAACAATCTGATGACAATACGAATAAATCCGAAAGTATTGAATATAATGAGCTACCATGAATACAGTAAAAAATCCTACCGTAATCAGGTAACACCACCGTAAGGTTTGTACCTGATTACGTAATTTTTTAATTTCATTTTCCGTTTTCCCCTCACCTCCCTTCCATCTGGTAATCTGGGCTTGAGAAATTTCAAAATTTTTTTACATTTGTTTTTTGTGACATGATAAAATCATTTAATGCTATGGCAATATTCAGGACGATGACATATGCTGAACTGCATGGCAACATGCAGAAGCACGGATAAAAAGCCGTGTGATAACATATTGGAAGAACCGACATTCACGCAACTCGTAAACAAGTCATTTTCTGATATTCTAGGAGGTAACAGTATTACGAACACGTTAGTAAAACAGCATGATACATTTACCCGCATGGCCGAAGCAAATCACGAACACCCTGCATCCTGAATATTGTCAATATACAAAGCTGCTGGCTTGCTCCGGCAGCTCTATTTTATCTCACCACCTCCTTATGAAATCAGTTGATTGATGTCTACCTTTAGGTAATCAGCGACTTTTTTCAAATTTGTCAGATTAGGACTAGAATCTTTCCACCCTCTTATTGTTGCATTTCCAAGCCCACATTCTTTTTCTAAGCGTGCAATACTTACATTTCTTTCCTTGCAAAGCAAAGAAATGGCATCAAAAAGCAAATTATACCTCCTTTCTAATTTAGAAAAAAATCTAATTTTAGTATTGACAATTGTTAGAAATTATTCTAAAATGAAAGCACCACCAATCATCGAGAATAACTTCTAACAATCATTTTATGTTTTAGACTTATCTCTAAAACATAATCCCATTATAAGGAGTTATCTCTCATTTGTCAAGCATATTTTTAGACTTTTTCCTAAAATTAGTGAGAGGTAAGTATGGATAGTGTAGAACTAGTAAAAAAAATATGTGCAGAAAGAAAAATTCCAATATCAAAATTGGAAAAAGATTGTAAATTTTCTAATGGATATATAAGGAAATTAAAAGAAGGAAAATTTCCTTCTGATAGACTTCTTGTAATATCCCAATATTTAGATTTACCAATATCGTATCTAATGACTGGGGAAATAAAAACGGAACCACAAGAAATCATCATCAATCCTAAAGATGAGCGTGACATAGCCAGAGACCTTGACGCATTAATGGATAAAATTGAGACCGGTGAGGATTCCCCATTATATTACAATGGAGAAGAGGTAGACCAAGAATCTAAAGAATTACTCCGAGATGCCATCGGTATGAGTTTACGGCACTTAAAGATTATTAACAAAGAAAAATATAACCCCCGCAAGAACAAAAAGTAGGTGATGAATTTGAACAGCAAAATACTGTGTTTTATTCGATATTACACCAAGCTATGCGGAACCAATGACCCTTTTGTGATAGCGGATTATCTTAATATAGAAATATTTCGGTATCCACTGGGAAGAATTTCTGGATATTACAAATATTTGAAGAGGCATAAATGTATATACATAAATTCTGATCTTGAAAATAATTTTTCTAAGGTAGTTATGGCACATGAATTGGGACATGCTATCTTACATGTAAAAGAAAATTGTGCATTTATGAGTAACAAGACACTATTGTTGACTTCTAAAATCGAGCGCCAGGCAAATTTATTCGCTGCATATTTACTAATTACAGATGATATGCTTCAAGAATATACCGGATTCACCGAGGAACAATTTTGTTCCTGTACAGGATACCCGAAGGAATTACTAGAGTTAAGACTAAACTGTAAAAAGGATTAAATCCCCAAATTTTGAATGAGGAGAATATTATGCACCTATTTTTCAGAAAAAAGTCAGAAAATAAATCAACTATACAAGAAAAGGACATAATTCAAAACGATATACAGCCATCTTCTGTCGAAGTACCGAACACTGAAGATTTAGAAACTTCAAATCCATCCTATGATCCAAATAACATTTTTATTATAGCCACATCTGATGATGGAACTTTACAATTGTTTAGAGAACTATTTCCTTCTAAGAATCTGTTCAAACTTTTTTTAAAAAACAGTCAGAACAATAGGATTATTAAACAAGAATATCCTTTTGAAAATGGTCGAGTAAAGAATGTTTTTAGCTGTACACTAAACAGGTCTGGTTATGCTGTTGTTATAGATACCTATTTCTCCGATAATCCACATGCGGTACTAGACCTATATCTGTATGATAATTTTGGAAAAGAATTATTTCATGTTTATTATACTAAAAACGGGCCTAGATGTTATAAATTTTCAGATTCAGGTAAATATTTTGTATTAATGGATCATAATAGTTTTTATATATACGATATGGAAAATCAGCAGATAAAAGTATTTTCGCCTGAAGATTTATGTTCAAGCAACTCGACAGATTTTATAATATTGGAAAATCAGCACTGTATTGCATATTGCTACACTCAACATCCAGATACACCATATTACCATTTTACCTTTTTGGGACATCTCATTGAAGAGAACGCCTTCCGCGATCAAGTGAATAAAATGTACGAGGATAGTATTGAAACCAAACGATATTATGCGCTATTAGATGAAATAGAAAAAAGAAACCAAACCCCTTTCCAACGATAAATACGAATTATATATTTCAGAATTACTATCCTTTGTAGATAATCCAGATTATCAAAATTCTGCCTGGTTATATCGAAAAATCGGTGAAGTGGAATTAGATGTAAACCATAAGAAAGCGGCCTTTGAATATTTTGAAAAAGCATTGTCTTTAGACCCACAAATAGGGGTTAAACGAATTGCTTCTAAACTAAAAAAAGAATTGGAAAAAGATAGCAATGATTAAAACATAGGTCTTTTATATTACAACAGGAGGAACTTTTATGGTAACATGCAACAATCTTTACGACAATGGTAACATGAAGCAGATTGCTTCGTTAGGCTGCGTTAAGGTATTTGAGCACCAGCGCGATTTGAGTGTCAATCCATCCTCAGCCATGGCCGCTTATTACGCGGCAGAAATGAATGTCCGTAAACGCCAGGTGCTTATCGAATTGAGCGGCAATTCTTTTACTGTACAGGCAGGAGCTATGCAGTGGATGGCCGGATCCGTTAATATGACTTCTGGAATTAAAGGCGTTGGTGATTTTTTAGGAAAAGCAATTGCATCCAAAGTAACAAAAGAGTCCAGCGCAAAACCAGAGTATACAGGAAATGGATTGGTTATGCTTGAACCTACATACAAACACATTTTGTTAGAAGAAGTTTCTGAATGGGGGAGCATGGTTCTTGAAGATGGTTTATTTTTAGCCTGTGATTCCAATATAACACAAAAGGTCGTTGCCAGAACTACCATTTCCTCTGCAGTTGCCGGCAAAGAGGGATTATTTAATTTATGCCTCACAGGAAATGGAGTTGCTGTATTGGAAAGCCCCGTTCCAAAAGATGAGTTAATCGAGTTTGATTTAAAAGACGATGAACTGAAAATTGATGGAAATATGGCTATTGCCTGGTCTAACTCCCTAAAATTCACTGTGGAACGTTCTTCAAAATCCCTGGTTGGTTCTGCTGTATCAGGAGAAGGGCTGGTGAATGTATATAGGGGGACTGGCAAAGTATTAATGGCTCCAACGCAATAATATCAATCGGTTTACCAAGGTTATTTAACTGTCAAATGTAAAAACCGCCCCTGCGCCAACAGGAACGGTTCTTACATAGATTCTATACCTGGACAGTGCGCCAGATGATACAATCCTTACACCCAAGGTCATTGTATCATCTCCAGCGCCTCCTGTCAAAGGTATAGGCGTTATTTTTGTACCCAAAAATCGTTGCGACAGTCGCAACCACAGAAAGGAGCATGATATATATGGCAAGAAAGAAAAAAAATGCTCTGCCATCTGGCAACATCCGCATACAGGTATTTGATTACACGGATGTAGATGGAAAAAAGCACTACAAATCATTCACAGCACCTACTCGGCAGGAAGCCAAATACCTGGCAGCACAATGGAAAGCCGGGAAAGCAGAAAAGAAGCCTGCCAGAATTACTCTCTACGAAGCTGTGGAACGGTATATTGATGCCAAAGAAGGGGTTTTATCTCCCAGTACCATAAGAGCCTACCGAAAAATGCAGGAATGTCGCATGAGAGATATCGGCAGAATATGGCTGGATGAACTGAACAGCACAGATATCCAGATATGGATAAGTGATCTGTCTAAGAATTTGTCCCCAAAATATGTCCGAAACATTTACGGACTACTGGCTGCTACCGTTGATATGTTTGCGCCGGATCTGACGCTAAAGGTCACTATGCCAGAAAAGAAAAAACCGGATTTATACTGCCCATCGGATGACGATGTCAAAAGACTTTTAAAAGATGTTGCAGGAACGGATCTGGAAATTGCAATTCTTCTGGCAGCGTTTGGACCTATGAGACGCGGGGAAATATGCGCTCTGGAATCCACCGATATATCTGGCAACAAAGTATCCATTACAAAAAGTATGGTTATGGGGCCGGACAGGCAATATCTGGTGAAGCAGCCAAAGACCTACGGCTCCTATCGTGAGATCGAATATCCGGGATTTGTCATAGAAAAAATGAAGGGACGCACCGGAAGGATCATTAATCGCAGTCCGGATGCAATTACACGAAGCTTTGAAAGGGCAATAAAAAGAACCGGACTTCCTCATTTCCGTTTTCATGATTTACGCCACTATGCAGCTTCCATCATGCACGCCATTGGAGTGCCAGACCAATATATCCTTCAGCGCGGAGGGTGGTCCAGCGACAATGTTATGAAGTCTGTATATCGAAATGCGATTGATCTTGAGACCGCCCGGCAGACAAAGAAAATCAATGGACATTTTGAGAAAATGACGGGTAATTTCGTGTGATATTCCGTGTGATACTTCGTGTGATACTTTATGCACTTTGACAGATATATTTGTATTCCCAATAATACCATAGGTATACTCAAAACCCCTGAAAACACCAGCATTTTCAAGGCATCCGGCTGTTTTCAGGGGCAAATAAAAAAAGCAGGTGATGGGAATCGAACCCACGTATCCAGCTTGGAAGGCTGGTGTTCTACCATTGAACTACACCTGCATAATCTATGAACTTATGGTACAATCGGGGTGACAGGATTCGAACCTGCGACTTCCTGGTCCCAAACCAGGCGCTCTAGCCAAACTGAGCCACACCCCGATACATGGAATGCTGCCATCCTGCATCACCAACGAATGTTGACCAACGCAAGAAACATTATATAACAATCATTCCATTTTGTCAACCAAAAATTTTCCTTAAAAAATGCAAAAATTTCCGGAATAATTTTAACAATTCGTTATCATATCTGTTTCCACCGGCAAAGCATATATCCGGATCTTCCAGGTCGATCAAATCCTCCAGCTCCTCCTGGTCTAAATCCCATACACTTTGCCGGTCTCTAAGATACGAAGCAGCTTTCGTAGCTCACGCTTCCATCCTCCTCCATAAACATTAACATATAAGAAGGCTTTCGTCCCTCTTGCCTCGGATAGGAAAGACTGCCAGGATTTAAGATCGTCACCTCCCCCCGCTTTTCCAGAAATGGCCGATGGGTATGGCCATACATAGCTATATCACAATTCCGATCTACTGCCTCCTGATAAAGCCCTTCCACTCCCAAAGACACATTATAATAATGTCCATGGGTCAGAAAAATCCTGTGGCCTTTCAGCTCCAGTTCAATCTCTCGGTCCAGAGATGAGAAAAAGTCATTGTTTCCCATAACCATCTCCAACTGGCAGCCCTCATTAACCCAATCTGCAATCCGCATCTCGCTTCCTTCTGCATCACCCAAGTGAATAAGCATATCCAATGGCGCCTGCTCTTCAATCACCTGTTTAAGACTCTCATCCTTACGGTGTGTGTCACTCACGATTAAAATCTTCATCAGGATTCCTCCCTAAGAATTCGTTTCAGCTGTTGTTTCATTGCTTCCAGCGCCTTGCCTCGATGGCTGATCCGGTTCTTCTCTTCAATAGTCAGCTCTGCAGAGGTAACACCATATTCCGGAAGCATGAGAATCGGGTCATATCCAAAACCTCCGCTTCCCGCAGGTTCATAGGCAATGACTCCCTCCATAGTTTCCTCTGTGTGTACCACGCTTCCGTCTGGCAGCACGGCAGCAATGTTGCAGACAAACCGGGCAGTTCGTTCCTCATTCCTGGCATCCTTCAGCCGGTCAATAATATTCTGATTCTTGATCTCGTAGGAGGTGTCCTCTCCCATGTATCGGGCTGAATAAATCCCCGGCTCCCCTCCTATATAATCCACCACCAGGCCAGAATCATCCGCCAGCACGATATCCCCGGTCTCCTGCCATACTGCCCTGGCCTTGATCTCTGCATTTTCTCCAAAAGAGGCGCCATTCTCCACAATCTCCGGATCTGCCCCTGCCTCCTTCATAGACAGAATCTCACAGCCCAAATCTCCCAGAATCAGGCGAATCTCTCTCATTTTTCCGGTATTTCCAGTGGCAAATATAATCCTGTGCTTCATTCATTATCCTCCGTATCTTTACCATTTTTCCTTTCATCCGCTCCACGCCGTGATTCTTGACGGACAAAGGTGTAAGCCTTCAGGCAAATATTGCAGCTCTGCTTCTCCTCCGCCCGTTCCCAGTAGGTGCCTTCATAGCTGATATACCCTTCTCCGTCATCCAGATTGATATGACTTTTCCCATCCCCCGGATCATACTCAATGGCAATAGGATGGACACTTCCCGGCGTAGTCACCCGTATCACAAGAGCAAACCGTTCTCCGGCATCTACCGGGACTGTTTTATCCAATGGAATCGTATAATAGCCCGCCTGAGTCAGCTTCCCCTCAGCCACAGCCTTCCCGGTATCCTTAAGCCCAGAGGCCGGATCCTCTGACACATGGCGTTTCACATAGATCTGATAGCTGGTATTTTCCCCAGTGGCATAAAACCCAACAGCTGCTATCTGTTCCGCCTGGCCGGCCCTGTAAACATTGGCGGCCCAGGCTGTCTCCTCCCCATATCCCATCTGTCCGATCCACCCACACAGATCGCTCTGATAGATGCAATCATAATTGTCTGTATTCTCTATACCGGTGTAGATAATATTCGTCATTCCCAAATTGGCATCATAATACGAAACGTAAAAAAACCCATCCTCTCCAAATTCTGTCCCCCAGCTGTTCTCACATAAAAAGGCTCCGTTTCCTTCCACCTCTGTCCTAAAATACTCCTTCGGGAAGTTGTCATCCCATCCTACAATCACAATGTCATGGTTATGCGTTGCTTTTTTGGGATAACAATAGGCATTGACGTCCCGGTTATAATGCTCTGACTGACTCTGGCTGTTTTGCATAGTAGTGTAGAGTGAGCTTTGTACTCCTCCGCAGGCCAGTATCCCACGTTTGATCATGTCCCGGTCATTTTCCGGCAAAATCCGAATCTCCTGGACATGTTTTACCGGCTGTAGATTTTCCGGAGAAACACCGTCACCATAGGGATCTTGTTCCTCTGTCACCGGCCCTTGCCAGGACAGCAGGTATGCCATAGACATAGTGTATTCCCCGCCCTTCTTCTGTCCCAGAGCAAAATTAGGGTTGTGGGACATATGATCTTCTGAAAAATCCCATACTTCCCCGGGCAAAAGCGCATTTTCCAGAGCTGTCAGAGAAGCAAATGACCAACAGGTTCCCAGCTCACCCTGATCCTCCACTAGTGCTGCCCGTCCCTCCTCTCTGGCATCATATCGGGAAGGAAGCTCTTTTCGGCCTTCCAATATCTGATTCATCTCCTTTAAGCGCAGCAGATAGCTTCTCCTTTTCAGAATCCGAATCTGCTCTCCGGGCAACGAATACAGATACTCCGATATATCAGGAGTACACCATATTTGTTCCATAATCTTCTCCTGGAAAGGATCTGGCTTCCTTTGTCCCTTCTCCTCTTCCACCCCTTCTGTCTCTCTTTTATTCCTGCTCTTTTCAGATACGGACATTTTTTCGTCCTTTGTGCGATCCCTCTCCCTGTCTAAAGCGTCTGTCTGATCCTTCTCTGCCTGCTTTTCGGTTGATGTCTCCTTCTGCAAAAACCCGCAGCCGCTGAGCATAACAAGCATCATTCCCACAAGACACCATCGCCAGAATGTGAGGCCGTCAGCTATATTCCCCATTGTTCCCATTCCTTCTGGGAGGCTTAGGCCCCAAAAACTGATAATAATAAGTTTTCATCATACCATTATAAATCTTTCTGTTCCGGTCTGCCTTTCGCCTAATATATTTCTCCACATCCTCATACGCTGTGATTATATATGCTGACCAGGCATCCAATGCACGGTAGCGTTCCCCCAACTGCGTATACAATGCCGGAAGGCTGCTTTTCTCCTCAAGTCTCTCCCCATAAGGCGGATTTGTTATGAGAAATCCATATTTTTTCGGGTGACTAAGCATTTCCACCGGCCTTTGCTGAAAATGAATCAGATGTCCCACACCCGCAGCCTCAGCATTAGCCCGGGCTGACCGGACAATATCCCCGTCCGCATCATATCCCTGAATATCCACTGATATGGTATCATCTGCCATCTCGGACGCCTCGTCCATCGCTTCATACCAGTATTTGCGGGGTATCAATTCCTTCCAGTCCTCCGCCAGAAAGGACCGGTTCATCCCCGGTGCTATATTCGCTGCCATCATAGCTGCCTCAATGGGAAATGTACCGCTGCCACAGAAAGGATCCACCAAAATCCTGTCCTTTCTCCACGGAGTGAGCATAATCAAAGCCGCTGCCAGAGTCTCCTCAATCGGCGCTTTGCTGGTCAGCTTTCGATACCCCCGTTTGTGCAAGGACTCCCCTGTAGTATCCAGACCTACTGTCACCTGATCCTTGTATAAAAACACCCGAAGCGGATAACTGCTACCTGTCTCCGGGATCACATCCCTTCTATAGGCCTGCTTCATCCGCTCTACCATTGCTTTTTTCATTACGGACTGAATATCTGTGGGACTGAACAGCTTACTCTTTACCGAGCCTGCCTTTTTCACCCAAAATTTTCCATCCAAGGGAATAAAATTTTCCCACGCAATAGCCTTCGTCCCCTGAAACAGCTCCTCAAAGCTGGTGGCACGAAAGCTTCCTGCCTTAATCAAAATCCGCTCAGTGGTTCTGAGAAATATATTTGCGCGGCAAACCGCCTCTGCATCTCCCAAAAATGTCACCCTGCCATCCTCCACCTGAGTAATTTCATATCCCAGATCCAGAATCTCTCTCTTCAATACCGCTTCCATGCCGAAATGGCAAGGCGCCATCAGCTCATATCTCTTTTCTGCCATATATTGCCTTTCTCAATGTCTCTTTCCTCTGCCATCACTTCGATGCTAATGTCTGTTTTTTATTGCCTTTCTCAAAAGGCTGCTTATCTTCCAGAAAAATCTATCTCCCTGACTATATTTCCATCAAAATCCAAAATCCGAAAACACTTCTCCTCTAAAATCGCGTAGGTGGCTGGATTGCCTCCCTTTGGGATAGAGACAGAACCAGGATTTATGACATAACAATTTTCCTCCTGCTCTGCCTTTAATAAGTGAGTATGTCCATGGATCAGGATATCCCCCTTCTTCATAGGAGGCAAATTATCCTGATGATACACATGCCCATGGGTGGCATAAAAAGTGAGTCCGTTCAGCACCAGGACCCCATAATCTGCCATCACCGGAAACTTAAGAACCATCTGATCAACCTCCGCCTCACAATTCCCCCGAACAGCATAGATCTCATTTTTTATTCCGTTTAGCATTGCTATTACTTTTTTGGGATCATATTCTCTTGGAAGGTCATTGCGAGGACCGTGATACAAAATATCTCCCAGTAAAATCAGCCGGTCTGCACCGGACCGGCGATATTCTTCTAAAAGCCTTTGGCAATACCATGCGGATCCATGAATATCTGATGCAAACATATATTTCATTTGGTTTTCTCCTCATTGTCTGCGCAGTTGTTCTTTAACATTATTATTTTATAGCCTGACCATAGGATTGTCAACGAAAGCCTTTGAAAAACCTGTAAAATCCTCTCCCGGCAACAATCCTTCAGGCAAAACTGTTGTCTATCTCTCCAGATATTTGCCTCTGTAAGCATCAAAGCCTCCATATACATCAGCTACCTGATATCCGTATCGGGCCAGCTGTCTTGCTGCTAACATACTCCGGGGGCCCCGGTAACAATATAGAACAATCAACCGGTCTGTGGGAAGCTCCCCCGTCCGATCCCAAAATTCTTCTTCTGGTATATTCACCGCTTCACAAATATGAGATTGCTTATAAGCATCCGGATCCCGCATATCCACCAGATAAATCCACCGGTTTTCATCCAGATACTGTTCCAGCTGTGCCACACTGATTACATACCACATGATTTCCTTCCTGTTCCACCAATTTGCTATTATTATATGTAGAAAAGCCGTCCCTTGTCCCGGGACGGCCTTCTGTCTGGCAGATTTACTCTGCTTTTGATTTTTAATCGTGTTCTTTTCTGATTTTTCTGCAGGTCCTTAGCGATTGTTATTCTGGCTGCTGTTGCGGCTGCTGTTCTGGCTGTTGTTCTGATTGTTGTTTTGGCTGCTGTTGCGGCTGCTGTTCTGATTGTTGTTGCGGCTGTTGTTGCAGTTCTTGCTGTTATCCATATCATTGTAATTGTCTTTCATGGTTTCTACCTCCTGGTGGTTAATGGATTTGTTACACGAGTAGTATGGCTTTTTCAAGGCAGTTTATTCTTTATCTGAAACATTTTTTTATTTTATTATTTCCATTTGCATTTTGTGTACAGATTTAGTATAATTAAAATGAAGAAATTGATTTCCCTTAAATCAATTTCTTCAGCCTTATTAATTATTTATACTCCCCTCAAAAAGCCAGGCAGCTCCCCTGCCTGGCTTTTTCTTAACTGGAACTGCAAAAATTCAATATTTTATTGCCAATCGATATCCAAAAATCAAGAAGCTTTTGTCGTCCCTCAACTCCTCTATTGACGTGATGAGGGGCACATGGTATTATGACACAAGAGTTTCTGCTTTTTGTGAAAAAGTCACTAAAAATGTGGGAACAAAATAAAACTGTACCAATATTGGGATACAGCGCTTTCCAAGAAGGCGCCTCTCCGTGTCAGAATTTGTGAGTGCAGTGACTATGGCCAGAAAACGGTCTATATGGAGGGCAGGTGTATGAATTATTCAAAAGAGCTTTTTGGACAAACCCGCAAAGACACGCCGGTCATTGGGAACCATGAGCAGCGCAGTGATGTAAAAAGCATTCAAAATCTGGAATCGGTCATCAATGAAGGGCTTCGTATTGCCCTGCTAGAGGAGACTCCTGACCAATCACTGGAAGTGCTGTTAGCACACTTAGGAAAAACACTAAAAGGGGAACGAACCTACATATTTGAACAGAACGAGGCTGGCTGCGATGACAATACTTATGAGTGGGTAGCAGACGGAGTGGAGCCAGAAAAGGAGAATCTTCAAAACGTCCCCCCTGAGGTGTGCGCCAGCTGGTATCAAAATTTTAGCATTGGCAAACACATCATTATTGAGAGCCTGGAAGAAATCCGGGAATCGGAGCCCCTGCAATATGAGAATCTGAAACGGCAAAATATCCATTCTCTTGTGGTAGTTCCCCTCTATGACGGAAAAAGACTCATTGGCTTTTACGGTGTGGACAATCCGCCGGTAAAGTCGATGGAATATACCTCAAATATGCTCCAGACTGCCGCATACTTTATCGTATCTTCCCTGAAACGGCGCAACCTGTTTCGTGAACTTCAAAATCGGAGCTACAATGTTCTCCATGCGCTTAGTGTGGACTACTTAGGTATCTATCAGGTAAATTTTGACACAGGGGAGTGTGTAATATATCGGGACAGTGAGCGGATGAGTATGAATTGGCCTACTAGTTTTAAGTACGGCTATCAGACTGCAATGGAGCAGTATATTAGCCAATATGTAATTCCCCAGGATCAGGAACGGCTCCGCGTAGCAACGAAAAAAGACTATGTGTTGGTTCAGCTCAGGACAAAACAGAAGTTCTCGGTTCGGTATCAGGTAAAAGACAGTTTCTATGGACTAAAACACCTGGAATTTCATTTTTCTGCTACAGAAAATACAGAGGAAGAAAACTGTGCAATTTTTGCTCTGCGAGATATCAATGCTGTAGTGGAACAGGAGGAAAAATACAAGCAAAAGGCAAGGCAAAGCCTGGAGGACATTCTTGAGGGAGCCAGAACCGGTATCTGGACCATCGAGCTGGAGGAGGGATGCCCGCCTAAAATGTATACGGACCGAACCATGCAGCTCCTTTTAGGGGTTCCGGAGGAAATCAAACCGGAAGAATGTTATCAGCACTGGTTTAAAAATATTGAGCCGGACTACGTGGAGATGGTGCAGGAATCAGTGCGGGAGATATTGGAAACCGGCCGTTCCGAAGTGATTTACCCGTGGAATCATCCAACTCTTGGGAAAATCTATATCCGTTGCGGCGGTGTACCGGACAAAACATTCAAAAAACCAGGTGCCTGCCTGAATGGATACCATCAGGATATTACGGATACTATGAAGGCAAGAAAAAAACAGGAACAGGCCATTATAGAGTTATTAGAAAAGGTCAGGCGCGCAAATTCGGCAAAGAGCGAATTTCTTTCCCACATGTCTCACGATCTTCGTACCCCTATCAATGGGATTTTGGGAATGTTGACCATCCTGGAAAAAAGTCCGGATGATCCGGAACGACAGCGAGAATGCCAAAAGAAGATCCGTGTGTCAACAGAGCATCTTTTATCTCTGGTAAATGATGTTCTTCAGGTCAGCAAGCTGGAAAGCGGAATCCCAATGGCGGTAGCAAAACCCTTTGATCTTCATAACACATTGGAAAGCTGCATTACAATCTTGTCTCCCCAGGCAGAGGCGGAAGGCATTCAGCTGGTTTTAGAGGATGTTTCCTTACAGCACAGCAGACTGATCGGAAATCCGCTGCACCTGAAGCAAATTTTAATGAATATCATTGACAATGCGCTCAAATATAACCGGCCCCATGGTTCCGTATTTATCCGGGTAAACGAAACTGCCTGCCAGGATGGAACTGCGAACTATCGGTTTGAGATTGAAGATACCGGAATTGGAATTGGAGCGGATTTCCAAAAGCATATCTTTGAGCCATTTACTCAGGAACATCAAGGGGCAAGAACCCATTACAATGGCATTGGGCTTGGTATGTCCATTGCAAAGAAACTGATAGACCAGATGAATGGAACCGTTGAAGTGGAAAGCCAAGTCGGCAAAGGAAGCTTGTTTCGGATCACCCTTCCCATGCAGGTCGATGAGACATGGAATATGCCACCAGTGAATGAGTCTTTGAATGTGCAAAGCAATATTGCCGGAATGTGTGTCCTTTTGGTGGAAGATAATGAGATCAACTGTGAAATCGTTGAGTTTATGCTTAAAGAAGCAGGTGCAAAAGTTGTAACCGCAAACAATGGAAAAGCTGCTGTGGATGCGTTTACGATATCAGACCCCGGAACGTTTGACTGCGTGCTCATGGATTTGATGATGCCGGTTATGAGCGGATATGAGGCCACCCGTGTGATTCGCAGCCTAAACCGGTCAGACGCAAAAGTTATTCCCATCATAGCACTCTCGGCTAATGCATTTGAAGAGGACATTGCATTAGCAAAGGATGCCGGAATGAATGAACATTTGGCAAAACCAGTGGACATCAAAAAAATGTTCCAGGTCATGAGCCGGCTGAGGTGCTGACAGATTTTCAAATACGAACAAAAAGAACGGGGCGAGGAAAGCCGTAAGTGGCTGTCTTCGTCCCGTTTCTCCTATATCTTTATCCCAAAACACTGACAATCTTTACCGGTGTCCGGTAGTTCCAATTAGAAATCTTGATTCCGGTCTTATGCGTGGATGCATGTACAATCTGTCCGTTTCCAATGTACATGGCCACATGGTTAATATGGGAACCATTGCCATAAAAAATCAGGTCGCCAGGCTGCATCTGATTGGCGCTTATCGCCTTCCCCTGACTCGCCTGAGTGGAAGAAGAACGGTTCATAGTAACCCCGGCTCCATACTGCATCACGTATTTTATAAATCCGGAACAGTCCGCACCAGTATGAGGATCATTTCCTCCGGTCCGATAAGGACCTCCCACAAACTGCAATGCATAAGTAACCAGGTTCTGACGCACGTTTAACATATTTTTTGCAGCCTCTGCCTCTGCTTCTGCCTGGGCTCTGGCCTCTGCCTGAGCCTGAACTGCCAGGTCCGGACCGGAATCTGCAGTACCATCATCCTCAGTCGGCATCTCCATCACTGGTGACAGCTCCTCCGGATCCTCCTCGTCCTCCTCTATCTCATTGGTTTCCGTCACCACTGGCTCTGCATAAGAAAGAAGGGGTGCCTGCCACATCACAGCTCCTGCCGTAATCATCATTGCTGCTATGTATAATCCGATCTTTTTCATTTTTCTGCTCCAATCTTTGACATTCATTTTTTAACAATTTATCTTAAATATTACGTAAATGTTAAATATTGTTACAATCGCATTATACAATTAAAAACTTTCTGCGTCAACCCCTTTCGGTGAAATTTTACATTTTATTAAAAATTGTTAAGATTTTCTTTCCTCCATACATTCCTTATACCCGTGCAGAAAACGCAATATATAAAACATCTGCAATAATTGCCAATCCGATCCCTCCGTCCATATTCGTCCCCGTGGCATGTATCCGCAAAAAATTAACTAAATTTTTCTTTTGCCCAATGATCTGATCATTTTATTTTTGAAAGTAAAAAAGCACAGCCCGCAAGCTGTGCCATTTTTACAATCCTATCTTCGTGGGCCAGGCCCGCCCCTAACAAACCACATGATCAAAATCACCAGTCCGATTACCGGAAGCAGAGGAATCACCAAACTCAGAATCCCTCCCACAACCATCAAAACCAGCGTCATCACCCCAATCACAACCACAATTCCTAGCAGCTTCCAATACCATTTGCTCAGGTCATAATAGTGATAGCCATTGCCCTGCTGATACCTGCCTCCGCCGTCCGTTCTGGCTGAACTGCCATTTCCCATGCCACTGCCCGACTGAGCTGAGCTTCTGCCTGTATAAACATCCTCATAGGCCCCTTCACCGGCCCCCGGTGTTGCGTCAATGATCGTGCGTGCAATCAGCCGGGGGCTGCCCAGCTCCTCCATGACCTGACTCTCCGATCTTCCTTTCCCGACCTCCGTATAAATATAATCACTGTAATATCTCAGGTTCTCCTGCAACACCTCCGGCGACACCTGGCCGGAAAGAGCTTCCGTAAGTCCCTGCAGAAATTCCTCTCTGTTCATTCCTGTCTCCTTAGCTCCTCGACATCTGTTCTTTAATGTCCCCCCGGCGGTAAGCAGCCACCAGCTCCTTCAAATCTGCAATCCGGCTGCGCAGCTCCTCGCCTTTATCCGTATCTGCCACCATAACACGGTTTTTCACCTTTTCCACTATGGATACCCGGGGGGTACTCTCCTTTTTCGGGTCAAAGGGCTTGTGCTCTGCCAATGCCAAATGATGAGAATTGTAAATCAGTGTGTAACCTGCAATCCCTGTATGCTTCTGATAAGCCTTTGACAGGCCACCGTCTATGATAAACAGCTTGCCTCCTGCTTTCACCGGAGTCTCCCCATCCTTGATCTTCACTGGCACATGTCCATTGATAATGTGGGTCCCATCTCCGGAAAGCCCAAACTCCTTTAAAATCCTTTCACAATTCTCAAGCTTCTGGCTTAGCTGGTAATACGGATTCATCCTTTCTTTATGAGTAGTCCTGTCCTCCACAAAATAATGTTCAAAGGTAGTCATCCGGTCCTTGCCAAACACCGGAGACTTTGCCCCACACCACAGATACCACATCAGATCCCTGGCATCCCCCTTCTCTGGGTCCTCCTCCTTGAGAAAATATGCTTTGTGTATCTCCTCCCCAATAAAATCCATCAGTGCTTTACCGCTTAAAAACTTCCCGTCACAATTCATCGCCTCAAAGCTTCCATCTGCTTTCATAGGAATACATCCGTGATACAGAAGATTTCCATTATAACGCTTATACAAGGCCCCGTTGGAATACATAAACCGTATATGCTTGTGAAGGCGCCCACTGTGTTTAAAGGAAAGGACCAGAGTATGAAGAAGCTCTTGCTCCTCCCTGGTCAGCTTTAAGGGGTCCTGGGGATCTATGGTGGGGAAATCCATATCCAGCATTGGATGATCCTTCCCCCCCACCTTCACAGTTTGGTTCTTAAAATCCACCGCCTCCAAAAGCAGGCGATCCTCCATCTCATACTCCGGATGACGTTTGATGATCTGTCCTTCCACCTTAAACTGAATCACAGCAATCGCCTTATGCATCTTGGCTACTAGTCCCGGATCCACCACATCATAAATATTCTCATCCAGAATCTTTGGGGTAAACCGGGTACAGGGATCATCCTTATAAACCCGCGCCGCAAACATAGAAAGAGGCCGTAAATTGATCCCATATCCGTCCTCTAACACGTCAAAGCTGTTGTAGCTGATAGCAATCCGCAAAACATTACAGACACAGGCTTCATTCCCTGTGGCAGCTCCCATCCAGGAAATATCATGATTCCCCCACTGAATATCCACATCATGAAAGCTCATAAGCTCATCCATAATAATATCCGCCCTGGGTCCCCGGTCAAAAATATCTCCTATGATATGCAGACTGTCAATGGTCAGATTCTGAATCAAAACACAAAGAGCCACAATAAAAGCATTGGCCACCTGAGTCTCTATCACCGTATGAATAATCTCACCGTAATACACTCGTTTATTGTCATCATTATAATCCACATGAAGAAGCTCATCAATCACATAAGCAAATTCCTTGGGCATTTTTTTCCGGACCTTTGAACGGGTGTACTTGGAGGAAACCTCCTTGCAGATCCGCACCAGACGGTAAATAGTGACCCGCTGCCAATCCTCTGTGTTTCGCCCCTCTTGAGTCAGTCTTGCTAAATTCCTCTTTGGATAATAAATCAGGTTCGCCAGCTCCACCTGCTCTTCCTCTGGTATAATATGCCCAAAAGTATCCCGAATCTTTTCCCGTATAATCCCTGATGCACTGCGCAGCAAATGAATGAATGCCTCATACTCCCCATGAAGATCGCTGAAAAAATATTCTGTTCCCTTGGGAAGACCACAAATTGCCATGAGATTAATAATCTCACTGGACGCCGCCTTCACGCTGGGATAATCCCTTGCCAGCAATTTTAAATATGCCAAATCTCTCATATAACCCTCCAAATGCCTGCCAGTACTACAGATTTCTCTGTCCTTCTCCCTTCCTGGCTATTATTTACGTTACCCATACAGCATTATAGTACCATATATTTCCTAAAAATCACAATGAATTTTTCATGAACTTTCGGTTTTCTCTCCAAAAAGTTCTTGCCAAATATCTCCTTTTCGCTTATAATAATCCTTATGGAGATATAGCTCAGCTGGGAGAGCATCTGCTTGACGTGTAGAGGGTCGTAGGTTCGAGTCCTATTGTCTCCATCTATCCGGTAAAATGTAACATTGCAATGTACATTTTATCGGATTTTTAAGATAAGTTCAGGCCCTCTGCGGGCCTTTTTTTATCTGGCACAAGAGATTTTAAAACACTCATTCTTCAAAAGGAGGCCCCCATGGAACAGCTCTATGTATTTGGTACCGGCAATGCCGCTGTCACCCGATGTTACAACACCTGCTTTGCAATCCGCAATGATGTCGGACAGTTTTTTATGACAGATGCCGGCGGAGGCAATGGAATCCTTTCAATTTTAGAAAAAATGCAGGTCTCCTTTGATCAGATTCATCATATCTTTGTCACTCATGAACATACAGATCATATTCTTGGCATAGTCTGGATGGTGCGTTTTATTGCCACCCGCATCAAAACCGGAGTATATTCCGGAGATTTAAACATCTACTGCCATCAGGAACTGGTTCCAACCATAGATACCTTGTGTCGCTTAACTCTTCAGGGAAAGATTTATAAGGTCATTGGAGACCGCATCCATCTCATTCCGGTTCATGATGGAGAAACCCTGCCTGTTCTGGATTATGATGTAACGTTCTTTGATATTCACTCCACCAAGGCCATGCAGTATGGCTTTACCACCAGGCTAAGAAACGGCCGCCGTCTGACCTGTGCCGGAGATGAACCTTACAATCCTGCCTGCCGACCTTATGTGGAAGGTAGTGACTGGTTGCTTCACGAGGCTTTCTGCCTGTACAGCCAAAGGGAACAATTCAAACCCTATGAAAAGCACCACAGCACCGTCAAGGACGCCTGTGAACTGGCCGCAAAGCTTTCTATTCCCAATTTGGTCTTGTGGCACACAGAGGACAAATCCATCCACTGCCGCAAAGAGCTCTATTTGGCAGAGGGACGCCAGTTCTATGCAGAAAATCTTTATGTACCTGATGACGGCGAGATCATTCTCTTATAAAATATCTTCTTTCTAAACCAAAAAGCGCCTGCGAAAAAGCATCCTTTCTTCGCAAGCGCTTTTTAGCTGTCTGCTGGACTATTTTCTCCGTTTCTCTGCATATACATAAGACACATACAGCAATTCTGCCTAGCCGTGTCATTTTAGCTTTTTAAAAAAGCATATCGTATAAGGCTTCTGGCAAAAAGGAGGATATCCGATGAAGTCTGATCGCTCTCAGCACAAACACTCTGTCTCGTTTCTGATCCTGGCAGAGCTTATAATCCTTTTATTTCTTATAATCGGGCTGCCTTCCTGGCTCCCCGCCACAGCCTGGAAAATGCTCCCATTTATGACAGATCCGTCTGGGGAAGAAATTCTGACTGCCTCATCCCAGGCAGCAAAGGCAAGCGATTCCAATTCCAAAGACTTTATCAAGTGGGTTGACTTTGACATCCATGCACAGGCCATGCGTCAGGCTCTCCGATACGATGTGGACTCTTATAACCAGGAACCCCATTATAACTGGCTGGAGCTTTTGGCTTACTTAGGTGCCCGCTATGGAGGAGACTTTTCCCGGTTTAAAGAAAGTGATATGGATGGATTAATCCAAAAGCTTCAGAATGGTTCCTCCATGGAGGAGCTGACTTCTGATATGAAATATTACTCCTATTATCTGGAGGCCTATGGTGCTGTTCTAGGTGGAATGACCGGTGTCTACGAAATCCAGATCCCTGACGAAGCTACCGGAGAACCAGTGTGGGTCACAAAATACGGTCTGAAAGCCTTCTCCCCTATTGCAAAAAACTATCCTTACAATGATTATGATGATTTTGGCGTCTCCCGAAGCTACGGTTTTAAACGCCAGCACTTAGGGCATGATCTAATGGGACAGGTGGGAACACCTGTGATTGCCATAGAGTCTGGCTATGTGGAAGCTATCGGCTGGAACCAGTATGGTGGCTGGCGGCTGGGCATCCGCAGCTTTGACAAAAAACGATACTATTACTATGCCCATCTGAGAAAAAACTATCCTTATCACAAAACTTTGCAAGAAGGAAGCTATGTTCAGGCCGGAGATGTGATTGGTTATCTGGGTCGCACTGGTTACAGCTCTACAGAAAACACCAACAATATTGACGAGCCTCACCTTCACTTCGGAATACAGCTTATCTTTGACGAATCCCAAAAGGAAGGAAACAATGAGATCTGGATCGATTGCTATGAGCTGACAAAGTTTCTTGCCATGAATCGTTCGGAAACCGTCAAAAATCAGGAGACCAAAGAATACTATCGAATTTACCAAATGAAAGACCCCGCCATTCCTGGCGGGGCCAAAAGCCAATCCATAAACAGTCCATAATATCAGTCGTTCTTTAAACGTCCGTTCTTGTCAAGAATATATCCGTCTGGGGTGGTGCCACTTGTCAGCATCTCCCCGGTATCCTCTTTACAGTAGTATCTCTCACCTTCCCACTCAATCCATCCCGTTTTCATATATCCATTCTCATCGAAGAAATACCACTTTTTGTCGATCTGCTCCCAGTTATTCTGAGTGTAGGTTCCATCGCTATGCTGATACCACCAGACATCTCCTTCCTTCTTCCACTCCCCTGTCATGGGAATCCCCGAGACGGTTCCGTTTCGTATGGCATCTCCCATTTCCTTTGTGATGGTTAAAACCTCCGATTCCATCCACTTCCCTTTATTCTCCTGGTTCTGCTTATTGACCGCCCGAACCTTTACCTGGTAAGAACCGGGTTTGCTCATATGCTCTGTGTAATCATAAAAGGTCTGGTCTGTACTTTGGTAAGTGGCTCCCACTCCTGTTCCATTCCTGTACAACCGCAGCTCATAAGAACCAGCTCCTAATATTTCACCCCAAACTGCAAAGCCTCCATCTGTCAGTGTTACCTGTGTCTCTCTTCCCACCATCTCCTGCATAGAAGGGAGCTTCACCCGCAAAGCCAAAATTTCCGAATTGCTTTGTTTGGTAGCCTTCACATAAGTGGCTCCAGTCAGCTTTACCGAGCTGGCCTTTGTCAGAGAAAAATAATACCCTTCATCTGCACTTAAATAGATCGTGATCTCCGGAACATCGTCCTCCACCCACTCAAATCCAAAATTCTCAATCTCATAATAATCATAATTATAATGTCTTCCCCGAACACTAATCTCCAGCTCCTCGTCACCATACTGAGCTCCTATTTCAATATTCGCCTCCACATCCACAGTAACCGAAGAAATCTTTTTTCTCTTTTCAGCAAAAGAAGAAATTGTCATCATACCCGTCAGCATTGTCACAACAAGAACTGCTCCACACATTTTCTTCCAATTATACACGAGTCAACCTCCCCTTTTTGTATAAATATTATCTTCACTCTATTACATTTTTTTGCCTCTGTCAAGCAATTTTCCAATTTTGTAATTTTTGGATATAAATCGTAAGTTTTACTGTTTTTTATATCTGCGGAAACAAAAAATGCCTGAAATTCATCTCTTTGAAATAAAAATGAATCTCAGACACTCTTTTGTATTCAAAATTACTTGGCGTAGTCTGTAGCACGGGATTCCCGAATCACATTTACCTTAATCTGTCCCGGATAATCCAATTCATTTTCAATGCGCTTGGATATCTCACGGGCCATCAGGATCATGTCATCATCACTCACCTGCTCCGGAATCACCATGATGCGTACCTCCCGCCCCGCCTGAATCGCAAAGGATTTGTCCACTCCCTTAAAAGAGTTGGTAATATCCTCCAATTGTTTCAATCTGTTTGTATATGTCTCCAGAGTCTCACGCCTTGCACCAGGCCTTGCTGCAGATATAGTATCAGCAGCCTGGATAATACAGGCAATTAGGCTCTGCGGCTCAACATCGCCATGATGAGATTCCACAGAATTAATCACAACCGCTGACTCCTTGTATTTTCTACAAAGGTCAGCTCCCAGCTGTACGTGAGATCCCTCCATCTCATGATCGATGGACTTACCAATATCATGTAACAAACCAGCCCGCTTTGCCATGCGGACGTCCACACCTACCTCTGCTGCCAAAAGGCCTGCCAATTGAGCAACCTCCATGGAATGTTTCAGTGCATTTTGGCCATAGCTGGTTCTAAATTTCATCTTGCCCAAAAGCTTTACTAACTCCGGATGAATCCCGTGAATCCCTACCTCCAGGGTAGCGGCTTCACCGTCTTCTCTCATATTGGCTTCCACTTCCCTTTGGGCCTTCTCAACCATCTCTTCAATTCTAGCCGGATGAATCCGCCCGTCTACAATCAAACGTTCCAAAGCAATCCTAGCAACCTCCCGCCGGATCGGATCAAAACCTGACAGCACCACTGCTTCCGGCGTGTCATCAATAATCAGCTCCACCCCTGTCATTGTCTCCAGGGTACGAATATTCCGTCCTTCACGTCCGATGATACGCCCCTTCATCTCGTCACTGGGAAGCTGCACAACAGATACGGTTGTCTCCGCCACGTGATCTGCCGCACATCGCTGAATAGCAGTAACCACATAATCCTTTGCCTTTTTGTCAGCCTCTTCCCTTGCCTTATTTTCCAGCTCTTTAACAAGTCGGGCCGTGTCATGCTTAACCTCAGCCTCCACAGATTTTAAAAGATATTCCTTTGCCTGCTCTGTAGTCAACCCGGATATCCGCTCCAATTCCTGCATCTCCTTGTCATACAATGCCTCTACCTCTGCATTGCGTTTGTTCAAGGCCTCTTCCCGGGCGGCGATGCCTGCCTCCCGCTTTTCCATGTTCTCTGCTTTTTTGTCTAAATTCTCTTCCTTGCTCAGTACACGTCTCTCATAACGCTGAAGCTCTGCCCGTCTTTCTTTTGTCTCTTTATCCAGCTCATTCTTAGTCTTTAAAGACTCTTCCTTCGCCTCTAGGAGAGCTTCTCGCTTCTTTGTCTCTGCCGTCTTTAGCGCTTCATCTATTATTTCTCTGGCTTTTTCTTCTGCGGTCCCAACCTTGCTCTCATAAGTTTTGATCCGATGGTTGACCGCAAGCTTCCAGATAATAAATGCCACGAGTATCAGCGCAATAATAAAAAACACCAGCATTGCACCAATAATTTTCGCTGTCTCTGACACAGGAGCACCTCCTTATTTAGTTTTCATTGTACAAGAATACAACACCTCAATTTTAAACTGTTTCATGCACTATGTCAAGTAAATTAGAGGCTTTTCCAGCCTTTTTCCCGCAGCATATGAACAGAGTTCTTTAGCTATTTCACAAATACCCCAGGTAATGTGCCATCACACCTGTCATGGTCATTCCTCAAGCTGTGCCATCACCCTGCGGACCGCTTCATAAGAGTAGCCCCGTCTGATCAAAGAAGCTGTCAGTCTGCGATATTGATCCGGCGGCAGCTCCTTTCCGGGGATATATCCCTTTTTTCCAAGCCAGAAAGATATCTGAGCATCCTCATCGATGGGATTCTCCTCCAATGCCTCATCAATCAGCTCTCTTGCAATCCCCTTTTGCTCTAACTCTCCCCGAAGCCGGAACAAGCTTTTCCGGGCAGAATGGGTGCGAATATATCTCCGGGCATACCCCTCGTCATCTATATAGCGGTATTCCTGCAAAAACGCCAGTGTCTTTTCTATCTCGTCTGTGGAATATCCCCGTTCCTTTAGCTTTTTTTCCATTTCCCTGGCGGTCCGGTCACATCTCTCTAATAGCGTGAGCGCACAGTCCCGTACCGGGCGCTGTTTTAGCGAATCGGCTCTACTCATTTTTTGCCTTTGCCTTTTTCTCTTCTTCCGGCACTGGAGCTAAAGCAGGGGAAGCTTCTGTCTCTGCTATCACTACATCGCCCTGAAGCCCGTACTGTTCCCGAACTTTCCGTTCAATTTCTCCGCAAATCCCTGGATTCTCCCTGAGATAATTCTTGGCATTCTCCCGGCCCTGGCCGATCTTTGCGCCGCTGTACGCATACCAGGCGCCGCTCTTTTCCACAATATTTTCTTTGACTGCCAGATCCAAGATATCTCCCTCTCTGGATATTCCCTGTCCAAACATTATGTCAAATTCTGCCTCCTTAAAGGGAGGGGCAATCTTATTCTTTACAACCTTCACACACACATGATTGCCAAGTATTTCTCCTCCCTGTTTTAAGGCTTCCTTCCGGCGCACATCCAGCCGCACAGAAGCATAAAACTTCAGGGCACGGCCACCTGTGGTGGTCTCCGGACTCCCAAACATAACCCCCACCTTTTCCCGTAGCTGGTTGATAAAAATCACAGAACAGTTCGTCTTACTGATCACACCTGTCAGCTTTCTTAATGCCTGGGACATGAGTCGCGCCTGCAGTCCCACATGAGAATCTCCCATCTCACCGTCAATCTCTGCCTTGGGTACCAGAGCAGCCACAGAGTCCACGATCACAATGTCCACAGCTCCGGAACGAACCATAGTCTCCGTGATCTCCAATGCCTGCTCCCCATTGTCCGGCTGGGAGATATAAAGATTGTCAATATCCACGCCGATATTCTTGGCATACACCGGGTCAAGCGCATGCTCCGCATCGATAAAGCCGGCGATCCCGCCCCGCTTCTGAACCTCTGCCACCATATGAAGGGCCACCGTAGTCTTACCACTGGACTCAGGCCCATAGATCTCAATCACTCTTCCTTTAGGCACGCCTCCCAAACCCAAAGCAATATCCAGGCTGAGAGAACCGGTAGGCACAGTCTCTACACTCATGTTGGTGCGGGAATCTCCCAGCTTCATAATCGATCCCTTGCCATAAGACTTCTCTATCTGTGTAATGGCCGCATCCAGTGCTTTTAATTTGTCATCCTTATTCATATTCCCCTCCATGCGAACAAATGTTCTTTTTCTGTTCTCATCATATTACATTCTCTCTTAAAAGTCAACTGTTTTTATTCCTTTTTTATTTTTCTGTTTTGTCAGGAACAGTTCCCGCTCTCAATCTTGAAATTTGGCGAAACGCCAGATAAAAGACGGAATCGTCTTTGAATCATCTCTCAATAATAAATTTTCCCTGAAAGTTTTCAACCCAGTGAAATATCCCCAATATGGTAACTGTCCGGCTGTCCAGACAGAACACAATCCTGTAGCCCATCCCCGGAACAATCCCCTCCCGATAGCCCTTTTTATATAAATATTCATCACAGCTTATCGGAAACTGTAAGGGATTGCACTCCAGGCAGCCATAAATTTTCTCAACTTCGTCCATAAGCCGACCGACCGCCGGCTCATTCCCCAGCTCAAGCAAAAAATAACAGACAAGGCTGTCAAGCAGTTCCTCCGCCCGCTTCGTCACTTTTAATCTATATCCCATATTTTGCCCTCATCTCTGCCAGTGACTTCCGGGCATCTCTCACCTGTCTTTCCTCCGCCTGCCCTGCAGACAGCTCTAAATCCTGATACATGACAAGTTGCCGTATCATGTTTTCATAAATCTCCATACTCATAATCGCCATATCTCCATATCCATTCTTTGTAATAAATATCGGTCCTTCCGTCTTGTGACATAATTCGGATATCTCCGAGGTGTTCTTCAGTTCTTTGATAGGAATAATCTGCGGCATATCATCACGCCTCCTTTATTTGACCATAATCATACCATAATTATGGTATGATTGCAAGGGAAAATTACAAAAAATCCCGGCTGACAAAAGCAGTCCGGCCAAGGAGCTGCTGCTCCCTGGCCGGACTGTTAAGGATTACTTTTTTCTTTCTTTTCCAGCGCAGTCAGATAGCGATGGCACATCAGGCTGAAGTACAGCCTTTGAACCATTTCGCTGCTGCCAAAGTCAATATGAAGAATCTGCTCCAGCTTTTTGATCCGGTATACAATGCTGTTCCGGTGGAGGAAAAGTTCTGCCGCTGTATCCGAAACGGATAAATTCTTTTCAAGGAACACCTCCAAAATATGAAAGTTATTGGAATTATGTTTTTTGTCATCCTCCAAAACGATCTCCAGACGCTTATTGTACATCATCCGCAAATCCATCTCATGATGGACGATCTCAAGCATGTGATAATAATAATAATTTTTATAAAAATAAATACACCCTGTCTCCTTCTCCATAAGCCTGCCCAGACGAATGGCTGCCTCGGACTGTCTATAGGCAACCGGAATCTGAATCAGCTGTTCAAAGGTAGAGCTGATTCCGCAGTAGGCCTTGGAGGTTTTCAGTAAATGTTCAAAGCTGCTGACCCGTCCCAGCTCCACACAATTGTAGGTGTGAACATCCTTGATAAACACCACTTCGTGATTATACTCAAAGGTGTGCTCCGTGGGCATGATCCTGGTAAGATAATTCACCAGATACCGGGCCTTGGTCTTGCTGTATTCATCCAGGCGCAATACGTAGCACAGATATTTCTTGTTCATATCGATGTGGAAGCCCTGGGCCTTGTCCTCGATCTCCTTGGGAGTACTGATGTTTCCGCTTAAAATGTCCCGGAAAAATATATCCACGGAGCGGTGATATTCATCTTCCAAAATCCCCTCGGAATTGTCCAAAAAGGTAATAATATGGTCAAAAAAATTCTCCAGCCGCTCTCGTTCTCCCGGATGCATTGGATTTTTCAAAAAATAAGCTATGCTGTACAGCCGGAAACCGTTTCTGCAAAAATGGCGAACCAGCAAATCCAGCCCTGTTTTGGTCTGATCAGACGAAATATACCTTGTGGTGTCGTTTCCCACCGTCACATCCAACAGATTTTTTCGTATGATATTCTCGATTACCTCTTTAGGAAAATACTTTTGCTTCACGATCTCCACTAAAACAGGGCTATCCACCTTCGCTTCCCCGGAATAGGCCTGCACGTCAAAGGATTTATCCCACATCAGAAGGCCACTGCTAAAATACTGATCACTGACATCAAAAAAATCCTGAAGGCTTCCCCGGGAATACAGGATCCGATCCATTTTTTGTGTCCATTCCCGAAGCTGATCCCAGTAGTCTAAAAGTTTATTTCCAATCAAAGCCAGATCATACTCCTGCCCCACCAAAATACAGGGGAAATTTTCAAATAACTCTGGTATCTCATCCTCCGGGGAACCTACGCAAAGAAAACATGCTCCTGCCGGAAACTCTGCCTTCCGACATTCCATGTAGCTTTTCAATATAGTATAATCCGTCATATATAAGGTATTTGGCTGAATCTGGGACACATATTTGCTGAGCCATTTCAGTTTGTCAAAACGTGTATCCGAAGTAAGTCCTGCTCCCCAGATATATTTTAATGGTATTCCCTTCAGGCATTCATCAATCAGATTCACACTGAATTTCATCAAAAGCCCCCTTTTTGAATCTTCCGGCATCACGAACTGTTCAGCATTTACTTTCCATGGGTATTTACAATCCCTGCCTCTGCCATCTGGTTAATCCACGCCTCCTCATATCCCAGCTCTTTTAGGATTTCCCTGGAATCTGCTCCTAAATGAGGGGCAGGACTTACTGGCATTGATTCAACACTTCCAAAGCAGACAGGCGTAGATGGTATTGTGAGCAAGTCCCCGTTTTCCAGCTGGATTTTCCGAAGGTAACCATTTTCCCAGGCCTGAGGATCTTCCAATACCTCTCTGCATGTGGAGATAGCGGAATGAACCATATTCAGCTCTTTGCATACCTTATCAATCTTCTCATAAGGAATCTTTGCAAACGCCTTGTCCAGATAATCCACACATTCTCTCATACACTTCCGGCTTTCGGTGATTATGGTAAACTTCGGGTCATGGGCAATCTCATCCATTCCCAACATGGTAAAGAAGCTTACAGCCTTTTCTTCCCACTGCTGTTCTACTATAAAGAAAAACTTATTGTCTGCTGATTTGTAAACAGGAACAAGAGGCCTGGTCACCTGGTAGCGGCTGGCCGGCATATCATGCCCGGGATACTGGGCTTCCACAATTCCATGAAAATTATACCACAATGCCGTGCCGTACAGGGAGCCTGTCACAAAATCACCCTTACCGGTTTTCTCTCTGCAAAGCAGGCAGGAAAGCACGCCGGCTAAAACCGCAGATGCAACCGTAGCATCGCCGAATCCGGGATGAGGCCGTCCTGGCGTATATTCGGCAGGCGTCCAGTCAGGGAGCATACCACCCCTGGCCCAATAGGATGCCGAATCAAAACCAGGCGCATCCTTATCCGGCCCCACCAGTCCAAAGGCTGTGAACAATGCATACACCAGCCTAGGACACCGCTCCTTTACACTTTCATAGTCCAGCCCCAGCCTTTCCAATGCCTGAGGGCGGGTATTGGTTAAAAATACATCCGTTGTCTCCAAAAGCTTTAGCAGAGCCTCTTTTCCCTCCGGTTTTTTCAGATCCAGGCTTAAGCTTCGCTTATTGGCATTTCCCGGCTGCAATATCGGATTATTGTCCTCCTTGATAGGCATATTCCAGGCAATGCCCACGGTGCGATAGGCTTCCCCTTTGATCGATTCAACCTTAATCACCTCTGCTCCCCAGTCAGACATTAAGCGCGCTGCCGTAGGTGCCGCCACATGGGTTCCCATTTCCACTACACGAATTCCTTCTAATGGTCTCATACTTTTCTCCTTATTCATTGATCAACATACCCTGCAGCCGTTTTGTTGTCTCTCGGGCCTCACCCATCAGCTCCTCCATCAGCTCTGCCACCGGCATCACCTGATGAATCAGGCTGCATCCCTCTCCCAAGGGGAACAATCCCTTGTCCACATCGCCGGTCTCGTAAGCTTCCTTTCCATTTTTCCCTGCGATCACTGTCATCAGCTCCTTTAAGGTAGCTCCCTCTGCCTCCATCTTCAGACATTTTCTGGCTGCCCCGTTGTCGGCCACACGAACCATGTTGCGGATGCTCTTTTGGGCCAGAATCGTGCTCCTCTCTGTGGCTGCCTTGATCCATTCCTTATGATTGATGCTAATAGGTGCCTCCTCGGTTGCCATGAACCGGGTGCCCATTATCACCGCCTCCGCACCCAGGGAAAGGGCTGATGCGATCCCCCTGCCGTCCACAATGCCTCCCCCTGCAATCACCGGGATCTTTAAGGTTCTGGAAGCCTCATTTGCCAGCACGATGGTTCCGATTCCGTCCATCCCCGGATGTCCTCCGCACTCATAGCCCACAGCAGTCACTGCATCCACCCCGCATTTCTCAGCGCTGACACCGAAACGAGTTGCAGGCACCTTATGGATATGGATCATTCCGGCATCATGGATCAATGACACCAAAGCGGCGGGTTTTACCCCTGCTGTCTCGATGGCTGCCACCCCTTCAATCCCGCAGATATCCACATAACGCTTGATCTCTTCTCCAACATTCACATCCGGCAAAAGGCTCATGTTCACACAGAAAGGTTTGTCCGTCAGAGCTTTTGTTTTCTTTACTGCCTCATGAAATTCTTCCGAAGTCTTATAAATTGTTGTGTTGATAGTACCCAGACCTCCTGCATTGGACACAGCCGCCGCCAGCTCTGGATAAGCTACATTCTGCATTCCGCCCTGGATAATTGGGTAGCGTATCCCCAGCATAGTTGTGATTCTCGTTTTCATTCTGTTTCACCGAGCCTTTCTATTATGTATATATTATTTTTTCATTATTTATCTAAAACGGTCAATCGTGCTGCTTTACCACCCCGTCTCGTAAAAGACGTTTGATCGTTTCATCATTATAACCTAAATCTTTCATAATGGATATTGTATGCTCTCCCTGCATCGGACCTCTCTCATATCTGGGAAGCCCCATTCGCTCCGAACGGACAGAGCTGCGGATCAGCTTCACTTCTTTTCCATTATCATACTTCATAGAATATACATAGTCGTTTGCCTGGGACATCTCATCTTCTAGGCATTCCTCATAGGTCGCCAGGCGTTCGCAGCACAGATCCTCCCCTGCAAAAAGCTCCAGCCATTCATCGCTGGTTTTTCCGGCAAACACTGCCTCAAACCGTTTAATAACCGGCTCGCATACCTCTTTCTTATTAAAATTAGGCCGTTTCATATAAACCGGGTTTTCCAGCATGTCCTCACAGCCGATTACCCGGTAAAACTTTGGCGCATCCCGCTCAAACTGAACCACCTGAGGCATGAACCAACGCCCGTCCTTACACAAATAAGGAGCGCCGAAGGGGCTAGATATCTCCCGTGTCTTTGGATAATGATAGCCAAACTGTGTGCCGTTTATCATAATATTGGCCATCCACATGGCAGTCCCATACAAGGACACCGTGATCCGGTCTCCCTTTCCTGTGGTCTTTGCCGCCAGCAATGCAGCATTAATGCCTGCCTCTAAGGCCATGGCGCAGGCTGTGTCTCCAAACCCCATGGGCATGTACAAAGGATATGGTTTTTCTCCCTCTCTCCCCACTGCCTGACTATACAAAAATCCCCCTCTTGCCCAGAATGCCGTATTATCATATCCTGGCTTATCCTTATCCGGCCCCTTCTCCCCGTATCCGATCAGCTGCGCCACTACCAGCTTCGGAAACCGGTCTTTTAGGGAATCGTAATCCAAATTCATATGCTTTAAGCCTTCTGAGCGAACGTTTGTCAGAAATACATCTGCATCCTCCAGCAAACCATACATCAGCTCCTGACCCTTTTCAGTTTTCAGATTTATGCTGATTGCTCTTTTGTTGGCATTTAAAGAGTCAAAAAGCGGATTATAGTCATCCTGGACCGGAGCCCCAACCGAGGCAGGCCAGCGGCGAAAGGTATCACCGATCCCCGTGTTTTCCACCTTAATCACGTCTGCGCCAAAATCTGCCAGCATACGCCCGCAGGTAGAGGATGCTACCATCAGACTCAGCTCAATCACCTTCACGCCCTTTAACGGCTGATATTGTTCCATATTGCCTCCTTATCCACGATTTGTTCAAATATAACGATTTCTTCCAGGAAACACACTGCACCTGTATCCCGCAAAGCACAGGAACAGGTGCAGGAAAAATCTTATTTTACCACTGTGGCTCCACCCATTACCAGCTTTGCTATCTCATCTTCCTGATACCCCAGGGCTTTTAAGACCTCTGCACTGTGCTCTCCCAACATAGGGCCTCTGTCATATTCCGGAAGTCCCATATTTTCGCTGCGCAGAGACGGACGAACCACTGTGCTCTCCGTTCCGTTCGGATGCTTTAAGCGAAAGAGATAATCATTCTCCCAAGCTGTGGGATCAGTCAGAGTGTCCTGGAAAGTTTGAGCGATCTCAAAGCACAGATCATTTTCCTCAAACTGCTTCTTCCAGTAATCAGAGGGATGTTTTGCAAAACTCTCTTCAAAAAGGCGGATCAGATACTCGGAAATCTCCGGATTGTTCATCTTTGGGCGGTTATTGTACCGTTCATCCTCCAAAAGTTCTGTGTGTTCCAGTATCCGGAGAAAATTGGGATAATCCTTAGGGAAATTCACCACATTGCAGGTAAACCATTTTCCATCGCTACACTTATAGGCAGCTCCTACTGGTGTTTGCACATACCTCTTTTTCGGGTATTCGTGACCATACTGGGTACTCTCAATCATCATGGATCCCAACCACAAGGCCGTGCCATAAAGACTGATGCTCACCCGGTCCCCCTGACCGGTTCTCTCCCGGGCATACAGAGCAGAAGCAATGGCTCCCATAAGTCCCATAGCACATGCAATATCTCCCGCTCCCATCAGAGGGATTGTAGGACAATAATGCCCCTCATTGTCCACTGCAATGTCATGGGTAAAGCCACCTCTCGTCCACAACGCCATGGTATCATAGCCAGGCCGGTTCACCTCATCCCCCTTCTCCCCATAAGCCACCAGATTGGCAATCACAAGCCGGGGATATTTCTTTCTGAGCGTCTCATAGTCAAGACCCATGGGGACCAGAGACTGATTTCTTGTGTTTGTCAAAAACACATCTGCCTCAGCAAGCATCTGATGGAAAATTTTCATTCCCTCTTTGGTCTTTAAATTCAGCACAAGGCTTTTCTTTCCTGCATTCAGTGTGTCAAACATTGGATTGCAGTCCTCTGTACAGGGGCTTTTGTAGGCTCTGGGAAAATTCCGGAAGCCATCCCCAAAAGGAGCCTCCACTTTGATCACATCCGCCCCAAAATCTGCCAGCATCCGTCCACAAGAAGATGCCGCCACATAGGTGGAAAGCTCTACAATTTTAACACCCTCAAGGGGCCTCATATCTGCCATGTCTTATCACTCCTTTACTTTTTATCAAAACGATTCAGCCCATTGTTACACCACTCAGGCCAGTGCTCCCACTGCTGCTAATGCCAGGCACACCACCATACAGGCAAAACCGGGAACCATGGTTGCGATCATATAGACCTTTAAGCATCTGGTATAGTTAATCTTTGTCACTGCACATGCATTGGATATCCCTGCATTGTGAGGTGCCATACAGGTCCAGCCGGTAATTGTCATAAGACGGTGAGCCGCCCCTGCCGACAGCCCTGCTGAAAGATAACTCTCTAACATCTGTCCGCCAAATACGGGGATCGGGCTGGAGACGGATGCCATAATCAGGGCGGAGATCATTCCCAGACCTGCTCCTGCCGCGATACCCGGCAGATTGTTAAGCATGCTGGTAAATGCCGCAAATGCCGGAAGCCCTTTGATCACAGTGCCAATGGCATAGGTTGCTGCCACTGTAAACACAGAGCCATAACAACCTGTAAGACCTGTGGTCAAACTTGCCTTTAAATTTCCTTTAAGGTTCTTATAGAAGGCAATAACCGCCACCACACATCCGATAAACAAAGCCGGCACAACTTCCATCTTAAAAGCAGTTGACAAAACAATCACCAGCACCAGAGGAAGCAGGGAAAGAACTAAAGAAGGAAGATCACTTTCCGCAATTCCAGAGCTTTTGTCCGGTGTGTTTTTGATGGCTGTTCCGTCTGTGGCAAAACTTTCTCCCGATTTTTCTGCGCTTTTTAAGAACATTTTAATTAGGAAAATGGTAACAACCCACCATACCACAACTGCAATCAAAGACATGGCAACCCCTGCGGTGGTGCTTGTGCCACAGGCATCTGCAGCATAGATATTGCCTGCCTGCAAGGAACCGATCAGCATGGTTGCCGACACAGCCTGGGGACCGCCAAAGCAGTAAAGTCTCCAGGGCGCATCTGTCACCTCAAACAGATTTTTTGCAATGGGCATAATAGTAAATACCAGCACAAAGCCGGAGATTCCCACATAGGATAAAATAAAATACAGCACCGGAACCAAAAGAACACACAAAAACTTTTTATTGGCATCACTGCTGTTTTCCACCACCTTTGCCAGGGTGACAGCGATCTTTTTGGCTCCGCCGCCATCCCCCATCAAACGGCCTAAAATGGCGCTTAATGCAAAAAGCAGGAAATAGGCCTTCAAAAATCCGGCAAACCCGGCCATATACACATCCGTCAAAGTCTGATACACCGGCATCTGAGAAAACAAAATCATCAATACAGAAGATGCCATTGCAGAAATCACAATGTTAATGCCCTTATATGCCATAAACACGAACAAAAGGACACCAACAATAATACCAATTACACTTAACATGCTCACCTCTCCTTTAGCTTATATTTTTTCTGAAGCTCACTTTTCACTACCTTACCCACCGTATTTTTAGGGAGACTCTTTACGATCTCAATCTGCTTGGGGGTTTTATAATGAGCCAGATGGTCTCTTAAATAACTGCGGATCTTTTCTGCTGTAATCTGGCTGTCCTTCTGAAGGACAACGCAGGCGAAGGGCACCTCTCCCCACATCTCATCTTCCACTCCAAAAACAGCCACTTCCTCCACATCCTCTGCCAGCTCCATAATCCGGTCCTCAATCTCCTTGGGATAGATATTCTCTCCTCCGGAAATAATCATGTGGTTTTTCCGTCCCTCCAAAAACAGATAACCCGATTCATTTTTATATCCCAAATCCCCTGTGTGAAGCCATCCGTCCGGAACATATTTTTCATATAATTCCGGACGTTTATAATATCCTTTAAGAAGGGAGGGACCCTTTACGCATATTTCTCCGGTCTCTCCGTCTGGCAGAGCACTGCCGTCTTCTCCAATAATCTTTATCTCACATCCAGGGATACATCTGCCGACACTATGGATACATTCCGGCCTTTTGTGATCCTCCTTTCCGAGAATCGTCACGATTGATCCCATCTCTGTCATACCATAAGACTGGATAAACTCACAGTGGGGCAACATATCAATGGCCTCCTTTAAAACACTAGGAGGAATCGGACATGCGCTGTAATTGATCACCCGTACACTGTCCATACAGTACGGTTTTCTTTTCATCTGCTGCAGAATCAGCTTTAGCACCGTTGGAATAACACTGACCCGGTTCACCTGATATTTTTCTATGGATTTCAGATACTGGTCTGCCTCAAACCGGTCAAATATCACCAGAGTTCCCCCTGCCATCAGCTCTATATAAGGCCCAATGCTTGCCACATGAAACATCTGGCTCATAACCTGATACACCTCATGCTCGGAAAATCCAATCACGTCTTTGCAGTTTACCATCTCGCTCACAAAGCCTTCATGACTGTGCATCACACATTTCGGGATCCCTGTGGTTCCGCTGGTATGAATGTGGAATAAAATATCATCTGGCTTTACCTGTACCATAGAAAAAGCATTGTCCTCCCCTGCAATCATACAATCATACATGGATGGCTTCTTGCCTCTTCCCATCATATCAACCAGCAAAATCCTGCCTCCTAAAAGCCTCTTTAGCTCCTCCTCCCAGATTTCATTTCCTGTATTCATAAACGCTATTTTACAGTCATTAAACTCCAGAAGATTTGCAATTTCCCTGGGCGAAAGGCGCCAGTTAATATTGGCAATGGACATACCTGCCCGGGCACATCCAATCACGATCTCAAAGTACTCAATGCAGTTTACGGACAGAATCCCCACCCGCTCTCCCGGCTTGCCATATCGCTTGACTGCATTGGCAACCCGGTTTGCTTTCTTGTCCAGCTCAGAATAAGTAATCTTATTCCCATGACAGATAACTGCTGTTTTATCCGGAACATGCTCCAAACCATAATCCAATATCCGGCCGAACGAATAGTCCGACCGCTTCAAAGATAATGCCATACTCGTCACCGCTTATTGTAAACGGCAGGTCTCTTTTCCAGGAATGCATAGACTGCCTCCTCAAAATCACATTCCCGGCTTAAGGCTGCCATCTCCTCGGATTCGTCCTGGAAAAATTCATCCATCATCCCATAGAAATATTTATAAATCAGCCTTTTTTGTGCTGCGATTGCCCTTGCGGACTTGTTTGCCAGCTTCCCCGCAAAAGCATAAGCAGTCTCAGCCAGCTTCTCTTCTTCAGCCAGTATGGACGCCAGGCCGATTCTTACCGCCTCTTCTCCCTTTACCGGCTCCCCGGTCATCATAATTTTTGATGCCTTATCCACCCCCACCAGCTTGGTAAGGGTGAGAATGCTTCCTGTGTCTCCGCAGAGTCCCATATTCACAAATGCCATTACCATCTTGGTAGACGGGGTGACAATGCGGTAGTCACAGGCCAGTGCGCAACTGAGCCCGGCTCCTGCTGCTGCTCCGTTTATCATGGCAATCACTGGCTTGGGGCACTGACGGATCGCCTTGGCCATCTGCCCTGCGTATACAAGATTTTCCGCCTGAAGATAGGTCTTTGATTCAATCAACTCCTTAAAACGCTGAATATCTCCGCCAGCGGAAAAGAATCTGCCCTTTCCTGTAATAACAATCGCTCCTGTCCCCTGGTCATTTCCCAATTCCTCCATATAATCACGGATCTGACCATAAGACTCTGTGGCAAAGGCATTTGCAAATTCCGGTCTGTTCAATGTTAATGTAGCTACTCGTCCTTCTTTTGTCATCTCAACAACTGCCATGGTAAAATCCTCCTCTTCCATGCTTTTATAATATTCCAAATTCCTTTAAGACCCTCTCTGTGTCTGCTCCCAGTTCTGGCGCTGCCTCAAAATCATTGTGTCCAAAGCTTCTGAACTGTACGCAGGGATTGGCAAGAGTAACCTTTTTTCCTGACGGGTAAGTGTGTTCGTACAAGAAATGATTATCCAGCGCCTGCTTACTGCTATGCAGATCCTTGATGTGGCTTAAGATGGTATGAACTACATTGGCCTCGGTCAGCGCCTTGTCCACCTCCTTCGAGTCACAGAGCAGGGCACGCTTTTCCATCTCGAGTACAGCATCCTTCCGGTTCTGGGGATCTAAGGTGGCCTGTCTGGAATTGAATCTGGGATTATCAATAAGATCTTCGCAATTCCACGCCTTACAGAATTTGGCCCAGTCGCGGTCATAATTTTCCACCACGCACAGCATCCATTTTCCGTCTTTTGTCTTTAAGGGCACTCCCATGGGACTTCCCTGATAGCGGTCTCTGGGCCACTGATAGCCGTACTGCGTTCCCGTGCTCATCATGGCCATGGCCCAGACCGCTGTTCCGTAAAGGCTGACACAAACACAGTCACCCCTGCCTGTTTTCGTCTTGTTATACAGAGCGGTTCCGATTGCCCCTGCCAGGATGGTTCCGCAGCAGGAATCTGCGATTCCCATGGGTATGTATACCGGATATCCACCTTCCACTGGCACGCTCATATCCTGCAAAAATCCGGAATTAGCCCAGAATGCTATGCTGTCAAAACCAGAGTCATTAGCCTTATCTCCTTTTTCGCCGTAGGCTGACAAAAGGCCGTAAATCAGCTGAGGGCATCGGTCCTTGATGCTGTCATAGTCCACTCCCATGGATTTCAAAACGCCCGGACGATTGTTGGTGATAAACACGTCCACCTTTTCCAGAAGGAAGCGCAACTTCTCCTGATCTTGTGGTTCCCGCATGTTCAGAACAATATCCTCTTTCCCCCCATTAAACACTTCAAAAATCGGATTCTCATCCGGCTTACAGGGATTTCCCAAAACAGGACCAAATTTCCGGCAGGGTTCTCCTTTTGGGTTTTCCACCTTGATCACCCTGGCCCCCTGCTCGGAAAGTACACGTCCACAAGCAGGAGCAGCAAAATGTGTAGCTAACTCCACAACTGTAATCCCCTCCAATGGTTTCATCGCATTACCTCCTTCATATCATGTTTTGTCACATTATTTTTTCTTCTCTTTTTACTCATGTTTTAATGCATGTCATCATTTTAACATTGTACATCCTACAATTCATTGGTTTTGACTACAAAAAAATGAGACTTTTATCCTTCGGCCTTTGTATCTTTACACAAATTACCATGATTACGGATAATTTTCTTCATATTTTTAACTCTTTTGTACAATCCTACAAAGTCCCTTCGTTCAATCTATCGTTATTTTGTATACAACGTAATTGATTTACGTTTTTAAAGCATTTATCCTTTATGATATATCGTGACAAAATCCATCACAGCTGAAACACAGCCAAAAAACGAGGTGAATTTATGAACATTTTAGTATGTGCAAAGCAAGTGCCTGACACCACGGAGATTCGCATTGACCCGGTGCGGCATACCTTGATCCGGGATGGAGTTCCCAGTATTTTAAATCCATTTGATTCCTATGCTCTGGAAATGGCGCTCCGGATCAAGGATGCCTGCAAGGGTAAGGTGGTAGTCCTCTCCATGGGACCTGCCCAGGCAAAAAACATGTTAATGGAATGTCTTTCCGTGGGAGCTGACAAGGCTTACCTTTGCAGCGACCGGGTTTTTGGCGGATCAGACACCTTAGCCACCAGCTTTATCTTAAGCAATGCCATCCGAACCGTGGAAAAACTGGAAGGAGCCTTTGATTTGATCCTGTGCGGCAAGCAGGCCATTGACGGAGATACCGCCCAGGTAGGACCGGAAATTGCAGAGCATCTGAATTATCCCCAGATTACCTATGCTGTGGAGATTGCTGCCAAAGAAGATTCTGTTGTGGTAAAGCGGGAAACCGACATGGGATATGAGCGGATCCGGGTCAAAACTCCCTGCCTTATCACAGCCACCAAACCCTCCTTTGACTTACGGTTTCCTACCTTGAAAGGGAAGCTAAATGCCAGGAAAGCAGAGATACCAGTTCTCTCCAATACAGAGATCAACTTAGACACCAATCTTACCGGCTTAAAAGGCTCTCCTACCAAGGTTAAGTCCACATTCACTCCTCCCGTAAAGGAAGGCGGCGTAATCATTCAGGAAGAGTCTGATGAAGCATCCGCCGCAAAAGCCGTCAAATTATTAAGCGAAGCTCATATTATTTGAAGATGACCCAGGAGGAACGTGATATGAAAAACGATCTTTTAGTTTTTATTGAGACAAACCCAGACGGTACTGCCAAAAATGCCGGTCTGGAGCTCTTAAACCCAGGCAGAGATCTTGCAAGAGACCAAGGTGGAATCTTATCTGCCTTTATTATCGGATACAATACAGAGCCTGCCGTAAAAAGCGCTGCAATGTATGGAGCTAACACCATCTATGTAGTCGATGGCCCGGAATACCAGCAATACACCACAGATGCCTATGTAAATGCCGCATATCGTCTGATCGAGGAGGTAATGCCTGCCACGGTTCTCATTGGCGCCACCGCCAATGGACGGGACATGGCCCCCCGGATCAGCTGCCGTCTGAAAACTGGTCTGACTGCTGACTGCACCAATCTGGCCATTGATCCGGATACGAAGAAGGTGATTTGGACCCGCCCTGCCTTTGGTGGGAATCTGATGGCAAACATCCTCTGTCCGGATCATCTTCCTCAGATCGGAACCGTTCGCCCTGGGGTATTCAAAAAGCTTCCCCCTGACTCCGAAAACACTGCTCAGGTTATTCCAAAGGATATTCATGTGGCGCCGGAAGCTATCCGGACAGAAGTTCTTGAACTGATTCAGGAGGCAGCAGGGGAGCTGGTAGATTTAGAAGGTGCAGAGATCATTGTCTCCGGAGGACGGGGCGTGGGGAGTGGAGAAAACTTCTCCATCATCCGGGAACTGGCAGAGGTTCTGGGGGCAACCGTGGGAGCCTCCAGAGCTGCAGTGGACGCAGACTGGATCAGCCACTCCCACCAGGTGGGCCAAACCGGCAAGACCGTTGGCCCCAAACTCTACATTGCCTGCGGCATCAGCGGCGCCATTCAACATGTGGCCGGTATGAGCAGCAGCAAAACGATTGTGGCTATCAATAAGGATCCGGAGGCGCCGATCTTTCATGTGGCAGATTATGGGATCGTGGGGGATTTGAATGTGATTGTTCCGGTTCTCACGGAGGAAATCCGCAAGCTGAAGGCCTGACATCCGATCAAAAAGATATATTTAAATAAAAAAGGAGGAACTATTATGGATTACAATGGTTACATCATTTCAGACGAACAGAAGGACATTCAGCAGATGGTGCAGGATTTTGCTGACAAACAGATCATGCCCCGGGCAGCAGAGTTTGACGTCAAGGGAGAACTTGACTGGGAATCCTACAATAAGGCCTGCGAGATGGGACTTCTTTGTCCGGATATTCCAGAGGAATTTGGCGGCTCCGGCATGGATGCCATGACCTGCGCCATTATCCGGGAGGAACTGATGCGGGGTGATGCCGGCTTCGGACTGACCCTTGGCACCAATGGTCTTGGCATTAAACCAATTCTCCTGGCAGGAAGCCCGGAGCAAAAACAGATGGCTGCAGACACCATTCTCAGCGACAAGCCAGGACGGGATCCCCGCTGGCCCAAGAAACGCTTTGGTTTTGCCGCATTTGCCCTGACTGAGCCGGACGCTGGTTCTGATGCAGGCGCCTGCCGTACCACCGCCGAGAAGGTTGGCAATGAATATGTAATCAATGGCAGAAAATGCTTTATCACAAATGCCTGCTATGCAGATATCTTCACTGTGATTGCCAGTGTGGACCGCAGCCTTGGCTACAAAGGTCTGACCATGTTTTTGGTGGATGCCCACGCCCCCGGAGTATCCATTGGAAAGCATGAGGACAAAATGGGAATCCGTCAGTCCGCCACCTGCGATATTATTTTTGACAATGTCCATATTCCGGAAGAAAATCTGATCGGAGAGGTGGGAAAGGGCTTTAACATTGCTATGAAAACCTTAGAGCAGGGCCGGGCTGCTATTGGCTCCTCCTGCTGCGGTATTATGCGGGCCGCCTTTGAGCTGGCTGTCAAGTATGCTCAGGAGCGCACCAGCATGGGCAAACCCATCTACAAGAACCAGGGGATCCTTTACAAGCTGGCTGACATGCAGATCGCCATCGAGACCACCCGTCAGATCGGTCTTTATGTGGCTGCCCTGGTGGATGCAAAAGACCCCAAAGCCAGTGTCATGGGCCCCATTGCCAAGTGCTACGGCTCTGATGCCCTTCAAAAGGTTGTCACAGAGGCAGTGCAGATTCTCGGCGGCTACGGATACATGCGAGATTATCCGGCTGAGAAGCTTATGCGGGATGCCAAGATTTTCCAGATCTTTGAGGGAACCAATGAGATTCAGAGGATGATCATCGGCAATAACGGGGTAAAAGCCAATAAGATAAAGTAAAGAGCGAAAAGAGCCCAGGCAGCATAAGATCGGCTGTCCGGGCTCTTTTTCATTGCTATAAAGTCGGTTATATTGTCAATTATAAGAACAAAAAAGAAAAACCCCTGTGTCGTGATGGGCAACACAGGGAACGTCTTTCTTCTTTAGGAATTAAGATTCAAAAAGGGTTAAGGATTTCATTCGTTTTCTTTTATGAACTAAGTATACCACAACATTTTCCAAAATGTTTGTAAAATGATTAAATAGATTATGAAGAAATTCTTAATTCGCCATCCTTTATTTTCCAGGCAGCAATTCTCCCCTCACCATCCCACAGATCCGATCCAGAGCCGGCTTATTTGACCAGATGGCCACTTCCGGGAACTGCTTATAATTCGGCAGCATTTCCAATATCAAATAGTCATCATACCCAATCTCTCCCAAGGCCTCCGCCACCTTCACAAAATCCACATCCCCGGCAAACAAATCCACAAAAGCCCCCATCCCGGCCTGCTGCCTGCGGAAATCACAGACATGGATCTTCTTAATCCGCTCTCTAAGTATACCGATCCAGTCCTCCGGATACCCTACATACATGATATTGCCCACATCAAAATAAGCATTCACATAGGCGGATCCCACCTCGTCCAGCAGCCTCTTCATCTCCAGCGGAGACAAAAGGAACCGATTCCACACATTCTCAATCCCGATATGCACCTTCGCCTGTTCCGCAAAGGGCGCCAAAGTCCGAAACACCTCCACACACCGCTCATAGGCCTTATCATACCGGACCCGCTCCTGCCGAAGGGCAAAATCACACCCCACGTAGCCGGGAACCACCAGAATGGTATCCGCCCCCATAAGGGCTGCACAGTGAATCTGCTTCTTCACAATCTCCAGGCCCTTTTTGCGAATCCCCGCATCCTCAGACACCAGATTATTCTCCCACAAGGACCACACACCCACGCTGGGAATCTTAAGCCCCAGCTCTCTGGCCAGATGAGAGATACCAAGAATCTCCTTGTCCGTGCTGTCGTGTCTTAAATAGCCTCCCTGGCTCAGCACCGGCTCCACCCCGTCATATCCCGCTGCCTTGATCACCGGGAATATCTCCTCCAGCCTGGCATCCTCCGAAAAAGAAAACATGCTGAATCCTGTTTTCATTTCATTTACCTCCTCTCCGGCCTTTCACCAAAGCTTCTGTAGTCAACCCTTACCAACTCTCCCGTCTCTAGTGACTCTCTTAAGGCCTCTATGGTGCAAAGAACCTCCCGCACCTGCTCCATGGGAATCACATCGGAATCCCTTCCCTTCACAATACACTGGACAAAATGTTCCAGTTCAATGGTGTAGGGATCCCGCTCCTCTACGGGAAGCACAGTAGTCTTTCCCTCCTCATAGACAGCTGTTCTTCGCTGGGAGGACTCCCGGTTCTCCAGATTTGCTCCGGAACGCATTGTGTACTCATAGGTCTGATTGGTTCCTGCCAGGCGAAGCTCCATGGTAAAGGGATACCCCTTTTCCATCTCAATCACTCCCTGAGCTGAGGCAGAAAGTCCTGCGGGAAAATGCAGTGTGCTGCTGACAAAGTTCCAGCACCCCTTTTCACTCTGTTTTCCCGCCGCATATACCTTTTCTGCTTTTCCTAACATCCAGCACAGAAAATCAATATCATGGAGATGAAGATCCAACAGGCCGCCACCACTGTTCTCAGGCCGCCTGTACCAGGGACTCCAGGCCGGATGTTCCGAAAGGCGGGCAGCATATACATAGTTTAGTTCTCCTAACTCCCCCTTCTGATACCGCCTTTTGGCCTCTACATATTCCGGCCAGAAGCGCAACACCTGCCCCACAAACATCCGCACGCCAGCCTCTTTCACCGCTGCCATCATTCTGTCTAAAGAAGCCACAGAAAGAGTCACCGGCTTTTCACAGAAAATATGCTTCCCCCCCTTGGCGCCCAAAAGCACATATTCCTCGTGAAGATAAGTGGGCAGACAGATATCCGCCACATCAAAAGCTTCCTTTTCTGCCATTTCCTCAAAGTCCGTAAATGCAAGGCAGCCTGTCTTTGCTGCAAATTCCTCTGCCAGCTGTTTATTTTTGTCACACACTGCCACCACCTCTGCGTCCTTAATATCTCTGTACGCGGCGGCATGGCTCTGTCCCATGAATCCGGCTCCTATAATCCCTATTTTGACCATGCTCACGCCTCCTCCTATTTTTTCTTCATATTATTGATGTTGCTGAGTACCACTGCGCTGACAATAATTCCACCGGTAATAATTGTCTGAATATAGGTCTCCACCTGCAAAATGTTCATGGCATTGCTGATCACTCCCATAAGGACACATCCCAGAAAAGCTCCGGATATAGTTCCCTTCCCCCCATCAAAGGTGACACCTCCTATAATGGCTGCTGTAAGCGCACTGGTCTCATAGCCAGCGCCTGCATTAGCTGTGATGGAATCGATCCTGGCGGAGAAAATAATCGCTGCAATGGAACAGAAAAAGCCTGCAATCCCGTAGATCAGAATCTTGTATTTTGTAACATGAATTCCTGATAAAAATGCATTCTTTTCATTCCCTCCAATGGCCACAATGCGTCTTCCAAACCGGGTTCGGTTCATCAGTACATAGGATACCACCACCATGAATATAAGCACAAAAAGCATCACCGGAAATACATCAAACAGACGGGTTTTCCCCACAGCATTGAAGGCTCCCCCAAAGCTCATGATCCGCCCTCCGGAGATCGTCAGTGCCAGACCATAAAACACCTGACTGGTTCCCAAAGTGATAATCAGAGGAATACATTTGCTCTTGGCAATCACCGCCCCGTTCAGCAGTCCACAGGCAATGCCCACCAGTACCCCTAAGGCCACCGCTGAAAGCACACCGCCGCCATCTCCTAAAACCCGTGCCATCACCACACCGGAAAGCACCATAATATTTCCTATAGACAGATCGATTCCTCCTCCGATCAGCAGCATGCTCATCGCCATGGTCAGGATACCAATAACGGAAATCTGTTGAAAAATGGTAATCAGATTTTTCACCGCAATAAACCGGGGATTGATTATGGAAACCACTGCCACAATCAGTTAAATCTCCAGGGCCAGCAGAATCCGCTTGTCTTTTTTCAACATTTTCTTCTGCTTCATATTTACATCCTCCTAAAGCCTCTTTTATGATCTCCTGTTCTGTGATTCTCTCTCCTATAAGCTCTGCCCTGACAGCCCCATCCCGGATGACCAGCACCCGGTCACTCATGGAAATCAGCTCCGGCATATCCGAACTGATCATAATAATGCATTTTCCCTGCTTCGTAAGTGCAGACATCTGCTTGTAAAACTCTGCCTTGGCATTGACATCAA
>JAAWEL010000004.1 GCA_022794255.1 Lachnospiraceae bacterium
CTGTAGGCAATTCTCTAAGAAAACTGTTGAAATTCTGATACTGACTTTTCACAAAACCTTTCTGTTTCATAGCCGCCCATGTCGTTCTTTGCACCAGAATATCTTTTACAGCCTCTAGCGGATTTTTAACACGGACAATCTTACTTGGTCTCCCTATATTAATTCTGCGATGAAAATACCTTTTATCAACAGAAAAAACATCCTCATTCGTTAGTAGAAACCTAGGAAGAGAAATGACACTTGTTTTTAACCTAACCCTATTTTCTGTAATGTCCAAATTTTTAGAAGTACAAAATACCCCCTCATAAATTCCATTTTCATTCCAATAAGCAAAGATTATTTTGCGAGACACAATAATATCCATAATTCCATATTTCATTTTTTCCAATAGTTCACTCATAGAAGCACATTCTTGAACAACAATAATTTCAATAGGAATATAATTATCTTTATAGACAGACAGGATATAGTCTTTTGTTGGATCATTTAAATTGGGAACCGCCTTCCAATTCCAAATACCAACAAATCCCTCTGGACCAGGTGCTCGTTTTTCCTTTGTATACAATTTGTTGTAACCAGGTGCATCAGGCAAATAACCACCTAACATAACGCCATTTTCAATATCTGAAAGTCTGGCTAATCTTAAGCGTCCTTCCGAATCATATATCACCTTACACAACGATGTAAATGGATACTCTACATCGCGAACCAGTTCTCCACTAGAAACAGACTTTTCCTCAAGTTTATTTAATTCAGCAAGTTCTGCCTCTAATCTCTCTATTCTATCTCTAGCTTGGGCTAATTTTTCTTCCATATTATTCAGTTTCTGTTGCGTCTCTTCTACATTGGATTCTAATTCCTCAATATCTCGTATATAATTATCTTCAGAAACCTCCCATTCTGCTTTTGCATTAGATAACTGTTCATTCAATGTAATGCCATATATATTTTCATCTGTTTCTGCAACAGCAGACAGAGCACTCTCTTGTTTTACTAATAGTAATTGTACTGCACTTTTAGCCAGTTGAATATATTCCTCAGAACGAGTTTGTTCTGCAATCTTAAAGTAAATATCTAGTCGCTCAGAAAGGACTGTTTGAGAAAGTGTCAGAAGTAACGCAGATTCTGAATCTTTTCCCCCATTGATCAAATTATCCTTCTGAGTATTGATTTCTTTAAGTAAGAGAGCTACTTGATCATTCACAAATGATACTATAAATGGTTCATTCCTATAACGAATCATTAATCTTATTGCCATTTTTTCAGAAATGCTATTTGGCCGAAAACCGGGACGTATTTTAGAAAATTTTTGTGGTTTATTCTGAAAATATTTTTTTATCTCTTTTCCTGTAATAAGGTTACAAATATAAGCCAACTCTTCATCAGTCAGTTTTTCAACATAATTCATCATTATACTCCTTATCTTCCGGATTACATTTTTGTTACAAACTGCTTAAAATAGCGGAAAGCTCCCTCTGCCATATAGCCTTCTCTGATTTTTTTATAAAGCCACCTCTTTACTTTCGGGTAATTCTCCAACTGATTGAAAACTGCCCCTAATTCATGAGGTATTGGTATCAATCTACCGTCAAAAGATTTCAATCTTTTGACGAGTTCAAAATCATTGCTAATGACTTCCCGCAATTTTCTCTCGTATCTAACTGACCAAACCAAGTCAAGTCCTTGCATAACCCTAATCTCTGTTCCAAAATGTATATTTTCAATTTCTATTCTTCTTTTTGCTTTCAAAAAACGTTTTTCCTGTAAAATTCCAGCCTCCAAAATGATTACAGACCCATCATATTGGGATCTCGCACACAATATCCGTTTTTCCGGCAATTCATATTGAATACCAGGGCTAAGTATATTACCATGAATATCTAAAATTTCAACGACTGGTTTAGGCGTTGTATTACTTAACTGATCCCTCCAAAAATAGGTATACTCTAACACTTTCGTTCGGCCGATAGAAATCAGCTGTTGACGTCCATTGCAATCCATCCTAATTACTTTCCCACTTTCACCCGGACAGGAAAACCTTTTCATGGTCGTAGCAGGAAAAGCTTTCTCTACAACATTCTCTCCACCATGCATATGCATAAAAAGTTGATCTCTGTTATGTCGAATAACATACGGAGTCTTTGTATAGATTGGCCAGACCGGATTTAAAGAGAGAGGAGATTCCGTAAGACGGCAACCTAAATCCAAAAAAAACCGGGCTGCATCTTCTGTAAAGCTTGTTGCTTTTATCTCGTATATATACCATGTATATTTAGAAACCCTTTTTTCACAGATTTTTTTAATTTCTATATCTGAGGAATTTGGATAAACTCTTTTTGCGCACAGAAGATAATAACTATTACCAACCTGAACATCTACCCCATCTGGCAACTTCTTTCCTGCTTTTTGTGAAAAAATACTGCCAGAACAATCAATTCCTCTTACATATTGAGGCCAAAAACATCTCAACCCACTGTCAACATTCAATTTGTATTTTGGCGCTGGTATATTGCCTATATAGACATAGGTGAGTGTCTCTGGATTCAGACGCGCAAATGAGTATATGTATTGGTCATCTTGACTTCCCAAAGGCTGAATAGCCACATGCTGTATCTTCTGCTCCTGTAAAATAGATTGTGGAACATATAGCAATCCCAATTCCAAATCAAATTGATTCCCCGTAATATTGCATATTCTTATAGGAAGCTCATACTCTTTCACATTATAGGTCATACAGACAGAGAGGCCACCTGTTCGCTCTGGACAATCCTTACTCTTCTCCGATTTCTCATGTTTGAAATGACGAACATTTTTTTCTCCCTCTGTAAGGATAACATATTGACCACATAATTCACACATGAATAAGCCACTTGCCGCTGAAACCATTCCTCCTGGATGTAACCTAGCTGCCTCACAGGCAGTTATTTTCTTCCAGCCATGTTCTGACCACATACAAACATGTGTTAAAGAAGCCATTTTTCTCTCCTGTTAAAAAGTTAGTTTCGATTCACAAAATATATTATATCTCGCTTTGTCGAAAAGTGCTATGAATTTTCATACATTTACATCAATAATTAATTCACACCGGCAAACTATCCCTCACACAAAGCGCCCCATACCCCACCTGCGGATTCGGATACTCCCCAAACCCTGGCAAAGGCCGCGCCCCTCTCCTCAGATATGCTTTCACCTTCTCCCCATACAAAAACGGGTCATTCCCTTCCACAATCCCCCACTGCATCAAAAGCGCTGCGCTCCCCGCTACCACCGGCGTTGCAAAAGAAGTCCCGGTCACCGACCGGTAACCACCCCCGTTCCCAGGCGCCATCAAACCCACCCCTGGCGCACACAGATCCGGCTTCACCTGATCTGTCATCCTGGTAAATCCTCTCCCGGAGAAATCTGCATAAGCATTGGTCGCACTGTTATAAGCGCCCACTGTAATCACCTTCGCTGCTGAAGACGGAATCGTTAAAGTAGTATCCGGTGTGGATTGTAAAAAGCGGGTGGAAAAATTCAACACCGCTGAGGATGGAAGCCAGAAATCATACTTTCCCTGCACAATCCTTTGAGGCTGTAAATGAAAAGTCCAGATCCCGCTTTCCACATAGCTTCCCTCATCCGGTACAAAGTCAAAATAGATCTCCTGAGAAACACTAAAAGGCCCGGGCTTTCCGTAATACACCAAAATCTGTGTATTCTGATAGCGAAAACGGACCGGCCCTAATTGCTCAGAAAGCGGACCCAAAACCTCTCCGGATGGTGTGCGCAGACTGACTGTAAATTGGTCAGAGTAAGCTTTCCACAGCTGCACACTAAGTCCTGATTCGTAGGGCGCCACTGACAATTCTATATTTGCATCCCGATACCCGGATGCCCCGCCTGCTCTTGATCCTGATTGTTCCCTGCCTCCTGAGGAAAAAATTCCAGACACATGGCCAGCTGTTGCCCCCTCATTACCGCTTCCTACCACAATTGTGTTCCTCCCATAATTCCCGATATCATCCAGAAAGGTCTCCAAAAGCCCGGTCCCATCATGGGAGCCATAGGTATTGCCAAAGCTGATATTAACCACCAGAGGCATCACCATCTCCACCGCCCTCCCCACTACAAAATCTACTGCCCGCATCAGCTCTGTGGTTCGGGGAAATCCCTCCTCTCTGGCCGTTCCCAGCTTTACAATCAATAACCGACTCTCATAAGCCACTCCCCGGTAAGCCCCATCGGATTCCCGCCCGTTTCCTGCTGCGATTCCTGCAACAGAGGTTCCATGCCCACTTCCATCCACGGAAGGAACCTGCATCCTGGCTTCTCCCCGGTTTCCAGACTCAAGCGCCCTGTTAATATCCATCTCCGTAAATACCTGATTCAGCGTTTGATCCCACAAAGCCACAATTCGGGTTGTCCCATCTGGATTCCGGAAATCCTCGTGGAAATAATCAATCCCTGAATCCAGCACTCCTATAAGCACTCCCCTCCCGGTCAGACTTCTGGAAGGCTCCTGAAGAATATTAATACAAGAGGCTGACTTCGCCCGGTTTACGGCAAAGAACAGCCTCTTTGGTTTTTCCACATATTCGATTTGGGGCAATGCACTGACCGAATCAATAAGATTCTCTGGAACAATCAGGATAGCATATTCATTTCTCATCTCCTCCACCTGGACTCCCAGCTTTCGCACCTCATCCAGGCTTCCGGAATATTTTACAATTAACTCCCAGGACTTTTCCTCTGGCATATATCCAGTTTCCAGCTGCTGTGAGCGGGAACGCTCCTGGGGAGATACCTCCAAAGACAAATTTAAAAGGTTTTCCAGCTTTTGATTTGGCATACAATCTCCCTATATCCAGTATTTCTACCATTTTATGTCTGTTCCTATGCCAATCATTCCTGAATATTTTTCCTGAAAACATAGCCTTTTAAAAAGCACTCCAAATCAATATGCTCCAATCATTCTTCTCAGATCTTCACCTCATACAATTTCCCGTACTTCTCCTTCAGATATTCCACATAATACTGAGGATTGAAATCCTCCCCTGTCATATCCTGCAAAAGCTTTCTGCTATCCCGCAGCTTACCAAAGCGATGAATATGTCTTTTGAGTATTTGCCGGACGATCTCCACATCGCCCTTTCTGAGAAGCGCTTCAAAGTCCATTGTCTTTTGCATAAAGCGAACCATCTGGGCAGCAAAAGCACTTCCCAGAGCATAGGAAGGGAAATACCCAAAGGACCCTTGTGCCCAGTGGATATCCTGCAACACTCCTTCAGAAGGATTCTTTGGGCGCACGCCCAAGTATTCCTCATACTTATCTGCCCAGAGCTCTGGCAGCTTCTCCACATCCAAATCCTCCTCTATCAGCATTTTTTCCAGCTCATACCGGACCAATACATGAAGGCTGTAGGTCAGCTCATCTGCCTCAGTCCGGATAAGCCCTGGCTGCACCTTATTGACCGCCCGCACAAAGTCCTCCCGCCTGACAGCTCCTAACTCATTGGGAAACAATTCCTGCAGCTTTTTGTAAACCGGAACCCAAAACGCCTCATTTCTTCCAATAATATTTTCAAAAAAACGGGACTGGGACTCATGCATTCCCATAGAAGCCCCCTGTCCCACCAGTGTCTGAGTCAGCTCATCATCCACATTCTGCTCATAAATCCCATGCCCTGCCTCATGGATCACAGAAAACAGAGAACTGTCCATCCGCTTCTTATAATGAGTGGTAAGACGCACATCATGATTGTGGAGATTGGTGGTAAATGGATGAGCACTCTCTGCCATTACCCCCCGCTTAAAATCAAATCCCACGTACTCTGCCAAAAATTCTGCCAGCTCTCGCTGCTTTTCCTTTGGATAATCTCCCTCAAGAATATCATCTGATATCTTTACGGGGCTCTCCATCACCTTCTTTAAAAATGGCACCAGTTCTCTTTTTAAAATCCCAAAAAACTCATCCAGTTTTTTTATGGAAAATCCTTTTTCATAATCGTTAAGCATCACATCATACAAACGCTGTCCGTCCTTTGCCTGGTACTTAGCAAATTTCTTCTGATAGAAAATGATTTTTTTCAATGTTGGGGCGAATGCATCAAAATCCTCTTCCCTTTTAGCCCTGGACCATATGCGGGCAGACTCTGCCACCAACTCCTGATAGGCCCGGTATTCCTTTGGCGGAATCTTTTCCAATTTGCAAAGCTCCTCTGATGCCTCCCGGACAATAGCTTGTTCTGCCTCTGTAAGCCTCTGTTCCTTCTTACATTCTTCCAAAAGCTCTTTCACTGCTTTTCCGGTTATAATCTCCTGATAAATCCCGGACAAAGTTCCCTGCACCTTTGCCGTATACTTTCCCGCCTCCTCCGGTGCCAGCGTCTCATTGTCCCACTCAAAAAGAATCAATGATGCCTGCAATGCCATAGCCCGCTCCAGATATGGTTTGAGCTGCTCATAGGCTCCTTCCTTTTTTTTCCTTGTTTCTTTATCTGAATCCGATCCCATTGTTCTATTATCTCCTTTCGCTTTGCCATTTTCCTTCCTGATAACTGTTCAGACAAATAAAGCAGATAAGCTTTTCATCTGATCCATCTGCTACAGCCAAATTCGGGGACACTGCTACCAGTGTCCCCGAAATCCGCTTGTTTCATACAAAGCCTATAAATAGCTTAACCCAAAAATGTCTTTCTTCTTTCCTATCCTTTAAGTACTTCCTTCTCCCGCTCCACAATCCCTTTGGAGGTGTCCAGAGAGGTATCCAGCACATCAAATAAATCCTTCTCCTGCAATGTGGGCGCGTAATAATATCCCTGCTGCATTTCACAGTTAAATTTCTTCAAAATATCTGCCTGGCTTTGAGTCTCCACACCCTCTGCGATCAGCTTTTTCCCCATCTTTCTGGCGATTTGCGAAAGACCTTCAATCACCGGCGCTGACAAAGGATCGGACTCCAGCTGCCAGACAAACATCCGGTCAAACTTCAATGTATTCACAGGAAGCTCCAAGATCCGGACGATTCCCGAATACCCCGAGCCAAAGTTATTGAGGATCAGCTCCACACCCATGGCCTCCAGCTCCTGCATCAAAACCATCACATTCACATAAGATACATTCACTGCATACTCATCGATTTCTATGGCCAGCTTACCCTTAGGAATCTCATAGGTCGAGATCACCTGTCTTACCTCATCCAGAAAATCTCCCTGGAGTAAAAGAACCGGAGAGATCGCCACAGCAATGGAATCAAATTCCTTTCCTCTGTCAAGCAGCCAGCGGATCATGGCCGCCACCCGGTCCAGAGCATAATAATCCACAGTCCGAATCTGACCTGTATCCTCGGCAATTGGCAGCAGTTCCGCACTTCCCACCATGCCGATACCCTTGACAAAAATCCTCATATAATATTCTGCCCGGGTAAACCGTTTTTTCTTCAGGTCATAAGTGGGACGATAGCGCACCTCCACCTCATCATTGGCAAATGCTGTGCTTAAGTATCTGGTAATAGCCTGCTTTCTCTGAAATCTTTTATGCAGCTTCATATCATAGACTGCATACTGGTTTCCCTCCAGCTCCGCAGCATGGGAAACGGCAAAATCCAAACATTTTAACATCTCACCTGCATTGCCTGGATAGCCCGGATAAGCACACATGCCAAGGTTGATCGCACACAGACAGTCTGTATTGTCAATGGTCCAGCTGTGATCAAACCGGTCCATGATCTGCTCCGCGATCCGAATTGCCTCTCTCATATTGTGATCCCGCAAAATGATAATAAACTCCACGCCCACATAGCGGTAAACCTTGCGCTTCGTGCGCTGCTCTAAATAATCCAAAATATTATTTAGAAGCTCCTCACAGTACTCAAACCCGAACAGTTCATTCATCCGCTTAAAGTTCTCAAGGTAAAGCTTCATCACTACACCACTGTACCCCAGCAAAAACTGAGCTTCCAGATGATTATAACAGGTCTTGCTGTCGCTCTGCTTCCGGTTTTCCAGCAAAGCCTGCTCTGCTGCCAGACGCTTCGCTTCCTCCATCTCCATTACTGTTTCTGTCGCTGATTCTTCTTTTTTCCAAAAAAATCCCATAATCCATTCTCCCCTCATACGTTAAAACAGGCATTCTGCTCCTTTTGAGAATACCTGTTTTTGTCTGTCAAAAATACTTTTTGCTGCCCCAGAGGTTCGCTTTTTTTAAGTCCAGATATTCATTATAAGCTTTCTCCAAAATCTGCTTTTCATTGGAAAACTTCAGCAGATGATAAGCCTCATAAAACTTATAATATCCAGAATCCATAAAATGCTCCTCCCGTTGTGGTTTGCTGTAATAGCTATCTGCCATCATTAAATACCAATGTACATCCTTCTCCACCATATCCTGCGGAGTGCTGAAAGAGTAGGAACTCTTTCCGATATACTTGATGATGGAAGCACTGACACCCGTCTCCTCCTTTACTTCCCGGAGGGCAGTTTCCTTGTACTCCTCTCCCGCTTCTACAGTTCCTTTTGGCAATACCCAGCCCTCATACTTATTTTTATAATTCTTGTATAAAACCAGGATTTTGCCCCGAAATATAACCACACCTCCACAGCTCGTTGCTTCAATCACTGCAATCCCTCCTGTTTTGGCAGCGCTAAAAATCACGCCCCTATGGTGTGTCACAAGACTGATTTTAGTATACCGCGTTTCCTGGTAAGATGCAAGAAAAACTTCACCCTTCCCCACCGCGGGAAAAGTATTCGTCAAAAATTCTTTTAGCCACTGGGGCTGCCACCTGCCCACCCGAACCGGCTTCTTCCACCACCACAGTCACTACAAGCTGGGGCGCCTCTGCCGGAGCAAAGCCTGTGAACCAGGCGTGAGTCTCTCTGCCGGCCTCAAACTCTGCAGAACCAGTCTTTCCAGCCACAGAATATCCATCTGTTCTAAGAGCTGAACCGGTTCCCTCTGTCACCACCTGCCGCATCAGACCTGCCATAATATCCGCCTCCTGTACAGTCAGAAGATTCCCCCAGTTCTCCGGCAAAAATCTGCGTATCTCCTCACCTGCAGCACTTTCCACCCGCTCCACCATATAAGGCTTCATGAGAATCCCTCCATTGGCAATGGCCGCCGTAATCATGGCATTGTGCATAGGGGTCATCTGAGTATTTCCCTGACCAATGGAAGTCTGCAGGATCTCCCAGGACCCGGCCCCCGTATTCATAGTAAACGAACTTTTGCTATAGGCCAGAGACAGGGGAAGCTCCCGATTAAAGAGAAGCTGTTCTGCCAAACTATGAAATCCTCCCGGATCCATCTCCATTCCTAAGGCTGCAAAAGCTCCGTTACAGGAATTGGCAAAGGCCTGATTAAGGCTTTGATGACCGTGAGCATTGCCGTGATAACAAGAAATGGTGTAATCTCCCCACTCATAGATTCCGTCACAATCAAATGTAAAATCCTGCCAGGTATCCGGATGTTCCCGGATATATTCCAACATTGTAAGGATTTTAAAGGTGGATCCAGGAGGATACACCCCCTGAGAAGCCCGGTTTAAAAGCTGGGCATCCTTATTGTCTCCCGATATCAGCCTGTCCCAGTCCGCCCCCAGCGTATTCGGGTCAAAATCCGGTTTGGACACCATTGCCAGAAGCTTACCTGTATCCGGCTCCATAACCACCACCGCTCCCCTCTGTTCTCCCAGAGCATCCCATGCGATTTTCTGCAGATCCACATCCAGCGTGGTAATCACATTATCTCCGATATTTTTCACCCCGGACAGCTCATTGATGGTCCGCTCTGCCAGATTTATGTGGGAGGTAAGCAGATAAAAATTTGCAAGGGCTTCCAATCCGGTCTTGCCGTGGTCCCAATAGCCGACTGCATGAGCAAACAGGCTTCCATAAGGATAGATCCTCTGCTCCCTGCCATCCTCCCCGGCCTCTGTCCTGGCCAGCACCCGCCCGTCATTGCTTAAAATCTCTCCTCTCACAATCCGGTCAGAAAATCGGTCCAGCCTGGCATTATAAGAATTGTTGATCACTGTCTCTCCCCGAATCTGTAGAAAATATCCGAAATAACCGATCATACACACAAACGCCCCCACCATCAGATAGGTGAAAAACAGTATGCCCTTGTTGGAATCCGGATCAGATTTGTCCTTCCTCATAGTCCTCCTCATCATTTTTCTTCAGAATATAAAGTCCCTGAACCACGCTGAACATAATAAATGTGCTAAGCATTGAGCTGCCTCCATAGCTGACCAAGGGCAGAGTCACTCCTGTGGACGGAATAAATTTGATCACACCTCCCACAGTCAAAAACACCTGAATCAGATATTCCATTCCCAGCCCAAAGGCGATCAGTTTATAAAAAAGAGCCTGCATTCTGGCCGCCACCATCATAAACTGAAGAAAACATCCCAGACAAATCAGAAGCACACAAATGGCGAAGATCCCGCCCAATTCCTCGGAAATGGCGGCAAACACAAAATCCTTTTCCACCACCGGGATCTTGTATGGCATTCCTTGAAACAGCCCCATTCCAAACCATCCTCCTGTGCCGATGGCAAACAGCGACTGGGTGATCTGATATCCCCGATTGTCAATATCCACCCAGGGATTCTGCCACGCTGCCACCCGGATTCTCACATGGGAAAAAAGACCGTAAGCCAGCACGGAGGCGCCACATCCCCCCAAAGCTCCCGACAAAAGATAAAACCAATTGCCAGTTGCCACAAACAGCATAGACAGATAGGTCACAAAAAAGATCAATGCGCTTCCCAAATCCTTAGACATCACCAAAATCAGCACATGAGCTGCCGCCACCGCTGTGGTCACTGCCACCGCTGTAAAATCCACAGATCGATAGAACATTGTAGCCACAAAAAACACAAAGCTTATCTTGACAAACTCGGACGGCTGCAGAGAAAACCCGCCCAGACTGATGGAGAGCTGAGCGCCGAAGCTGTTGTTTCCCACCATCCAAACAATAATCAGAAGGGCCAATCCACCAATTCCGTAAATCCATGGAATCTGGGACAGCTGCCACATCCGGTCAATAATAAAAGGAATGATCCATGTCACCAGGGCCGCAGCCGCCACAATGATAAATTGCCGCACTGCCTTATCCAGAGAAAGCCTTGTCATCACAATCCAGCCCACACAAAGCAGCATACACATGTTGTTTACCAGGATTCGGGTCAAGTAAGGATAAAACATCCGATACAGCCCGATGTACGCTCCAAAAAACACCACCTGTGCCAGATAAAACAATACCACCCGCTCATCCTCGGACTTCAGGTACAAAATCAGATATGCCAAAAAATGCATCATAAACATGGCAATATTCTGTCTCAGACACACGCGGCTCTGTCCCTGCTCCTCCCGAAAACGAAAGTAGCTAAAATTCAGATACGTATAATCTGCCATTAGCAGTATCATCAGATACTTTGATACTTCAATAATCACATTGACCATAATTCACCTGTCCATTGTCCCCAACGGTTGCTATTCCACTCCCCGTTTAAAATGTCCCCGGGTGAAATTTTTAAAAGGAAGCCCTGTGTCTCTTCCTCTCAGGAAATAATCCCCGCAGACATCCATAACTGCCTGAATCTGGCCTGGAGTTTCCACTGTAAAAGAAAGGCGCAGTACAGACGGCTCTAGCTTCTTTACCACATCATCTAATCCAAGAAGAGAGAGGGGATCCGGATTATAGATGGTATTGTAACAGAATCGACAGTGATTTTTCACAGGCAATCGTTTGCCTGTACGATCCTTTACAAAAATCACTCCCGCTTTCCTATTGCAGCCCCCTGTCGTCTTTTGTACACACTGGGCTGAAACCATAGCCGGGAGATGTCCGTAGATAATCAGCTCACTTTCAAAACTCCCGGTTCCTTTTCTTCCCCCTGTCAGCTCCATCAGCTCCTTATCGTTTAATTCCACGGGCAATGTCAGCCGTGCTGCCCCTATTTCTTCCATCACCGCACATGCCCGGCGGTTCATTCCATAAAGATTAGCATCAAACACAAGAGGAATCTCCACTCCATGCTCTTTGAGGAACTCAGTCTCCTCCATAGAGCGCAGAATTAGCTCATCAAAGCCAGCCTCCTTAAGCACCTGAATATGTTCTGTAAAATATTGTTCTGCCTTTTGGCGGAAAATATGCGGCAAAATAAGACCACATGCTTTTCCGGCCCTTCTGCACTCCTCCACTGCTTTCTTCCATCCTTCTGCCGAAAACCCGCAAGCATCCAGACAGACCTCATCCACATCTGGATGAGAAAGGACTGCTGCCAGACCCTCTGGCTCTTCCAGAAAGACATGCATTCTTTCTCTTAATTCAGCGGATCTCCTGGTTTCCTTCCGGAATGTGCCTGCCGCCTTCACTTTCTCTTTCCGGCCAGCTAACACTTCCAGCTTCTCCATTCTGCGATATGGCTCCAACCGTCTTTGCCTCAGCTTCTCAAGCCCCTTTCTTCGCAGCTCATTCAGCTCCTGGACAGGAAGAAAACAATTTCCAGAAACCTCTGCCGTCAGCTCTGAAAAATAAAAAGGAGAATCCCCTGTCTTATTAATCTGTTTTAACAACCTTTCCTCTGTCATTGGCTGGTTTTTGGCAATCTGTACCACAGATCCAGACACACAGAGCCGGTTGTATTCCCCCTCTCCCGCCAGCTCCCCAGCTTCTCTTTCCTGGTTTTCCCGGAAATTTTTCTGACAATCTGCCGTCAGCTCCAAAAGCACAGGCTCTCCCTCCCGGACAATCAATCTTGCCTTAACCGGTTCCTGCAGCTTTTTGTTTACAAACTCCTGATCCAGATAATCAAAAAATCCCTGATCCACCTGTCTGAAAGCAGGCTTTTCCCCCAGAGCAATCATATTCTTTCCGTTATTTCTTCTGTAGTACCCTTCCGTAAAACCGCCCCGGTCAAAAAGCTCCAGCAAAAGTCTTTTATCTTCCGGCTCCACGCAATAGCCATCACGCCCACAGTCCAGATATCGATCCACATACTTTCTGTATATTTGGACTACCCCTGCCGTATAGCGGGGACTTTTCATCCTTCCCTCGATCTTTAACGAGTAAACTCCCGCCTCCAAAATATCCGGCAAAATATCCAATGTACATAGATCCTTTAAGTTCATCAGGTATTCACCCTTCTGCTGCCGGCCATCCTTCTTTCCTGCCTTTCCGGTTTGAACTTTTCCGGTCCCCTCTGCTGTATAGGGAAGCCGGCAAGGCTGGGCACATCGCCCCCTGTTTCCACTGCGGCCGCCAATCAGGCTGCTGAGAATACATTGCCCAGAGTAGCAATAGCACAAAGCTCCATGAACAAAGCTTTCCACCTCAATATCTGCCTGCTTTCGGATTCTTGCAATCTCCTCGAACGATAATTCCCGGGCTGTCACCACCCGCACTGCCCCCATCTTCTTTAGAAGCCGGGCAGAGCGATATCCTGTAACCGTCATCTGGGTGCTGGCATGAATTGGCAAATCCGGAAAATATTCCCGAATAAGAGAAAACACTCCCAGATCCTGTACAATCACAGCATCCAGCCCCTGCTGATAACAAGGCTTTAGAAAATCTGTCAGCTGCCCCATTTCCCCTTCTTTTACCAGGGTATTCACAGTCATATACAGCCTGCGGCCGTGGAGATGGGCATAATCAATCGCCTCCAAAAAGTGATCTTCCTGAGGATTATCTGCATATGCCCGGGCTCCAAACCGGCTTCCCCCCATATATACCGCATCTGCTCCTGCATTAATGGCCGCCACCATGCTCTCCATCGAGCCGGCAGGCGCTAAAAGCTCCACCTGTGGCTTCAATTTTATTCCCCTCTCTGCTTAAAGGTATATCGCCTTATTCTCCTGACTGGCCTTTCTCTGACCTGTGGCAGACCTTGTCCTTTTAGGCTTTTCCTGAACCTCCGGCCTTTCTGTGCCTGCGTCCCTGTCCTGCCTGGTCTCAGCTTCCGGCGTCCTTTCCTGTTCCTTTTTTATCTTCTCCATCTTCATCTGGGTGGTAATCAGCTCATGCTTCAGACTGTAAATCTCCTTTTCCAGTTCGGATTTTTCATTCTCCAGCCGGTTTGCCCTCTCCTCTTCTTTGAAATAATCATCTGCAATGTTCAATTGAAGAAGAACAGCCTGATAATCAGAGCTTAGGCGGGAAAATCCTTCCTCCTCCCGCAGCTTCCCTATCTTTCCATTCAAATAGGCGGCAACCTTCTGAAGATACATCTCCTCCTCGGCCCCGCTTAGCTTATATATTTTCCCATCAATTAAAACTTCCATTTGGTTCTTCGGATTCATGTTACCTGACCTCTGATCTTCTCTGCTTTTGTTCACGTAGTTTCTTTATCCAATAAACGGTATATCTAAATGCCTGTATGCATGTCTCGTGGCCACTCTTCCTCTGGGCGTTCGATTTAAAAATCCATTCATCAGAAGATAGGGCTCATACACATCCTCCAATGTACCTGCATCCTCCCCCAAGGCCGCAGCCAAGGTATCCAACCCCACCGGACCACCGTCAAATTTTTCAATAATGGTCATCAGAATATTTCTATCATTGTTATCCAGTCCCAGCTTATCCACATCCAAAATATCCAGTGCAAAATCTGACACCTCTCTGGTAATTGCCCCATTGTACTTAACCTGAGCAAAATCTCTCACCCGCTTTAACAACCGGTTCGCTAACCGCGGTGTTCCCCGAGACCTGCGGGCGATCTCTGCCGCTCCCTCCTCATCAATCTCTACCCCCAACACCTGTGCAGAACGCCGAACAATCTCTGCCAGCTCTTGGGACGTATAAAATTCCAGTTTCTGTACCACACCAAAGCGATCTCTTAAAGGTGCTGTCAAAAGCCCTGCCCGGGTAGTAGCTCCCACCAAGGTAAAGTGAGGCAGATCCAGTCGTATGGATCTGGCTGAGGACTCCTTACCCAACATAATATCAATGGCAAAATCCTCCATTGCCGGATATAATACCTCTTCCACCTGACGGTTCAGCCGGTGGATCTCATCCACAAAAAGCACATCTCCTTCCTGCAGATTATTTAAAATTGCTGCCATTTCCCCCGGCTTCTCAATAGCCGGCCCTGAGGTCACTTTCATGTGGACTCCCATCTCATTGGCAATAATCCCCGAAAGGGTGGTTTTCCCCAGTCCAGGAGGGCCATAGAACAAAACATGATCCAGAGATTCCCCCCGCCCCTTTGCCGCATCAATATACACCTTCAGATTTGCTTTGATCTTCTCCTGACCAATATATTCCGTCAGCAGTTGGGGGCGGAGACCTGGCTCAACCGTCCTGTCCTCTTCCGTTATTTCCGTTGTAATGATTCTTCGCTCCATATGTTCCCTCTCTCCTTAAGACACCAGATACTTAAGGGATGCCTTCAATACTTCCTCCGCTGTATTCTCCTCATCCACCGGTACCTGCCGTACAGCCTTCGATGCCTCTGACAGAGAATATCCCAGAGCAACCAGAGCCTCAACCGCCTCTCTTGCCGCTCCACCCACCGCAGCCATAGAAGCAGATACTGCCGGCTCCATATCTTCCCCGGATATTTCTCCGGGGAAAACATCCTCCATCTTAATCTTGTCTTTCAGATCCAAAATTACCCTTTTTGCTGTCTTAGGCCCGATTCCAGGTGCATAGGCAATACTTTTGGCATCTTCAGAAATAATCGCTATCCTCAGTTCTTCTGGTCTCATTACAGATAAAATCCCCAAAGCTGCCTTAGGCCCGATTCCATTGACCCCCAAAAGCATACGAAACATCTGCAGATCCTGTCTGTTTAAAAAACCATACAAAGTCATAGCATCCTCCCTGACCTGGAAGGAGGTATAGATCCGAACCTCCTCACCTGTCCGCGGCAGCCGCTCCAAAACAGACAATGGCACATGAATATTCCATCCGATCCCGCCTGCCTCCACCACGACTATATTCTCCATAACCTCCATGAGAGGTCCTTTTATATAAGAAAACAATGGTGTGATTCCTCCCTACTTATCAATTCAAAGAGCTGTTACCCCATCATATCATATCACTGTCACATGTGCAAGTACCGTTGATTTTGTCACTGCATAACGATACAAATGGTAGTAACTTGACTTTCCCTTCTCTCACCGTTATAATCATTCTGTAACAGTCAAACCACATAATCGTTCAATGACTTAAAATGTTAAAATCGTTATATTTCCCTATAGGAGTTTTCCATGAATACCATAGAAAAAACCATCGCTTTTCCTGACACCTACCCCCTAGAGCGGATTGGCCGTCTGGAAGATATGCTCTTTTTTGATATAGAAACCACCGGCTTCTCCGGTGAATATTCCCATCTTTATCTTATTGGCTGTACCTTTTACCGAAACAAATGTTGGAATCTGATCCAATGGTTTGCCGATACCATTGATGCAGAAGAAGAGCTTCTTCACAATTTTTTTTGCTTTTTAAGACAATTTCGAATCCTTATTCATTTTAATGGAGATGGTTTTGACATTCCTTACCTAAAAAAGCGCTGCTCTCACTTTGATCTCCCTTATGATTTTTCCTCTCTCACAAGCATAGATATATACCGCCGGATCAAACCCTACAGAAAGCTTTTAGGCCTGGACAGTTTAAAACAAAAAGCAATTGAACATTTTCTCGGGATTTCCCGCACAGATACTTACTCCGGAGGGGAATTGATTCAGGTCTATGAAGATTATCTCCATACACACAGTGAGAATTTATATGATCTTCTGCTTTTACACAATGAAGATGATTTGAAAGGAATGCCATCTATCCTCCCAATTCTCAGTTATCCGGATTTTTTTGGACATTCTTTTCGCCTGACCAGGCAAAGCCTTCGCCAAGAACAAGATGAATCCGGAAACCCACTGGACCTTCTGGACTTATTTTGCGAAAGTGATTACTCAGTGCCAGTCTCTTTTCAAGCAAAATGTTTCCCTGTCCAATGTAGTGTTTACCAAAACAATCTGACTCTTTCCATTGAACTTTTTAAGGGCACACTAAAGCATTTTTATCCTAATTATAAGGATTATTACTATCTTCCCTGGGAAGACACGGCCATACATAAAAGCATTGGAGAATACGTAGATAAAAATGCACGGCAAAAAGCCACAGCAAAAACCTGCTATACAAAAAAGGAAGGTTGTTTTCTTCCCCAGATAACTCCCATATGGGAGCCTGTTATGAAATATGATCCAAAAGACAAGCTTTCTTATGCCTCTCTTGACCAGATTGACTTTGCTGATCCAAAACGCTTCTGCCTTTATATCTCTCAAATGCTTACTCATTTATGTACTGGAAAATAAATTTCCAAATCGTCAAAAAAGGGGCGAACAAAATGTCCGCCCCTAACAATCTCAAATACTTTTCTTTAACTGAAACTTTCCAATCAATTTCTTTAAAATCTGAGCCTGGCCTGCCAGCTCCTCACTGGCTGCAGCACTTTCCTCTGACGTAGCTGAATTGGACTGAATCACCGTGGAAATCTGGGTAATACTATCCTTGATCCGGTTAATCGCCACCTCCTGTTCTTCTGACGCTGCAGAAATAACCTTGATCTGTTCTGTCACAATCGTAGCGCCATCCACCACAGAATGCAGGGATTCCTGGGTCATATTTGTCAGCTTAGAACCATTGTCTACCATATTCAAAGTTTTCTCAATCAACTCAGTAGTATCTTTTGCTGCATCTGCACTCTTAGCTGCTAAGTTACGCACCTCATCAGCCACCACCGCAAATCCTTTTCCTGCACTTCCCGCCCTTGCTGCCTCAACTGCTGCATTCAATGCTAAAATGTTAGTCTGGAAAGCAATATCTTCAATCGTCTTGATAATATGCTGAATCTCACCAGAACAGGAACTGATCTGGCGCATGGCTTCTGCCATCTCCTGCATCTGGTCATTACAGATATTGATCTTTTCCCCAACCTGATTTACTTCCTTAGTAGTAATAGCGGTACTCTCCGCATTATTATTAACCTGCTCTGCAACCTGCTCAATCATATGCATCAGATTATCCACTTCAGATGCCTGCTCCGTTGCCCCCTGGGCTAAGTTCTGAGCGCCGTCAGCTACCTGGTTGGAACCAGCATCCACCTGGCTGGCAGAAGAGTGAATCTGCTCCATAGTATCACTCAGCTCCCGGCTGATCATCCCGATTGCTGTCTGAATCTGTACAAAATCACCTATATACTGAATCTTACTCTCACTGGCAAGATTCCCGCTTGCCATCTCATTCAACACCGTTGTAATATCTGAAATGTACGTTTTCAAAATCTTTACGGAAGTATTCAGGCTGTCTGCCAATACCCCAATCTCATCCTCACTGTTTATATCAATCTGGAAATTAAGATTTCCTTCAGAAAGACTGCGGCTGGACTCGGTAACGATCTGAAGTGGTTTCACAATCTTGTTCATAGAGTACATCACCAGCATAATACTTACAATCAAAGTAATAATCACCGTGATGATGGACATAATCTTAGTCACAGATGTGGAGCGCACCAAATCGGTCTGGTTTTCTGTCACCTGAGCCTCGGTAATCTCCGCCACCTGATCTAACATTTTCACCAGCTTATCCACATTGGCCTTTGTACCCGTCAGATACATATCATTAGCTGCTTTCTGATCTGTCTTCCCCAGCTCCAACACAGCCTGTGCTGACTCGTGGATCGCCTGATGGATCGGCTTCATCTGTTCAATCAGCTGAATAATCTGATCATTAGGAATCTTGGATACATCCGAATCATAAAACCATTTCCCAAGGACACAGCCCTTGTAATCTGTACTTGCAGTAAACTCAGTCCCCATAGCAGTAGCAGAACATAAATTCTCCACCCATCCATAGTGAGCCTTCTGTGCTGTCAATACCAATGAATGAATCTCTGTCCACTCTTCTGTAGATTCGCTGTATTTTTTCACCTTGCCCATACCACTGATTGTCACAATACCACTGACAATCACTACAAGAAAAATAAGGGCGATGCGTATCATCACGTCTTGTTTAATGCTATGCCTCATTTTCTTCACCTCATATCTTTATTAAAGGTCTGATTTATACAACCAGTATATGAATCCTGTTGTTTTTATTTTTAATATTTGTCATTACCGCCGTAGCTGGTATAGGAGGACAGATCCACATAGCTTTCATCCTCCTGCGCGTCATACTGAGGCGTCTCCACTGGCATTGAACTCACACTGCTCTGGCCTTCCAGACGGAATTTTCTAACCAGTTCCTTAAGAATCTGTGCCTGGCCGGACAATTCCTCACTGGCCGCCGCACTCTGCTCTGCTGTTGCTGAGTTGGTCTGAACCACACTGGAAATCTGATCAATTCCAATGGTAATCTGAGTAATTGCCTCTGCCTGCTCCTTGGAAGCCTTTGCAATGGAATCCATCATGGTGGTAGCCTCTGTAATACCCGTCATAACCCGCTCTAAGGATTGGGCTGTCTCATCCGCAATCTTCTTACCATTCTCCACTGCACTGAGGGAGTTTTCAATCAATACTGCTGTATTTTTAGAAGCCTCCGCAGACTTGCTGGCCAGATTGCGAACCTCATCTGCCACAACGGCAAACCCCTTGCCGGCGGCACCTGCCCGCGCTGCCTCAACAGCTGCATTTAATGCAAGAATATTGGTCTGGAAAGCAATGTCCTCAATCGTCTTGATAATCTTCCCAATCTCTCCGGAAGCATTGTTGATATCTGACATGGCATTCAGCATATCCTGCATTCTGCGGTTACTCTCTCCGGCCACTTCTCCAACTGTCTCCGCTTTCTGGCCTGCAACCTGAGCGCTCTCTGCATTGCGGTTGATATTTCCGGAAATCTCATTGATGGAGGCTGCCAACTCCTCCACAGAGGAAGCCTGCTCTGTGGCTCCCTGAGACAAAGCCTGAGCTCCGGAGGACACCTGATCTGAGCCGGAGGACACCTGATCCGCCGAACGATTTAAAGTAGTGAGAGTATTGTTGAAACTGTCTTTGATTTTCTTCATAGAGTGGAAAATTTTCTGATAATCCCCTATGTAGATCTCCGGCGCCGTGGAATGAATCGTAAAGTCACCATTGGCCATAGCACTCAGCACAGTCTCAATATCCTTGATAATTGTGCCTACTCCCTGTGCTACCTTATGCATGTTCTTTGCCATATCGCCGAATTCATCATTCGCTTCATAATTGACCTCCACAGAAAGATGACCCTTCACCATCTCCTCCATGGCATCCTCAATTTTCTTCACCGGATTCAGAATATTATTAGTCAGCATCACTGCAATCACACAAGTAATGGCGAATGCCACTACTGCAATGACAATGGCCATTGCCAAAAGTGCATTGTCTAATGTCATAGCCAGGTCATAGGTATCCTGACACTGTGCCTCCATATTATTAAATGCTGTTTGAAGAATGTTGGCAAACTCTTCGGTTTTTGGATTATACTCATTCAACAACAGCTCCTGTGCCAGACGGTTGCCCTCCTCCGTATTCATGCGGGCATACTCATAGACCTGAATACGCAGATTTTTGGCATCGCCCATCTTCGCTTCAAAATCTCTCAGAAGAGATACATCGCCACTATAATTGGAATAGATCCACTGCAATTTTTCCTGAATATTACTCACATGCTGATCCACAGTTGCAATCCGCTGCTCTGTCTCCGAAGAATCTGTGCCTACAGAACTGAGCATTAACTCCTTCAGAGCCCTCTGAAGGCTGATCCGCATCTCATAGATATTTGCCATTGCATGATAATCTTCCTGATAAAATTTCTCATAGCTTGACTTTGACTTGGAGATTCCTATGCCCGCAGCTACTACTGACACAAGAAATAATGTCAGTATAATACCGAAAGACACAAGAAACTTTTTCCCAACCTTTAAATTCTTCATTCGTTGCTCCTCCTTGTTGAGCCCTCATTTTTCTTACCGGCCAGCCATACAAAAGAATATTTTAAGAATATTTTTTGGAGGCTGTCCATTCCACACTCTTTTATATTATTTCGGCACATTTTATTATAAAATAATATAAATCATAAATTTTTTTCAAAAATCCTCTTTTCTCTTAACAATCTGTTTTTTTCGCCGATAATATGATTTAGTATGTTGTGGTCTGGTATATTTTAATTATATCAGGACTGTTTTATTTTCATGCAAAACATTACATTAAAAAGGATAGGTGGTGTATCGAATGGATAACGGTATGGAAAGTATGCTTGATACATATCTCTTTGAGACGAATTCCCTTTTAGA
>JAAWEL010000031.1 GCA_022794255.1 Lachnospiraceae bacterium
ACGTCATTGGCTTTAGCCAGGAAAAAACGGCACTTCAGATCCTCATTGGTAAAAATCAGTTTTCTGGAATTTTTATCCTTCATCTCCTCACAGGTAATGCCGATCTTCTCAAACATCTCCAAAGATTTGCTTGCCAGCCTGCCCTTAGCCAAGGCAAATGTCAGATATCTCATTATATTCCCATCCTTCCGTTTTCCCCGGTCAAGCCGTGACCATCTGAATTTTTTTCGCCAATATCTGCCAACAAACCGGCAGATATTAGCACCTCCTTTAGACTAAGAGTATTTATTTGACCATTTTTCACCTGATATTTTGCCATCTGCTCCCCATTTCCGGTTATATACAAAAGCTGGCTCATTCCATGCCGCCTGGCATAGGCTACATAGTCTGTCACAGACTTATCTGTTGGCCGGCGGATCAGCTGCAGAGCCTGTCCATTTTCCCGAAAACACCTGGCAAGCCCAATGGCTGCCTCCCTGGCACCAGGCTCATAAAGCACAACCATATCTACCATATCCACTTTTGTCTCAATTTTCTGCCGGGAAAGAGCCTGCATCAGCCGGTCCACCACAATGGCAAAGCCCACAGCTGGTGTATCCTTTCCAAACTGCACCAAAAGTTTGTCATACCGGCCTCCGGTCACCACATATTCCCCGGTGCCATAGGTATAGGCCTTAAAAATAATCCCTGTATAATAGGAATATTTGCTCAGCATCCCCAGATCATAAGACACATAATCTCCCAGGCCATATTTATCCAATATCTCCTGTACCCGCTCCAGCCGGTCAATGGCCCGCAGCGCCCGCTGGTTGGATGTCATGGACCGGGCCAGCCGGATCTGCTCAATATCCCCAAACAATTCCGGCAGCTTTAAAAACACCTGTTTTAGCGGTTCTCCCATGGTCTGCTCTGTCAAAAGCTCCTCTACCCCGAAAAAGTTCTTATTCTCAATCAGTTCCCGGAGCTGTTCCTGGATGTCCTCATCTATTCCAGCCTCTTCTACCAGCCCACGGTAGAACTCTACCTGCCCTAGCTCCACCTGGAACTCCTTTAGTCCAGTGGATTTTAAAGCATCAATCACCAGGGCAATCATCTCCGCATCCCCGTCACTGGAATCATCTCCGATCAACTCTACACCGGTCTGGGTTGTCTCGTTGAGCCTGCCCTGATAACTGACTGTATTTAAGAAAGTCTGCCCCAGATAACACAGCCGCAAGGGCCCTGTCTCATCCATAAAATACTTGGCCACACAGCGGGCAATTGGCGGCGTCATATCCGGCCGCAGCACCAGAGTATTGTTCTCACGGTCAAAGAATTTGTACATTTCCCGGGTGCCGGCGCTTCCCCGCTCCTTCTTGAAAATATCATAAAACTCAAAGATGGGAGTCTCAATATTCTGATAGCCATACAGATGAAATACCTTTTGAAGTTTACTCTGCATTGCCATTTTTCTGGCACATTCCTCCGAATAAATATCCCGAACCCCTTCTGGGGTATGTAATAACTGTCTGCTCATCTTTTCCTCGGCTCTTCCTGGATTTTCTTTTATTTCAACGTGGTAAAGCGATAGTTTGATAACGTGTTTCTGATTATAAAATAAGATGTTATGCTTGTCAATCTTTGCTTTTCAATGGAATGTTTAGCATAATGATTGAGACATCTGATCCATTATCATTTATTCAGCAATAGTATAACATAGTCTGAAGGGATTTACCACTTATATCATCTGTAGCTCACGAGTTTTATTAGAATTTTTAATAAATCCAATCATTGTATTATGTATATCTAATATGTTACACTCTCTGTATTGTTTTGTATTCCAATTGTAACTTTTTATGCCTGGGCCAGTCACCCTGCTGATTGGCCCAGCGCCAGTACATAAAGCCTGTTTTCCCTTATTCTTTTTTCAGGGATCCATATTACAGGTGATAATCAGGAGGACTCACAAAATGGGTGGTTTTTTTGGCGTTACCTCAAAGGAAGACTGCGTCATGGACCTGTTTTTCGGCACTGACTACCATTCCCACTTAGGCACCCGCCGGGGAGGTATGGCCGTCTATGGGAAAAACGGTTTTCAGAGAAGTATCCACAATATTGAAAATTCTCCGTTCCGCACAAAGTTCGAGCGGGACGTAGAGGAGCTGGCAGGCAATTCTGGTATTGGTTCCATCTCAGATAATGAGCCGCAGCCTTTGCTTATCCAATCCCATCTTGGCAGCTATGCCATTGTAACTGTGGGAAAGATCAACAATGAGGAGGCTTTGGTTCGCCAGGCTTTTGAGAACGGCCATATCCATTTTATGGAAATGTCCGGAGGAAGAATCAATGCCACAGAATTGACGGCCTCCATCATCAATCAGAAACAAAGCCTGGTGGAGGGACTTCTCTACGCTCAGGAGATGATCGAGGGCTCCATGACCATCCTTTTGCTCACCCCGGAGGGGATCTATGCATCCCGTGACCGTTATGGCCGAACCCCTGTGGTAGTGGGAAAAAAGGAGAACGCCTACTGTGTTTCTTTTGAGAGCTTTGCCTACATTAATTTAGGCTACCATGATTGTACCGAATTAGGCCCTGGGGAGATTGCATTGATCAGTCCCACAAAAATCCAGTCTCTGAGCCAGCCAAGAAATGAGCTGAAAATTTGTTCCTTTCTCTGGGTCTATTATGGTTATCCAACCTCCAGCTATGAAGGCATCAATGTGGAGGAAATGCGCTACCGGTGCGGACAGACCCTGGCCCGCCGTGACCTTGGCCCCACCAAAGGCAGTTGCAGTAGCTGCAATAGTTGCAGCAAATCGGACCGCACTGTTTGCCCGGATATTGTGGCTGGTGTTCCAGACTCCGGCATTGCACATGCCATTGGCTATGCGAATGAGTCTGGTATTCCCTTTGCCCGGCCTTTCATTAAGTACACTCCTACCTGGCCCCGCTCCTTTATGCCTCAGAATCAGAGTCAGCGAAATCTGATTGCCAAAATGAAGCTGATCCCTGTGGATGCATTGATTCACGACAAAAGCCTGCTTCTGATCGATGATTCCATTGTCCGGGGTACGCAGCTAGGAGAAACCACCGATTTTTTGTATAAAAGCGGCGCCAGAGAAGTTCATATCCGTCCGGCCTGTCCGCCTCTTCTCTTTGGCTGTAAATACCTGAATTTTTCCCGTTCCAGCTCCGAGCTGGATCTGATTACCAGACGGATTATCCGGGAACGGGAGGGAGATTATGTATCACCCGATCTCTTGGCAGATTATGCTGATCCGGATAGCCAGAACTATAAGGAGATGGTAGAAGAAATCCGCAAACGGCTGAATTTTACTTCTCTGAAATATCATCGCTTAGATGATCTGATTGAGTCCATCGGACTTCCAGCCAGCTCCCTCTGCACTTATTGTTGGAGCGGAAAAGAATAAAATAAAAAGACTGGTATGCCAAAGCCTTTTCTTACTGGCTAAAGCATATCAGTCTTTTTTGATTCCTTATTTCTACCTGCCCTCACTCCTCCCGGTCATTCGTCATGCCTGCCCGGTCAAATAAATAGAAGGCCAAACTGAGAATCATCCCTACCACACAGGCTAATACCATGCCGGTAAGCTGAATATTTCCGATCTTAATCGCAATGCCTGAAAGGCCTGCCACAAAAATCACGGAGGTCAGAGCCTGATTTCTGGATTTTCCAAAATCCACCCGGGAATCTACTAAAATCCGCAGCCCGGAGGTACCGATCATCCCATAGAGCAAAAAAGAGATTCCGCCAATCACCGGACCGGGAATCGTGCTGATCAAGGTTGACAGCTTCCCTACAAAGGAACAGACAATGGAAAGCACCGCCGCCCCGGCAATCACATGGACACTGTATACACCGGTCATAGCCATCACTCCGATATTTTCCCCATAAGTGGTGGTTGGTACCGAACCAATCAATCCGGAAATCATGGTAGAAAAATTATCTCCAAACAAACTGCGGTGGAGCCCTGGATCCTTTAGCAAATCTCGCCCCACAATCTTGCTGGTCACCACCTGATGGCCGATATGCTCAGATGCAATTACCAAAATAACCGGAAGAATGATCATTATGGCTTCCAGATCAAACTTTGGGGTGGTAAAGTTTGGCAGGGCAAACCAAGGGGCCGCTGCCACCTGCTCAAAGCTGACAATCCCACAGCATATGGCAGCCACATATCCCGCAACCACTGCGATCAATATGGGAATCACCGAGAGAAATCCCCGAAACAGAATGGAACCAAACACAGCAAATCCCAAAGTTACCATAAATACAATCACATTGGCAGGCTGGATGGTCTCATCTAAAAGACCAGCATTGCCGGCCGCTGAGGACGAAAGTTCAAGTCCAATGAGAGCCACCACCGGCCCCATGGCCGCCGGAGGAAGAACGATATCAATCCAATCTGTGCCGAACTTATAGACAATCATAGCCAGAATACAGCCACAAAGTCCCACAGCCACAAAGCCTCCCAGCGCATATTCATAGCCCCATTGACTGATAACAATCCCTGCTGGCGCTAAAAATGCAAAGCTGGATCCCAGATATGCCGGCGCCTTTCCTCTAGTAACCCCGATAAACAAAAGGGTTCCCACTCCATTCATAAAAAGCACAATAGCCGGGCTGATCCCAAAAATAAACGGAACCAGCACCGATGCTCCAAACATGGCAAACATATGCTGAATGCTTAAAGGAACCAACAGCTGAAATGGCACTTTCTCTTCTACCTGAATAATCCGTTTGCTTCCCATAATCTGCCTCCATTTCCCTTTATAAGTAATTTATCCAACCATTGCTGTCCTTGATCAGCTCATGATTTTCTCTAGTTTACACAAAATTTTTTAATATTTCAACCAGAAGATCAGCCCTTATCTTCTTTCCAGATCTGTTTTGAGAGCTACCAGGTAATGGACTAGCATATCCTGGTGGGATCGTACCTTCAGGGACTTGTCCACCTCCTCATAAGTAAAACTCTTCCGCCCTCCCTCCTCCATCCGCTGCCAGAACCGGTAAATGTCTCCAAATGGAATGTAATAAATCTCGTCCGCCCCGGTAAAATGCAAAAGAATAAAAGCAACCCCTCCCTGTGCCTCAAATTCCCGCATAAACCGAACCTGATGCTCATGGATATTCTGAAGGGGAAAGGTTCGCACCGCACATTCCTTGGCATCAAAGCAGACGGGAATCCCCTGCACCGCGCCAATATAGTCCACGGTGCTCTTCTGATCAAAGTATGCCAGAGTTATGTGACGGCTTTCCTTGTCAATGGTGATGGGCGTGATAGGGGTGGGAATCTTTTGAATCAGAGCCAGCTTTTTCTCCCGGTAAACCGCATTGGTGTGATTGATCATGTCCTCTAAGGTGGAACCACGCAGTCCTCTGCTTTTCCATGTGCTCAACTTTGCACCACCAGCTTTCCGTCTTTCTCATTCAATACACATTTCCCTCCCCGCTTCAGCCTTCCAAAAAGTAAAAGCTCTGCCAGCAAAGGCTTTATCTCTGCCGAGATCACCCGGTCGATCTCCCTGGCTCCGTATTCTCTTGTAATACCCGCTTTCTTTACATGCTCCTCTGCCGCCTCCGTTACGGTCATCTCCACCTTCTTTGTCAAAAGCTTATCCGCCAGCTCCTTAAGCTTCTTTCCTGTGATCTTCTCTGCCATCCTCTCGTCCATGCTGCGAAACAGCACAGTCCTGCTTAACCGATTGCGAAATTCTGGCTGAAAAGTTCTTTTTACTGCCTCTTCTAAGGCATCCAGATTCTTTGTATCACCACCAAAACCAATCTGGCCTTTCCCGATCTCTCTGGCTCCTGCATTGGAAGTCATGATCAGGATTATATTTCTGAAATCTGCTTTTCTCCCCTGATTATCGGTCAGTGTGGCATAATCCATCACCTGCAAAAGCACATTAAAAATATCCGGATGGGCCTTTTCAATCTCATCCAGCAAAAGGACTCCGTGGGGATGGCGCCGTATCTGCTCAGTCAGGATTCCTCCTTCTTCATAACCTACATACCCGGCAGGTGCTCCAATAAGCTTTGCCACTGTATGTTTTTCCGCATACTCACTCATGTCAAACCGCATAAATGAGACTCCCAGCTCAGCTGCCAATGCCCTGGCCAGTTCGGTTTTTCCCACCCCGGTAGCTCCCACAAACAAAAAAGCCGCAATCGGTTTGTTCTCCTCATTTAAACCTGCCCGGGAGAATTTCACCGCATTGACTACCTGCTCCACTGCGCTGTCCTGACCAAAAATTTGCTGCTTTAAATGGTTTTCCAGCACTGCCAGTTTCTGCGTCTCTCCCTTCTCCACAGTCTGAACCGGAATATTGCAGATTTTTGAAAGCACCTCATCGATCAGGTCTTTGCTTACTGTCTGGCGTTTCTGTTTTAATGGGTGCAAACGTCTAAAGGCTCCGGCCTCATCGATCAAATCAATGGCCTTATCCGGCAAAAACCGCTCGTTAATAAAGCGGCTGCTGACCTCAACCGCATGTTCTAACACTCCAGGTGCATACCATACACCGTGATATTTTTCATATCCTGGTTTTAGACCGTCAAGAATCGCTACGGTCTCCTCTCTGGAAGGCTCCCGAATATCTACATTTTGAAAGCGGCGTACCAGACTTTTATTCCCAGAAAAATGCTTTTTGTATTCCTCATAAGTGGTGGCGCCGATAAAACGGATATGTCCCTCTGCCAGATAAGGCTTTAAAAGGTTAGCTGTATCTAAGCTTCCTCCATTTACTGCCCCGGCGCCTACGATGTTGTGAATCTCATCCAGATAGAGAATGGGACAGACTTCTTCTGTCAGACCTTTCATGATCTCCTTAAACCGTTTTTCAAAGTCTCCCCGGTACTGGGTTCCTGCCAAAAGTCCTCCAAGATCCAGGGCAAAAAGATGAGCTTTTAGCAGGGGAACCGGCACCTGTCCATTTAACAGCCGTCTGGCAAGCCCATAAGCTAAGGCTGTCTTTCCCACTCCAGGCTCTCCGATGTGAAGCACATTATTTTTGTCCTTTCGGCAGAGGATCTGGATCGTCCGCTCCAGCTCTTCTTCTCTGCCAATCAGAGGATTCTTTTTTTTACAGTTCTGATTCATATCCTCCACATAATCCATCCATCGCAAAGGAGCAGAGGAATCTTTTTTAGGAAATTTCGCCTCCTTCTCTTCTGACATTTTAGAGCTTTCTCTCTCCGATTCCCGGTCAAATCCCCGCTCCTTTCCAATGCTTTCCCTGGAAAGCTCCCCCAAAAGCTCCACCAGATCCACGTCCTGCATGGCCAGAAAATAAATGCCATAACAGTCCTCCAGCTTTAGCATAGCTGCAAGCAGATGGCTCACATTTACCTCTCTTCGACTGCTGGATATAGCCTGGCCTTCTGCCATGCGAAGAATCTTTTCCGTATCAGCGGTCAGACGCACCTCCTCGCCCTGGACTGTCCCTGCCTGCTTCTGAAGAAATTCCCGAAGTTCCCGGCGAAGTCTGGCTACATCACCACCTCCAGATTGATATTCTCTGGCAAAATCTTCATCAAAGGTCATCCCATACAGCAAATGCTCTGGCATAAAATAGCGGTGATGGCCCTCTCTGGCCAGCCCTACTGAATACTCCATCACTCTCTGCATATTTTTGGTAAATTCCATTCCCTCATCCTATCCTTTTTATTGATCCGGCATACCAATCTCTGCTCTGTAATAAAAGTATGCCGTATATTTTGGCCATCATGTATGCTTTATGCCTCTCACGGCACACAAACTGCCTCCACCTTAAGGGGATACTGCTCCTGTCTGGCCCACTGGACCGCCTCCGCCGCCTTAGTCTGGGCAATGTCCTTAGGGTATACCCCTGCCACCGCACAGCTTCCCGTGTGGATGCTCATCATCAGAGCAACAGCCGCTGCCTCTTCCTTGTCAAATATCTGCATCAATACCTCCACCACAAAATCCATAGGGGTGAAATCATCGTTATAGATCAATACCTGATACTGGCGTGGCAACTTCACATGGGTTTTTGTCTGTTCCTTTACACTTTCCTTTGCCATGGCACCCAACCTCCTATATCTTTTTATTGCGGTTTCTGTTACACTCCCAGCTGTACCGCTCATCCCAATATTCTATCAATTTATCCATTTATTTTTCATAAGAGCTTATCAGATTTACTCTACCATAAAAGTGAAAGAACCACAACCGGATTTCCATATTCCTCTTTATTTACCTTTTTATTTATGTTAAAATGTATTGCGCTGATGCGCAAGCAGGTCATCAATTTTCTGACGAAAATTGGTAATATATACTACAATGTAGTTATCACTCATAAGGAGTACGAATTATGGACATCAACTATGAATTATATAAAGTGTTTTACCATGTGGCAAACACCTTAAGCTTTTCCGAGGCCTCTAAACAGCTTTTCATCTCCCAGTCAGCTGTGAGCCAGTCCATAAAAGTGCTGGAAAGAAAACTGAATCAGACCTTATTTATCCGAAGCACCAAACGGGTTCAGCTTACACCGGAAGGGGATATTCTTCTCAAGCACATCGAACCGGCTATGAATCTGATCCGCCGGGGAGAGAATCAACTTTTAGAAGCCAACACTTTAGGTGGAGGCCAGCTTCGCATAGGTGCCAGCGATACCATCTGCCGCTATTATCTGGTGCCTTATTTAAAGGAGTTTCACTGCCGATACCCGAAGATCCATATTAAAGTCACCAACCAGACATCCATTGCCTGTGCAAGACTTTTAGATTCTGGACAAGTGGATTTCTGCATTACCAATTATCCCAACTCCGGCCTGTCCAACACCCAAAATGTGCGGATGATCCGGGAATTTCACGATGTATTTGTGGCCAATGAAGAATATTACCATTTAAAAGGAAGAAAGATCAGCCTAAATGAATTAAAGGACTGCCCAATTCTTATGCTGGACAGAAAAAGCACTACCAGTGAATTTCTGCACAGCTTATTCCAGCGCCACCGCCTTGACTTAGTGCCCGAGATAGAAATAAGCAGTAATGATCTTTTAATTGACCTTGCCCGAATCGGCTTAGGAATTGCATTTGTTCCGGATTACTGCGTGCCAAAGGATCAACCCAATCTGTTTATATTGGATCTGAATGAACCGGTTCCATCTCGTCAGCTTGTGGTGGCCCACAATGAAAATCTGCCTCTCTCCCAAGCTGCCAGGCAGTTTATAGACATGCTGTGATATCACCCATCCCAAAACCGTTTCAGCCACCCGGCCACTGTATTTCTGGTGACCGGGGCGTACTCAGACCATTCTCTGGGAAACATTCCCTGCACCTCAGGCCGCAAAAAGCGGTCATCCAAAAGCAGGATAATCCCTCTGTCCTCACTGGTCCGAATCACCCGCCCGGCCGCCTGCATAACCTTGTTCATTCCCGGATATTGGTAGGCATAGTCATATCCGTTTTCCATATGATCATCAAAATATTCTTTGAGAATCTCCTGCTCTGTGCAAACCATGGGAATACCAATCCCCACAATGATCACGCCCTCTAACCGCTCCGCCTTCAGATCAATTCCCTCGGAAAAAATTCCTCCCAGAACACAAAGCCCAACAAAAGATTTGTCCCTCCCTGCCTCAAAATCCTTCAAAAACGATTCTCGTTCTGGCTCTGTCATCCCTCCCTCTTGCATACGCCAGGTAAAAGAACCGTCATACTGCTCACACAACTCCTTCTCCACTTCTTTCATAAACTGATACGAAGGAAAAAAAACCATATAATTACCCCTGTGACTCTTTGTTACTTGGAAGATGTAATCCACTACCTTCCGGTATTCTCCCTGATTTCTTCTGGTATAGCGGCTACTCACATCCCTTCCGATCAAAAGCATACGGTTCTTTCTGGGAAAAGGTGATGCAGCATAAACAGCGTAATCCTCTGTATTTCCAGAAAGCAGCTTTTTGTAGTAAAGGACAGGAAGAAGAGTTGCTGAGAAAAACACACTTCCCACTCCTTTATCCAGGCATTCTGCCAGACACCGGGATGGATCAATGCAAAACAGGTGCAGGGAGAATTTGCCCTCTGCTTCCACTTCTGTATAAACACGGTAATGATCATCCAAACCCTCATACATATTTAAAAAATGACGCACCTGAAAATAAAAATCAAGCACTGTATCCCGATCCGGAAAATCCCGCTCTCCTTCCGGTTCCTCCATAAAGCGTTCCAGCTCTCCAAACATCCCCATCAGATGATCCACAAAAAGATTGGCATCCTCCAAAATCCGGTATTCCCCCTGTCTTATACCAAAAACAGATTTTACCTTGCCTTCTCCTAGTTCTCCCCCTTCCCTTTTCATCTCCAACAGCTTTTTATTACATCTCTCTAGCCCTCTCTCCACCTTTGCTGCCCGGCCTTTCAGAATCCTTTTTACAGTTAAAAAATCCTCTTTTACCAACACAGCGCTGAACATTTCCCTGGCACGGTGTACCAGATTGTGTGCCTCGTCAATCAAAAAAAGGTATTCCCCAGACACTCCTTCAGAGAAGTAGCGTTTCAGTTTGGCTTCTGGATCAAACACATAATTATAATCACAAATGATCCCATCCACCCAATTACTGATATCCAGGCAGAACTCAAAAGGACAAACCTGATAATGTGTACTGTATTTTAAAACAAGTTCCCGGGTAATCATACTTTCCTTATGAATAATATCAAACACCGCCTCGTTTACCCGGTCAAAATGGCCTCTGGCCAAGGAACAGGCATCCGGATTACACTCAGTCCTGTCCATGGGACAAAGTTTTTCCTTTGCCGTAATAGTCACTGTGCTGAAATAAAGTCCCCGCTCTTTCAGCAAGCCAAAGCACTCCTCCGCCACACTCCGGGTAATGGTTTTTGCTGTCAGATAAAACAGCTTATCCCCCCGCCCCTCCCCCATGGACTTTAAAGCCGGATACACCGTGGAAAGGGTTTTCCCAATACCCGTTGGAGCTTGGATAAACAGATTTCGCCCGCGGCTCAGAGCCCGGTATACTGCCACGACCAGCTCTTTTTGTCCCTCCCGGTAAACATAGGGAAATTCCAGCATTTTTAAAGTATCATTTCGGGAAATCTCGTGGCAGTACAGGTACTCTGCCCATTTTTCATATTCCCGGATCAGATTCTCAAACCAGTCCCTTAGCTGTGCTAAGGTTTTCTCCTCTTTAAATCTTCGGATTTCTTCTGTTTCTATATTGCAATAGGTAAGCTGGATCCCGATTTTTTCCAGGCTGTGATGATATGCATACATATATCCATAACAAAATGCCTGGGCCAAATGAACATCCACTGGTTTGTCCATCTGCCCCAGATCCATATAAACCCCTTTGATCTCATCGATAATAGTCTCTCCTGGTCTTTTTATCACCCCATCCGCCCGGCCCTCCACCAGGATCTGATATTGCTCTCTTTCTGTTGCATACTTAAGAGAGACCTCTGCATGATAATCTGCCCCCATCCGGCGCTGAATTTTCCGATGGATCCGGTTTCCTGCCTGCATGGCATCCTTTTCTGCACCAGATGTCCTGCGATTATCAATATTTCCACTGCGCAACACAAATTCCACCAGGCTGCGAACAGATATTTTAATGACCTTTTTTCCTTTTTGATCCATAGCTCCTCTTGCTGCTTTCTGTTGTTGATATATCTCTATTTTACATCCATATAAAAAAGCAGGCAAGCACAATCTTGTGCCGCCTGCTTTTGGCCATGAATCTATAATATTGATTCTGTTTTATGCGATTTTTTCATCCACCGGGACAAGCGTCTCCAAAAATTCCTCAAATTCCTTGTTCTCACCATGCAGTCTTACGTTCAGAGTTTTTGTCAGATCCATACTCAGTACGCCCAGAATAGATTTCCCATCGATGACCACACGATTATAAAACACATCAACATCAAAATCGCATTTCATGGCTGCTGTCACAAATGCTTTTGCATCTGCGATGCTTACTAATTTGATCTTTCTCTCTTTCATATAACATACAGCTCCTTTTTTGTGAACACCACAATTGGTGTTGCCTATCTTATACCACTTCATCTCAAAAAAGTCAAATTCATCCAGAAATGCACCAGCTCTCTAGTTCTACACATTTCTTCCAATTTCTCCCCTGTATTTACCATTTGCTTTTATGTAAATTTCCACTTAACTCCATTGTTTTTTTACAACGGATCTGAAAAAATAGAAATCTCTCTTTGTTGCAGACGCCCTAAAATGCACATTTTATAAGAAAAAATCCTTCTTTTTCAACAGGATCCTTCCATGAAAACTTAGCAAATGCTAAATTTATTTGGAAAATCATTGAAAGAGAAAAAACCTGACAGAACAAATTTTTCATTGACAAACCTCGGCATCTGTGATAAACTACAGAAGTTGCTGATGAACAGACTTTAGGGGAATAGTTCAATGGCAGAGCGGCGGTCTCCAAAACCGTAGATGGGGGTTCGAGCCCCTCTTCCCCTGCTTCTTAAGTGAATGGCT
>JAAWEL010000032.1 GCA_022794255.1 Lachnospiraceae bacterium
GGTGTCTGGTTATAGCTGTTTTCAGCATTTCAAACTTGGAGTTGTCACAGGTGGATTTCCCCCAGCGGGAAAAATCGATTTCCAGCCAGTTTTCCGTGTCCATATGGAAAAGTCCGGACAGCTTTGTCAATGTTTCCTTTCCGGAAGAAAAGCCTGTGGCAGACATACTTTGTATGGCTGTCAGTATCTCCTGTCTTTCTTTCTCAGACAGGATTGCCCGGTCAAGAATAAAATCATGGAACAAACAGATTCCGCCGTTTCTTCCCGGCTCTGTGTAGACCGGAATCCCGGATCCGCTTAAAGCTTCGATATCCCGGTAAATCGTTCTGGGAGAAACCTCGAATTTTTCCGCTAGTTCTGGGGCAGTGGTACGTCCCTTGTCTAAAAGATAATATAAGATTTTAAACAGACGGCTGTCAGACATCCCTTGCCTCCTCTTTTGTTTTATACATCATCAGAATCCTTTTTGTTTTTATCATATCATAATTTTGGAGGTGTGAAAAATATTTTACAAAAGAATACAAAAAAGATATTGGTAAAGTGTTCATTCAGGGATAATTTTTAAAGAAATGAGAGTGAAAAATGGAACGAAGATCGCTGATTGTGGAGGACAATGAGCTGTTAGCCGAGGAAACGGCTGACTATTTTGCCGGAAAAGATATCCTTTTCGGAGCTGGCAAGAGAGCAGCTTGTAAGGATTGAACCGATGATTCGGGAGAAGGACATTCAGGTACAATACCAGGAGGACGGGGTACAGGTGATGGTGGAGAGAGAAGGGAACAAAAAATAATGCTTACAGGAGATAGTTATTTTCCTTATCAGCTACCTGCAAAGCAGCAAGTGTATATGTGGCAAAACCTTCAACAACAAGCGGTTCTGACTTACAAAGAGCTTCTGCTTCCTCATAGCTTTGTGTTTTGAAAATGACCATACCGGCAACACCCGGATAACCTTTGAATGGACCGCAAAGCTGTATTTTCCCATCTGCATCCAATTTTTTCAGATTTTCCACATGTCTTGTGATCACAGCTTTTGTAACCTTATTGTAAGTTTTCCCTTTTTTGATTGTCATTACATATAACCATTTTTCCATTTATTGTCCTCCAATCAGATAAATGTGTTCCCTTCCCCACTGAGGGTATGAAAATTGTAACATATAGAATATGACATGTAGCTGTCTCATTTGATGATTTTTTTACCTTACAGGACACATTCCAGCTGACAGTCACAGGGCTCTGCCTGGACATGCTGCTGGTTATAAACCAGAGCCTCCACACATCCCATTTTGCGGTAGAAGGCCTGACTTTCCACAGAGGAGTGGGCAGAAATATACAGTTTGGCAGCACCGTGTTCTTTTGCCCACCTTTTTGCCGAAAGAAAAAGTTCTTTGCCGATCCCAAGGCTTCGCATGTCCTCCGATACATGGATACTGGTTAAATCCAGATATTTTTGTTCTCCTCCAAACAGAGCAGATTCCACGGAGACAAAACCCTTTAATTTCTGATTGTCAAAGGCAGCATAGACAAAGCCGCCGGATTTTAGCGTGTTTTTCAGACAGGCAGTCAGGACTTCAAGGTCTGATTTGGTCCAGTCATCTACAAAGGGAACATCCTTTATATTCCATGCTCCATTTTCTTTACGCCAGCATTTAGTGACAATCTGATGGCGGATAAAATGCTGAAACAGCTCCGGGAAGAGCTCGTCTGGTATTAAATTTCGGTATTCAATCATGTGCTTACTCCTTTCATTTTTGTAGTTAAGTATAAAGAAATTCCTGATAAAATACAATCCCTGATTTTAATTGAAATTTGATGCTTGACAATGAAAAAGAAACAGAGTATTATAATTATGACTAAAACAGTATTTTTAGTCATATAGAAGGGGGAACTATGCCACGAGGTTTTTCGGAACAGGAAAAGACGAATATCAAAAACAGTTTATGGGAGGCATGCAAACAAAGCTGGACCCGGTATGGATATAAAAAGACCAGTGTGGATGAGCTTTGCCGGCAGGTTGGCATCTCAAAGGGAGCGTTTTATCTTTTTTTTGAGTCCAAGGAAGCGCTTTTTTGCGAGGTTTTGTGTGGGGTTCAGGAGGAGATCTGCGATGCTGCCATAAAGGCTATGGAAGAGAGAAGGGACAAGCAAGGTGCGGCGGAGGCATTGAAGGTCATTTACCGGGAATATGACAGAAACAATTTTTTATATGGGGCCAGCAGCGGGGATTACGCGATTTTGATGAACAAGCTGTCTCATGAGCAGCGCCAGAAGATTGAGAGGATAAGCTGTAAAAGCAGAAAGATTTTTTCAGAACAACCTTATTTGAAGCTTAAGGTGGATGAATCTATGGCTGTGTCTGTTATTTATTCTCTGATTATGAATATCCGAAACAAGGATATATTTTTGGAAAATCACAGAGAGATTTTTGATTTTATGGTTGACCATCTGATAGACAGCTTGTATGAATAGGAGGAGAGAAAGGTGAATACAAAAATAGTAAAGAGAAATAATCATATGGCTGCGGTTATTGACAGTGAGGAATGTTTGATTACGGATGTAAATTCTGCCCTGGATTTGGCTATGACGGTAAAGTATGAGACGGGTTGTACCAATATCGCAATCAATAAAAGCGCTGTCACAGAGGATTTTTTTATCTTAAGTACTTGTCTGGCAGGGGAGATTCTGCAGAAATTCATCAATTATGGGATTCGGTTTGCAATCTACGGGGATTTTTCAAAATATACCAGCAAACCACTGAAAGATTTTATGTTTGAGAGTAACCAGGGAAGAGATTTTTATTTTCAGTCAGATGTAACCCTAGCAGTTGATAAGCTTTTGCAATGAGAAAAGGGGGATGATCCCCATAGATATTGAAAAAGTTAATAAGCTTTAAATTTGGTAAGCAGGAAAATGACAAAAATATTTAGAATAATAGGGAGGTAGTGGTTATGGGCGGAATCAAAGAAAGTCCTTTAGAGCTGATCGGAGGTACTCCGCTGTTAAAGGCAAAAGGCTATGCAAAGAAAGCAGGGATACAGGACACAGTAATACTTGCCAAGTTGGAATATCTGAATCCGGCTGGCTCTGTAAAAGACCGGGTTGCCCTTGGCATGATTGAGGATGCAGAGAAGCAGGGGATTTTAAAAGAGGGGGCAACGATTATTGAGCCTACCAGCGGAAATACGGGAATTGGTCTGGCCATGGTTGCAGCGGCAAGGGGCTATCGGGCGATTCTTACATTGCCAGAGACGATGAGTGTGGAGAGAAGGAAGCTTTTACAGGCTTATGGTGCAAAGCTGGTTCTTACAGACGGCAGCAAAGGGATGGCCGGAGCGATTGAAAAGGCAGAGGAATTAAAGGCATCGATTCCCGGGGCTGTCATTTTAGGTCAGTTTGTAAATCCTGCCAATCCGGCTGTCCATAAAGCAACCACAGGCCCGGAGATTTGGGAGCAGACCAGCGGACAGATGGATATTTTTGTGGCTTGTGTGGGGACAGGGGGAACGATTACCGGAACAGGGGAGTACTTAAAGGACAAGAATCCGGCTATAAAGGTGGTGGCAGTGGAGCCCTCTGACAGTCCGGTGCTGTCAAAAGGGATATCCGGGGCTCACAGCATCCAGGGAATCGGAGCTGGATTTGTCCCGGAGGTTTTAAATACCAGGATTTACGATGAGATAATTGGGGTGAAGGATGAAGATGCATTTGCTGAGGGAAGGGCATTTGCTAAGAGTGAGGGAATCCTTGTGGGCATATCCTCTGGTGCAGCACTAAAAGCGGCTTCTATTCTGGCATTGCGGGCTGAAAATAAGGGAAAAACCATTGTGGTTCTTCTTCCGGATTCCGGTGACCGGTATCTGTCAACCCCTCTTTTTGGTGCTGAAGGATGATTTTTTAATAAAAACTTGACAAATGCTCCACATTAGCGTAAAATACGCCCATAGATAAAAAAGCGATTCATACAGCTATGATTGTATGAGGATGGAGATTATATGGATAACCGGACAAACCTGCAGATGGATATGGCTATGATGAGCGGCATGATGATGTGCATGTGCCGCATGTTCGTATGCGCAAAATATCATAGATAACTGCATGGATTGTGAGAAGACTTGGGAAACCGGTGAAACAGCAACGGATATCAGATCGCAAACCTGCATAGGTTTGCGATTTTTTAATGGATTTAGGAAAGCTCGTTCTATGAAACAAAATGGTAAATCTACAGGAGAAGAAAGGAGCAGTTATGGTATCGGAAGAACCAATTATCCAGCTGCGAAATGTGGGGAAGGAATTTAAGACAGCCAATGGACCAGTAGTAGCGCTCGATGACATTAATTTAGACATCAACCGGGGGGAAATATTTGGCATTATTGGTCTGTCCGGTGCAGGAAAAAGTACTCTGGTCCGGTGCATCAATATGTTGGAGACCCCTACCTCCGGGCAGGTGATTTTTGAGGGAGAAAATCTGGCAGCGCAGAGTGATAAGCAGAAGCGGATGGCAAGACGATCTATGGGAATGATTTTCCAGCAGTTTAATCTTCTGGCTCAGAGAAATATTTTAAGGAATGTGTGTTTTCCCTTAGAGATTGCCGGGGTGTCCAGACAGGAAGGGAGAAAGCGGGCCATGGAGTTGCTTGAGTTGGTAGGCTTAGCGGACCGGGCCAGTGCTTATCCGGCACAGCTTTCTGGTGGACAGAAGCAGCGGGTGGCTATTGCCAGAGCTTTAGCTACCAATCCCAAGGTGATTCTCTGTGATGAGGCCACCAGTGCTTTAGACCCCAATACCACCAAGTCCATTTTGGCTTTGCTAAAGGAGATCAACAAGACAATGGGGGTGACGGTGATTGTGATCACCCATGAGATGGCGGTGATTGAGGCCATCTGTGACCGGGTGGCTATCATTGACCAGAGCCATATTGCAGAGCTGGGAACCGTATCGGAGATATTTTCAGAGCCTAAATCAAAGATCGGTCGGCAGCTGATTCTGGGGGATGCAGTGAACCAGGTGAAATTCAGCGATTTTAGACAGCTGCGGATCATTTTTGATGGCAGAGAGTCTACAGAGCCGGTGATTTCCAACCTGGTATTGGCCTGCAAGGTGCCGGTGAACATTATGTATGCATCCACCAAGGATATTAAGGGAACTGCCATGGGTCAGATGATTATTCAGCTTCCAGAGGAGGAGGCAGATGCCAACCGGGTGATCAATTATTTGAAGAGTATCCATGTGCCATATGAGGAGGTGACCAGACATGACGTTTGATGCAACTACCATAACCATGTTAAAGACTGCGATTTGGGAGACATTTTATATGGTAGCGCTGTCTTCTTTGTTTGCCTATGTAATCGGGCTGCCTTTGGGGATTGTGTTGGTGGTCACGGACACAGACGGGATCCAGCCGATCCCCTGGCTTCAGAAGATTTTGGGGCTGGCTATCAATCTGCTTCGTTCGGTTCCGTTTTTGATTCTTTTGTTTATTGTTTTGCCTCTTTCCAAGATCGTGATCGGCACCCGGATTGGTTCTCCGGCCATTGTGATTCCTTTGACGATTGCGGCGGCGCCTTACATTGCCAGAGTTGTGGAATCCTCCTTTAGAGAGATTGATGCAGGGGTGATTGAGGCGGCCAAATCGATGGGAGCATCTACCTGGCAGATTATATGGAAGGTTCTGCTTCCGGAGTCAAGGCCTTCCCTTCTTTTGGGGGCAGCGCTGGCTGTGACCACCATTCTCAGTTACTCGGCTATGGCCGGATTCACAGGCGGCGGCGGACTGGGCGCTGTGGCTATCAACTATGGATATTATCGGTATGAGCCGGGACTTATGTGGATTGCAGTGATTCTTCTGGTGGTGATGGTTCAGATTATTCAGGAGATCGGGACTCAGCTGTCCAAAAAGGGAGATAAGAGAATCCGGTAAGAGCCCCTTAAAGACAGGATTTATCAGTCCAGGAACTCCTGGACTGTGGGCAATATGCCAGATAAATCAAAAATAACAAGAGGAGGATATTTATTATGAAAAAGTCAATTGGTATTTTAGCGGCTGCTGTATTTGCGGCATCAGCCCTTGTGGCATGTGGCGGGTCCGGGGACACAAAGGCGGAAGAGACCACAAAAGCGGCAGAGGAGACAGAGGCCACAGAGAATAAGGGAGAGGAGACCACAAAAGAGGCAGGGGAAGCTCCAGCTGAGTTAAAGAAGATTGTGGTAGGCGCCAGTCCGGCCCCCCATGCAGAGATCTTAAGAGCTGCGAAGGATGTGTTGGCCAAAAAGGGCTATGAGCTGGAGATTTTGGAATACGTTGACTACATTCAGCCCAATCTGGCTTTGGAGTCGGAGGATCTGGATGCCAATTATTTTCAGCATCTGCCTTACCTTGAGTCCTTCAATGCGGAAAATGGAACCAAGCTTGTATCTGCAGCAGCACTTCACTATGAGCCCTTTGGGATCTATGCAGGTAAAACCACTTCCTTAGAGGCTCTTTCAGATGGGGCAAGAGTGGCAGTTCCCAATGACACCAGCAATGAGGCGAGAGCTCTGCTGCTTTTGGAGGCTCAGGGGCTGATTAAGCTGAAGGAGGGGGCCGATTTGACTGTAACCAAGAATGATATTGTGGAGAATCCGAAAAATCTGGACTTTTATGAGGTGGAGGCTGCTCAGATTCCCCGTGTGGTGGAGGATGTAGACATTGCGGTTATCAACGGAAACTATGCCATTGAGGCAGGTTTTAAGGTGTCCGAGGCTCTGGCAGTGGAGGATTCGGAGTCCATTGCTGCTACCACCTACGGCAATGTGATCGCTGTGAGAGAGGGCCATGAGAAGGACGAGAATATTGTAGCATTGGTGGAGGCTCTGACCAGCGATGAGGTAAAGGCATTTATGGAAAGCACCTACGAGGGTGCAGTGGTTCCGCTGTTTTAATGTAAAGAAAGAAGTAGTATCTGATTTTAGGAAAATCCCTCATGGCTGTAGCTGTGGGGGTTTTTTGTGGCAATTATCAGGAAAGCCTCATAAAATATAGGAAGAAGAAAACGGAGTTTCCTATGCGTATTTTTGATTTAAAAAAAAAGAAGTGATCAATATTTGTGATTGTAAGCGTCTGGGCTTTGTGGGGGATGTGGAATTTGACGAAAAAACAGGCTGTATTACCCATCTGATTATTCCGGGACCGGGATGCTTATGTGGAATATTTGGCAGGGAGAAAGAGTATGTGATTCCTTTTTGTGATGTAAAGCAGATTGGGGATGATATTATTCTGGTGGAGATCCGGACCCTGAAAGATACAGAAAAAGCATGTAAAAGTGGGTAAAGAATGTTAAAAAGTGGGTAATTGGTAAAAAATGGTTGCACATAAGTCCCTGTTAGAGTAAAATAAGAGCAATATGTAATTGACATAAGACAAAGAGGGATAGCAGGGAAGGTATCCTATTTGTTACAAAGTGTGAAAACAGGAGGAAAAACTGTGAAATGTCCATATTGTAATGCGTCCGATACCAAGGTGATCGATTCCCGACCGGCTGATGAGAACAGTTCTATTCGCCGCCGCCGTCAGTGCGAAAAGTGTAAAAAGCGTTTTACCACTTATGAGAAGCTGGAGACCATGCCCCTTATGGTAATCAAAAAGGACCGTACCAGAGAGACATATGAGCGAGCTAAGATTGAAGATGGGGTGATCCGTTCCTGCCACAAGCGTCCGGTATCCATTGAACAGATCAATGCCATGATTGATGAGATTGAAAATCAGGTTTTCAATATGGAGGCAAAGGAAGTGGAGACCTCTGTGATCGGAGAGCTGGTGATGGAAAAGCTAAAGGATCTGGATAAGGTGGCTTATGTGCGTTTTGCCTCGGTATATCGGGAGTTTAAGGATGTGAACACTTTTATGGAGGAGCTGGGAAAGCTGTTGAAGAATAAATGATACTGGAACCTTTTTATCCGAAGGAATGGGTGGACAGCACCTATGAGATTGATTGGGAGATGTGGAAAAGTAAAGGGATCCGGGGGGTGATCTTTGATATTGACAATACGTTAGTATGCCACGGCGCCCCGGCGGATGACCGGGCAATCCAGCTGTTTAAGCGGCTTCACGGTCTGGGGATTCAAACCTGTCTGCTTTCCAACAACAAAAAGCCAAGGGTAGCTTCTTTTGGAAAGGCAGTAGGTTCCCCCTATATCTTTAAAGCAGACAAGCCCTGTGTGAAGAACTATAATAAAGCTATGAAACAGATGGGAACGGAGAGGGAGACCACTCTTTTTGTGGGGGATCAGCTGTTTACGGATGTCTACGGAGCTAACAGAGCCGGAATTTATGGAATATTAGTAAAGCCGATCAACCCAAAGGAGGAGATTCAGATTGTGCTAAAGAGGGCTTTGGAAGCCTTTGTGTTGCATTTTTATAAAAAGAAAAAAATAGTTGAAAAAACACATGGTTTATTATAGAATAGAGAAGATTACGAGCGAGTATGCAAATGCAAGGAGGAATATCCCATGATTTCAGCAGGTGATTTTAGAAATGGCATTACCTTGGAGATTGATGGTTCTGTATATCAGATCATTGAGTTTCAGCATGTTAAGCCAGGCAAGGGCGCTGCTTTTGTCAGAACAAAGATTAAGAATGTTATGACCGGCTCCGTTGTGGAGCGGACTTTCCGGCCCACTGAGAAATTCCCGGCAGCGAGAATTGACCGTGTGGACATGCAATATCTGTATGCGGACGGGGATCTGTTCAATTTTATGAATATGGAGAATTATGAGCAGATGGCTCTGGCTCCGGACGTGATCGGCGATGCGCTGAAATTTGTGAAGGAGAATGAGACTGTAAAGGTATGCTCCTACAATGGAAAAGTGTTCTCTGTGGAGCCGCCGTTATTTGTAGAACTGGAGATCACCAACACGGAACCGGGATTTAAGGGTGACACTGCCCAGGGCGCTACCAAGCCAGCTACGGTGGAGACTGGTGCCACGGTATATGTGCCTCTGTTTGTGGACAATGGTGACAAGATTAAGATTGATACCCGTACTGGTGAGTACCTGTCCAGAGCATAATTTTGATGGTCCGGAGCAGAGCGGTTCCGGATGGGAGTAGAAGAGAAAGCCAGACCGTCAAACGTCTGGCTTTTGGTAACAAAAAAGAGAATTTTACAGAGTGATCGGAGAGAGACAATGGCCTTGTTTCAGAATAAGTTTCAATATAATATTGCCTTGATTGGGTTTATGGGAGCTGGGAAGAGTACAGTATCCCACTGTCTGAGCCGAAAATATGCGCTGGAAGAAGTGGAGATCGATTCCATGATTGCAGAGTCAGAGGGAATGGCGATCACAGATATTTTTGCTAAGTACGGGGAGCCCTATTTCCGCACTTGCGAGAGCAATGCCATCATTGATCTTAAGAACCGCCGAAGGACAGTTATATCCTGTGGGGGCGGAGCGGTTATGCGGGATGAAAATGTGGAAAATTTAAAGAAAAGCAGCCGGATTGTGCTTTTAACAGCCATGCCAGAGACAATTTTGGAGCGAGTGAAGGACTCGAATGAGCGGCCTATTCTCAATGGTCATATGAATGTGGAATATATTGCAGATCTGATGGAAAAACGGCGGGCCAAATATGAAGCAGCAGCGGACATTGTGATCGCCACAGACAATAAAAGTGTAACCGATATCTGTGAAGAGTTGATGCATAGAATGGAAGAATTGGAAGTCCTTTGGAAGGGGCAAAAGTTACTTTGAAAATGGAGGGGCAAGTGATGGAGATAAGCGGACATACACAGATGCTTTGCCTGATTGGCAGTCCGGTAGGCCATTCCGGTTCACCGGCTATGTATAATTACAGCTTCAATAAGCTGGGGCTGGATTATGTCTATCTTGCATTTGACATAAAGGAGGAGGAAACGGAGAGGGCGGTGGAGGCATTAAAGCTTCTGAATGTAAGAGGCTTTAATATTACCATGCCCTGCAAAACCCGGGTACTGTCCTGCTGCGATGAGCTTTCCAGGGCAGCAGAGCTGATCGGAGCGGTCAATACGGTGGTCAATGAAAAGGGAAAGCTGATTGGTCACAACACAGACGGATTGGGCTGGGTGCGCAGCTGCCGGGAAAAGGGAGTGGAGATTCAGGGAAAAAAGATGACTATTGCAGGCTCTGGCGGGGCAGCCACGGCCATTACGATCACCAGTGCGCTAAATGGGATTGAGGAACTTTCTGTTTTTGCTTTGAAGGATTCTTTCTATACAAATGCAGAAGCGACTGTAGAAAAGATTCACCGGCAGGTTCCCGGGTGCCGGATTCGGCTGTTTGATTTAGAGGACCGGGAAAAGCTTTATGAAGAAATTGGAGACAGTGATATATTTACCAATGCCACCCGTGTGGGGATGAAGCCTATGGATGGGGAAAGCCTGATTGAGGATATGGGAGTGTTTAGAAAAGAGCTGGTAGTATCCGATGTGGTTTACAATCCCCGCATGACCCGGCTGCTTATGGATGCCCAAAAAGCCGGGTGTCAGATTATCCCTGGGGTGGGGATGCTTCTGTGGCAAGGAGCGGAAGCCTTTAAGCTGTATACAGGCAGGGAAATGCCGGCCCGGGAAGTGATGGAGCGGTATTTTTCTGATTGAGAGAAAGGAGAACAACTGAGTGGAAAAGATTCAGGATTTGATCTTAGCCCAGATGGAGGAGGCTTTTTCTGCCTGTGGCTATGAAAAGCGTTTTGCCAAGGTAGTGCTTTCTAACCGTCCGGATTTATGTGAATATCAGTGTAATGGTGCTATGGCGGCTGCTAAGCTTTACAAGAAAAAGCCTATTGATATTGCCGGGGAGGTGACTGCATTTTTAAGCAAAGAGAGTGAAGAGAGAGATTCTTTTGTGTTTTCTGAGATAAATGCGGTTATGCCGGGATTTATCAATATTCGTCTGGACGGAAGATTTTTGGCTGATTATTTGGACGGAATGGCAAAGGAAGAAAAGCTGGGGGTTGAGGAGCCGGGCCATGGGGAGACCGTGATCGTGGACTATGGCGGGGCCAATGTGGCAAAACCTCTCCATGTGGGGCACTTGCGGTCGGCAGTGATCGGAGAGTGTATCCGGCGGATGGGAAATTTTTTGGGCTATCATATGATCGGCGATGTCCATTTAGGGGACTGGGGACTTCAGATGGGGCTTATCATCGAGGAACTGCGGGACAGACAGCCAGAACTGATTTATTTTGATGAAAGTTTTCAGGGAGAATATCCCAAGGAACCGCCGTTTACCATCAGTGAGCTGGAGGATATTTACCCTAGTGCCAGTGCTAAGTCAAAGACAGACGACAGCTTTCGGGAAAGGGCCCAGACAGCTACTTTCAAGCTTCAGAATGGATATGCCCCCTATGCAGCTATCTGGAAGCATATCATGGCTGTCTCTCTGGCAGACTTAAAGAAGAACTACGGGAATCTGGATGTACATTTTGACCTGTGGAAAGGGGAGAGTGACGCAGAGCCTTATATTCCCTGGCTGATTAAAGATCTGCAGGATAAGGGGCTTGCCAGAGAGAGCCAGGGAGCTCTGGTGGTGGATATTGCCCAGGAGACGGATTCCAAGGAACTGCCTCCTTGTATTGTGCGCAAGTCAGACGGAGCTGCTTTATATGCCACTTCAGATTTGGGAACGATTTTAGAAAGAGAAAAGCTGTATCAGCCGGCAAAATATATCTATATTACTGATAAAAGGCAGGAGCTTCATTTTATCCAGGTATTTCGGGTGGCCAAGAAAGCTGGGTACGTGAAAACAGACACACCAATGATTCACATTGGCTTTGGGACCATGAACGGAAGGGACGGAAAGCCCTTTAAGACCAGGGATGGAGGCGTCATGCGCTTAGAACAGCTGATTGGGGATATTGAAGAGGCAGTTTATCAGAGAATTTTAGAAAACAGGGATGTGCTGGAGGAGGATGACACGGACCTGGAAAAATCCGGAGCAGCCATGTCGGAGAAGGAGGCCAGGGCAACTGCCAGACTAGTGGGACTTGCTGCTTTAAAATACGGTGATTTGTCCAATCAGGCAGCTAAAGATTATGTGTTTGACCTGGATCGTTTTTCTTCCTTTACAGGAAATACCGGGCCTTATATTCTCTATACGATTGTGCGGATCAAGTCGATTTTAAATAATTATGAGCAGGCAAATACAGAGAAGGTAAAATCCCGGATTCTTCCTCCTGTCACTGACACGGAAAAAGAGCTGATGCTAGAATTGACCCGATACAATGAAGTGATGGAGAATGCCTTTGCAGAGGCAGCGCCCCATAAGCTCTGCCAGTATATCTATGAACTGGCCAATGCTTTTAACGGATTTTACCGGGATAACAAGATTTTGGCTCAGGAGGATAAGGCTCGCCAGGCAGGCTGGATCCAGTTGATCACCCTGACAAGAGATGTTCTTTCCACATGCATTCATGTGCTGGGCTTTGACGCTCCGGACCGGATGTAGGGGAAGAAGGTAAGGGAAAGGAGCTTTTGGATGGCATTATATGATTATATCGGTGCTTTGCGCCAGGGGCGGAAGAGGTATCAGGAGGCAGTTTCTAAGGGTCAATACCCATATCTGCCAGTGCTTGACGATATTTTATCCAATACGGATATTGTGTCTGAGGTGAATTTGGGAGTGATTGATATCCCCTTGGAAAGAGTGGTTGGCACCAAAACGCAAGGGAGAACGCAGGCCTTTGCCAGCAATTTTATGCCTCTTTTGGGAGAAAGATCGGAGTTTGGGGCCAAGTGGGCTTTTCTGTATGATCATCAGATCGATGAGGGGATCCACGATCCGATCCTTGCGTATGAATTTATGAACCGGTATTATGTTCAGGAAGGGAATAAGAGAGTCAGTGTGTTAAAGTATGTCAAGGCATACAGCATTTCAGCTTCTGTCATCCGTTTGATTCCAAGGCGGAGTGATAATCGGGATACAAAGCTGTACTATGAGTTTCTGGACTTTTATCAGGTATCCTTTAACTGTGATGTATGGTTTAGCAGGGAGGGAGGCTATAAGCGGCTTTTGGAGGCCATGGGGAAAGGGCCGGATCAGGTTTGGACGGAGGATGAGCGTCAGTATTTTAAAGCAGCCTATGACCGTTTTTCAAAGGTTTTTTATGGACTTCGCACAGATGATATGGAGCTCACTGCCTCGGATGCTTTTTTGAAGTATGTGGAGTTTTTTGGCTATGAGGTGGCAAAGGAACGGACTGCAGATCAGATGAAGAAGGACCTGGTCCGAATTTGGGATGAACTGCTATTGACCTCCCGCGGAAGTGAGATTGCTCTGGTGGAAAAGCCGGAGGTAAAGGAGGGAAGCTCTCCACGGCTGTTAAATTGGCTGCTTCCCGGGGCTGTTATTGAGCCGGAGCTTTTAAAGCCTGCCTTTATCTATCCAAAGGGCAAGGAGGTATCTAGCTGGGTGTATGCCCATGAGCTGGGAAGAATGTATTTGGAACAGCGCTTTCCCGGGATGCATACCTGGGCCTTTGAGGATGTGGGATCAGAGGAAGAGGTTTTAAAGGCTGTGGACAGGGCAGTGGAGGAAGGGTGTAATCTGATCTTTACAGTTGCACCTCAGATGGCGGCAACCAGTGTGAAAGCAGCGATCAAATATCCGAAACTGAAGATTTTTAATTGCTCGGTCAACATGTCTTATTCCTCCATCCGTACCTATTATGCCCGGATGTATGAGTCGAAGTTTTTGATGGGTGCGCTGGCTGCGGCTATGAGTGAACAGGAAAAGTTGGGGTATATTGCAGATTATCCGATCTATGGGATGATGTCCAATATCAATGCTTTTGCCATGGGGGCAAGAATGGTCAATCCCAGGGCAAAGGTTTATTTGAAATGGTCAGGACTGAAAGAGCATCACTGTCGTCAGGAGCTGGAGCGGGAGGGGATCACCCATATCTCAGGAGAGGATTTGATTGCACCGGTGAAGGCGTCCAGAGAATACGGCTTATATTGCAAGGCTCCGGACGGAACAGTGGAAAACCTCGCCACATCCCTGACTAACTGGGGAAAATTCTACGAGCAGATTGTAAATCAGATCTGCCAGGGAGAGCAGGAGGATAGGAGCCTGAAGGGAAAGAAGGCGATCAATTATTGGTGGGGCATGTCTGCGGATGTGATTGATGTGATCTGCTCCAAGGATCTTCCATCCAGTACCCAGAAGCTGATTGATTTTTTGAAATGGTCCATCTGCTGCGGTTCTTTCCGCACCTTTGAGGGGAAGATTTACGCCCAGAAGGGTCTGGTGGTGGGAGAGGAAGGACGCTGCCTTACGCCAGAGGAGATCATCCGAATGGGCTGGTTGTGTGACAATGTAGTGGGGCAGATTCCGGCTACGGAGCTGTTTAAGCCGGAGGCCCAGGCCATGATCCGGATGAATGGTGTAAAGACGGAGGAAAGAGGTACGGAGGAGAAGAAAGGTGAAGATTCTGGTACTGGCAGACTGTGAATCCAAGTCATTGTATGAATATTTTACACCGGAAAAGCTTGAAGGGGTGGAACTGATTTTGGCCTGTGGAGATTTAAAGGAAAGCTATCTGGATTTTTTTGCCAGTATGACCAGTGCGCCGGTGCTTTTTGTCATGGGGAATCACGATGAGCCCTACACTCCAGGTTCTTATAGTGGGTGTGTCTGTATTGAGGATGATATCTATGTCTATCGGGGGATCCGGATTCTGGGACTTGGCGGCTCTATGCGCTATATTCCCCAGGTGGAGAACCAATATTCAGAGAAAGAGATGAGAAAACGGATACGCCGTCTCTGGTGGAAGCTGAAGAAGAACCAGGGCTTTGATATTTTGGTGTCCCACGCCCCGGCGGCAGGGATCAATGATCTTTCCGATCTTCCTCACAAAGGTTTTGTTTGCTTTTGCGATCTATTAAACCGCTACAAGCCCAGACTGTTTGTCCATGGCCATGTCCATGCCAACTATGGAACGGGATTTAAACGGGTGGATCAGGTGGGAGATACAGTAGTAGTCAATGCATACGATTATTATATTCTGGATTACCCGGAAGAAAAAGGACCCTGCTAAGCAGGATCCTTTTTCTTATACACATTCCAGAAGATTTTTTTGGGCCGTTGCAAGCATCAGCTTAATCCGGTTTAACTGATTCACCTCACTGGCGCCGGGATCGTAATCCACAGCAATGATATTGGCTCCGGGATGCTTCCTGCGAAGCTCTTTGATGACGCCCTTTCCCACAATATGGTTGGGCAGACATCCAAAGGGCTGGGTGCAGACTATATTTTTTACATTACTATGTATCAGCTCTAACATCTCTCCAGTCAAAAACCAGCCTTCTCCGGTCTGATTGCCCAGAGAGACGAAATCTTGTGCCATCATTGCCAGTTCCCGGATCCGGGACGGGGGAGTGAAGTGTTTACTCTTTTCCAGTTCTCGGCGGGCTACCCGGCGCAGATATTCTAAAAGAGAAATACCCAGATTGCACAGCCAGGCAGTGGATTGTTTGCCTCCTAAATGTTCTGCCTTAAAATTGCTGTTGTAAAAGCAGTAGAGAAGGAAATCCATCAGATCAGGCATAACCGCCTCGGCGCCCTCCGATTCCAGCAGCTCTACAATGTGGTTGTTGGCAAGGGGAGAAAATTTGACTAGGATCTCTCCCACAATTCCCACTCTTGGCTTTTCTACATTCAGCCGGGGAAGGGAGTCAAATTCCCGGATGATTCCCCGGATATTCCGACCAAAGTCGATCATATTGGCAGACCGGGTGGACAGGCTGCGGATGCAGCGTGCCTTCCATTTTTCATGGAGAGCATTGGCAGAGCCTGGCTCTAACTCGTAGGGGCGGGTGGCATAGAGAACCCGCATAAATACATCGCCATACACAACAGCCTGCATGGCTTTCGTAAGCATGGCAGGAGTGATGGTAAAACCGGGATTGGTTTCCATGCCATTGGCATTGACAGAGATTACCGGCACCTGGGGAAGGCCCGCTTTTTCCAAAGCACGGCGGATAAAACCGATATAGTTGGATGCCCGGCATCCTCCCCCGGTTTGGGTCATCAAAACAGCTGTATGATTCAGATCATATTTGCCGGAGAGAAGGGCTTCCATGACCTGACCAATCACAATAAGAGAAGGATAGCAGGCATCATTGTTTACGTACTGAAGGCCCACATCAATGGCAGAGCGGGTGTGATTCTGCAACACCTCTATCCGATAGCCAAAGGCTTGTATGGCTGGTTCTAAAAGGTCAAAATGGATGGGAGACATCTGAGGACACAAAAGAGTATAATCCTTCTTCATCTCTTTGGTGAAAACCACCCGGTTGTAAGCGCTGGATATAACATGACGCTCATAGTGCTTTTGGGTCCGCACCCGAAGAGCAGCAATCAGGGAACGGATGCGGATGCGGGCAGCTCCTAAGTTGTTGACCTCATCAATCTTTAATACGGTATAGAGCTTGCCGGATTCGGTGAGGATATCGTGAACCTGATCCGTGGTTACAGCGTCAAGGCCGCAGCCAAAGGAGTTTAACTGAACCAGATCAAGAAAATCGCTTTGTTTTACATAGGTGGCAGCCCGGTACAGACGGGAGTGGTACATCCACTGGTCTGTGACTACCAAAGGGCGGTCTGCATCTGCTAAGTGGGAGACAGAATCCTCCGTCAATACAGCCAGACCATAGGAGGTGATCATCTCCGGAATCCCGTGATGGATCTCCGGGTCCACATGGTAGGGACGGCCTGCCAGGATGATACCGTGACAGTTGTGCTCCTTCATCCAGGCGATAGTCTCTTTCCCTTTCTTTTCCATGTCGCGGCGGGATTGCAGAAGCTCTTCCCAGCCTGCATGGGCCGCCTTTTGAATCTCCACGGATGAGATGTGGTATTCCTTTCCCAGCTCCACAATCAGCTGTCTGGTGAGAATCTCCTCATTGGTGAAGGCGAAAAACGGATTCATAAAATGGATGTCAAGCTCTGAAAGCTCCTCCACATTGTTTTTGATATTTTCTGCGTAGGAAGTGACCATGGGGCAGTTAAAGTGGTTGCCTGCCTGGGGAGTCTCGTTCCGTTCATAGGGGATGCAGGGATAAAAGATCTCCTTGATTCCCTGCCGGATAAGCCAGGAAATGTGTCCATGGACCAACTTGGCCGGATAACATTCCGACTCGCTGGGAATGGATTCAATGCCCAGCTCATAAATGTTTTTACTGGACTGAGGAGATAAAACCACGCTAAAACCCAACGCTCTGAAAAACACTGCCCAGAAGGGGTAATTCTCATACATATTTAAGACCCGGGGGATCCCAATGGTTCCTCTGGGGGCCAGATCCGGAGTCAGCGGTTCATAGTCAAACATCCGGTGATATTTGTAATCAAAAAGATTGGGAACTTCTTTTCTTGTTTTTTCCTTTCCTGTCCCTCTCTCGCAGCGGTTGCCGCTGACAAACTGCCGTCCGCCTCCGAAACGGTTGACTGTGAGAACACAATGGTTGGTACATCCTTTACACCGGGTCATGGAGGTATCATATTGCAGGGAACAGATTTTTTCCAGAGGCAGCATGGAGGTCTTTTTGGATGGGGTATACCGTTCTCTTGCGATCAGAGCAGCTCCAAAGGCTCCCATGATCCCGGCAATGTCAGGACGAACTGCCTCACATCCGGCGATCTTTTCAAAACTGCGCAGCACAGCATCATTGTGAAAGGTACCTCCCTGAACCACCACATGCCTTCCCAAATCAGAAGCATCGGTGATCTTGATCACCTTAAAAAGGGCATTTTTGATAACAGAGTAAGCCAGACCAGCGGAGATGTCTGCCACTGTGGCCCCTTCCTTCTGCGCCTGTTTCACATTGGAATTCATAAATACAGTACAGCGGGTGCCCAGATCGGTGGGATTTTTGGCAAACAAGGCCTCTTTTGCAAAGTCCTCCACCTGATAGTTTAAAGACTTTGCAAAGGTTTCGATGAAGGAGCCGCAGCCAGAGGAGCAGGCTTCATTGAGCTGAACGGTGTCTACCGTGTGGTCTTTAATGCGGATGCATTTCATGTCCTGTCCGCCGATATCCAGGATACAGTCCACCTCCGGCTCAAAAAATGCGGCAGCATAGTAGTGGGAGATGGTTTCCACTTCTCCCTCATCCAACATCAGGGCTGATTTTAACAAGGCCTCCCCATAGCCGGTGGAACAGGACCAGACAAGATGGGCCTTCTCAGGTAAAAGGGCGCGGATCTCGTCTATAGCGCGGATAGCAGTGGCAAGGGGGCTCCCGTTGTTGTTGGAGTAGAACCGGTATAAAAGACTTCCATCTTCCCCCACCAGAGCAACCTTGGTAGTGGTGGAGCCGGCATCAATACCCAGATAACAGTTGCCTTCATAGGAGGAAAGTGCTGCCGTTTGAACCTTATGGCTGCCATGGCGCACGCAAAAGCTGTCGTAGTCCTTACGGGAAGCAAACAAAGGCTCCATCCGGTTGATTTCTGTTTCCATCTGAATCCCTGCCTGTAATCGTCTGACCAGATCTTTTAAGGAGACAGAGGTTTTAGAACCAGCACTCATGGCAGCTCCTGCGGCAGCAAACAGATGGGAGTGTTCCGGGGCAACAATATGTTCCCGATCCAGGTTTAAGGTGCGGATAAAAGCACGGCGCAGCTCTGAAAGGAAGTGAAGAGGACCTCCCAAAAAGGCCACTGTCCCACGGATGGGCTTGCCGCAGGCAAGTCCGCTGATCGTTTGGTTGACTACGGCCTGGAAAATAGAAGCAGCCAGGTCCTCCCTGGTGGCCCCTTCATTGATCAGGGGCTGTATATCCGATTTGGCAAATACACCGCAGCGTGCGGCAATGGGATAAATCATCTGATAGTTTTTGGCGTATTCATTAAGACCCTGGGCATCGGTCTGTAAAAGGGAGGCCATCTGGTCAATAAAGGATCCGGTCCCCCCAGCGCAGATTCCGTTCATCCTCTGGTCAATACCGCCGGTAAAATAGATAATTTTTGCATCCTCTCCTCCCAGCTCGATAGCCACATCCGTCTGAGGAGCTTCTGCCTTTAATGCAGTGGCCACGGCCACTACCTCCTGGGTGAAAGGGATCTGCAGATGGCGGGAGAGAGTCAGGCCGCCGGAACCGGTAATACTGGGAAATACCAGGATCTCCCCCAGCTTTTTGGCAGCACGGGACAAAAGGAGAGCCAATGTCTCCTGGATGTTGGCATAGTGCCGCTCATAGTCAGAAAATACGATTTGTCCATTGTTCATGATAACAGCTTTTACGGTTGTGGAACCAATATCAATTCCCAGGGTATGATGGATATTCTGTATATTCATATGTGTGGGAAAAGCCCTGCCTCCTTTATCTATATGTTGTTTGTTAGCCTCTGTTTCTGGCAGAAGCAAGATTTGAGCAAAAAAGAAAGATATGCTCTTTGTTGCATATCACTGTTACTTTAACACAAAATACGAAGGAATACAATTTCTCAAACCGTAAAAATGCGGTTAAGAAATGCAATTTATTTGACAAACCGGCAGGGAGAAATTATAATGTGTGTGGATAGAAAATTCGTCCATATAAATTATGATAAGAAGGAGGCGGCAGTAATGGATGGTGGTTCCGTATACCACGCAGACACAGATGAAATACGAAAGCGGATGCCTGCACTGCCGGTTCCGGAAATATTTCCAACCTTTCCGGGTGCAGTGTGGGTTCTCTGGTAAATAAGGGAAGGAGAGGAAAATCATGATTCGGATTTTTAAGACAGAAGATGGAATGATTCACCAGAAGGATGAGGCAGAGAGCGGGTGTTGGATTGCCCTGACAGATCCCACGGCCACAGAGATTCTTGAGATTGCCAAAAAGTATAAGATAGACCCGGATCACTTAAAGGCTCCTCTGGATGAGGAGGAGCGTTCGCGTATTGAGAATGAAGAGCATTACAGTCTGATTTTGGTGGATATCCCCTCTATCGAGGAAAGAAATGAAAAGGACTGGTATGTGACGATTCCTCTGGGGATTATTATGACAGAAGATATGATCGTGACGGTGTGTCTGGAGGAGACGCCGGTGCTGACTGCTTTTATGGACGGACGGGTCAGGGATTTTTATACTTACATGCGAACCCGGTTCATTTTGCAGGTTCTGTATAAGAATGCCTCATTGTATCTTCAGTATCTTCGGATTATTGACAAAAAGAGTGAGGTGGTGGAGCGGGAGCTTCACAAGTCCCAAAAAAACCGGGAACTGATTGAGCTTTTGGAGCTGGAGAAAAGCCTGGTGTATTTTACAACTTCTCTTCGTTCCAATGAAGTGGTGTTTGAGAAGCTTCTGAAAAATGAAAAGATCAAAAAGTATCCGGAGGATACGGAGCTTTTGGAGGATGTTATTATTGAGAACAAGCAGGCTATTGAGATGGCCAATATTTACAGCGGAATTTTAAGTGGCACCATGGATGCTTTTGCCTCGGTAATCTCTAATAACCTTAATATTGTGATGAAGTTTCTTGCAACCATTACCATTGTTATGTCTATTCCCACTATGGTGGCCAGTTTTTATGGGATGAATGTGAACCCAGCAGGGATGCCCTATGCCCAGAGTATGTATGGATTCTGGATTGTGCTGGGATTTGCCGCAGTTTTATCCCTCATGGTGGCATTTGTGTTTTCCAAGAAGGATCTGTTCTGATCAATGAAAAGATACGGTCAAAGATTAAAGGGCTGTAAAGGAAAGGATTTCAGATGAAATTTTTTTATGCGTTTGAACGGAAATACAACCGGTATGCAATTCCTAATTTGATGTATTACATTGTGATTCTCTATGCGGTAGGACTGGCAGTTTATGTGGTGAATCCCATGATGTATTGGAGCATTTATGGGAACTATTTGTGCCTGGACGCAAGAGCGATCCTTCACGGGCAGATCTGGAGGCTTTTGACCTTTCTTATCTATCCGCCATCCTTTGGTATGTTCCGGTTTACCAGCATATTTTTGGGGATCATCGCACTTTTTATGTATCACAGCTTAGGGCAGACTTTAGAGAATGTGTGGGGCTCCTTCCGGTTTAATGTGTTTTTCTTTATGGGAATGCTGGCACAGGGTCTGGCCTGTCTGATCGGGTATGTAGTGTTTGGACAGGAATGGATGCTGACCACAGGGTTTTTAAATTCCTCTATTTTCCTGGCTTTTGCCATGTATTTTCCAGATGTACAGTTTCTGCTGTTTTTTGTGCTTCCGGTGAAAGCCAAGTGGCTGGCTGTGGCGGAATGTGCCGTGTATTTATACAGCTTTGTGTTCGGAACCAATGCAGACCGATGTGAGCTGATCGTCTCTCTGGCCAATATCCTTGTTTTCTTTTTCATAACCAGGAACTACAAGCGGTATGCACCAAAGGAGATCAAGAGAAAGAACCATTTTAAAAAGGAAGTTAAGATCATGCCAAAGGGGGGAACCCGCCATCGCTGTGCAGTCTGCGGAAGGACAGAGCTTGATGGAGATGAGCTGGAGTTTCGGTATTGCTCGAAATGCGAGGGAAATTATGAGTATTGTCAGGAGCATCTGTACACACATAAGCATGTGAAGAAGGATGAGGATTGACATTATCATAGAAAAGAGGGAGAATAACATGAAAAAAACAAAGATTATCTGCACAATGGGACCCAACAGTGATGACCGTGAGGTGATGAAGGCTCTGATATTAAATGGGATGGACGTAGCCCGGTTTAACTTTTCTCACGGGACTCATGAGGAACAGAAGGCAAGATTTGAGTTGTTGAAGTCAGTGCGGGAGGAACTGGATGTGCCAGTGGCCGCTCTTTTGGATACCAAAGGACCGGAGATTCGGACAGGTCTTCTGGAAAATGGCGGCAAAGTGGTTCTGACAGAGGGGCAGGAATATATTCTGACTACCCGGGATATTGTGGGAAATAACAGGATTGGACATATTAATTACCAGGGGCTCAATGAAGATGTGACGCCGGGGGACCGGATTCTGATTGATGACGGATTGATTGAACTTCATGTGAAGGAGATAAAAGGGACAGATATTATCTGTCATGTGATTAATGGGGGAGAGCTAGGACAGCGCAAAGGGGTGAATGTGCCCAATGTAAAGATCAAGTTGCCGGCCCTTACAGAAAAGGACAAGGAGGACATTCAATTCGGCATTGAGCAGGGATTTGACTTTATTGCAGCCTCCTTTGTGAGAACCAAAGATGCTATTTTAGAGATTAAAGAGATCCTAAAGGAGGCAGGCTCCTCCATGCAGGTGATCGCCAAGATTGAAAACGGAGAGGGCGTGGAGAATTTAGACGGGATTATTGAAGCCAGTGACGGAATTATGGTGGCCAGAGGGGATCTGGGAGTGGAGATACCGGCTGCTGAGGTGCCTCATATCCAGAAGCTGATCATTCAGAAGTGTAATGCGGCCTGCAAGACCGTGATCACAGCCACTCAGATGTTAGATTCCATGATCCGTAATCCCCGTCCCACCCGGGCGGAAGTAACAGATGTGGCAAATGCTGTTTATGACGGGACGGATGTGGTGATGCTGTCTGGTGAGACCGCTGCCGGAAAGTATCCGGTGGAGGCTCTCAAAATGATGGTTCAGATTTGCGAGGCATCGGAGCAGTATCTTGACACAAATGCTTATCACCAGAGACGAGCCTTTGTGGAGGATACAATGAATATTTCCAATGCTGTGTGCTATTCTTCTGTGTCAACAGCCCACAGCCTGAAGGCCAGAGTGATTGTGGCGCCCAGCATTACAGGATATACCACGCGTCTTTTGTCTAAATGGAGACCTTCCGTTCAGGTGGTTGGTTTGTCTCCCAGCGCAGTGGCCGTGCGTCAGATGCAGCTCTACTGGGGAGTGAGGCCTTTTCAGGCAAAGAGAGCCGAGTCCACAGATGTATTGATTGAGTCCTCCCTGGATCTTTTAAAGGAAAAAGGTGTGATTGATGATGGGGATGTGGTGGTGGTGACTGCGGGCGTGGTCAATCGGATCAGTCGCAACAAGCCTGCTACCCACACCAATATTATGCGGATTATTGAAGTAGACTAAACAGCAGGAGATAGACAAAAGAGTTAAGGAGAGCAGGCAACGTGGAAAAGAAACCATTTGTGACAAAGGAGCAATTAGAGGAGATGGTCCGGCAGTATCCCACGCCATTTCATCTGTATGATGAGAAGGGAATACGAGAAAATGCTGCCAGGCTTCAGGAAGCTTTTTCCTGGAATAAGGGGTATAAAGAGTATTTTGCAGTAAAGGCAACCCCCAATCCTTATATTTTAGAGATTTTACGGGAATGCGGCTGTGGAACAGACTGTTCTTCCGCTACAGAGCTAATGCTGTCTGATGCAGTGGGCTTTTGCGGACGGGAGATTATGTTTTCCTCCAATGACACGCCAGAGGGAGAGTTTAAGCTGGCAGACCAATTGGGGGGGATCATTAATCTGGATGACATTACCCATATTGAACGGGTAGAGCGAGAGCTGGGGCATATTCCGGAGACTATCAGCTGCCGGTATAATCCGGGCGGCCTGTTTAAGATTAGCAATGACATTATGGACAATCCGGGGGATGCCAAGTATGGGATGACCACAGAGCAGATGTTTGAGGCTTTTCAGATCTTAAAGACAAAGGGAGCAAAGGAATTTGGCATTCATGCATTTCTTGCCAGCAATACTGTGACAAATGAATATTATCCTATGTTGGCAAAGATCCTTTTTCAGGTGGCTGTTGACTTGAAAAAGGAGACCGGAGTACACATCGGCTTTATCAATTTGTCTGGAGGAATCGGAGTGGCTTACCACCCGGATCAGGAACCGAATGATATCGGGATGATCGGAGAGGGCGTGCGCAAGGTCTATGAGGAGGTGCTGGTTCCGGCAGGAATGGGAGATGTAGCTATTTATACGGAGCTGGGGCGTTTTATGCTGGCGCCATATGGATGCCTGGTGACAAAGGCGATTCATGAAAAGCATACTCACAAGGAATATATTGGGGTGGATGCCTGTGCGGTGAACCTGATGCGGCCGGCTATGTATGGGGCTTATCACCACATTACCGTTATGGGCAGGGAGAATGAGCCAGAGGATCACATGTATGATGTGGTTGGTTCTCTCTGTGAAAATAATGATAAGTTTGCTGTTGACCGGATGCTGCCAAAGATCGAGATGGGAGATCTTTTGGTGCTCCATGATACGGGAGCTCACGGGTTTTCCATGGGGTATAATTATAACGGCAAGCTGCGCTCGGCAGAACTTTTGCTTCGGGAGGATGGAAGTGTGGAGATGATCCGCAGAGCAGAGACACCAGGGGATTATTTTGCCACCCTCAACGGATGTAAAATGATGGAAAAATATCTTCAAAAATAAACAGTAAAACAGACGGTCTGCCAGAATAAGCAGACCGTCTGTTTTTGAAGAGATCATACATTAAAACGGAAGAGGATAACATCCCCGTCTTTTACAACATAGTCCTTTCCTTCCAGTCCTACCAGGCCCTTTTCCTTTGCTTTGGCATAGGTGCTGCAGTCTAAAAGGTCCTGATAGTTGACCACCTCAGCCCGGATAAAGCCCCGCTCAAAGTCAGAATGGATCTTCCCGGCAGCCTGGGGAGCTTTTGTGCCGACTTTGATGGTCCAGGCTCTTGTCTCATCCTCGCCGGAGGTTAAAAAGCTGATCAGGCCCAACAACTGGTAACTGGCAGAGATCAGCTTGTCCAGACCTGATTCTGCAAGACCCAAGGCTTCCAGGTATTCCTGCTTCTCATCTTCATCAAGCTCTGCGATCTCCTGCTCAATCTGGGCGCTGATGACAAAGACTCCGGAACCTGTCTTAGCGGCGGTCTCCCGAACAGAAGTGACAAACGGATTGGAGGCACCGTCATTAGCCAGATCCTCCTCTCCTACATTGGCGGCAAAGATCACAGGTTTGCAGGTTAAAAGGTTTAGAGAGCGGACAAAGGCCATCTGATCCTCATCATCACTTTCGTAAGTACATGCAGGCCTGCCTTCTTCCAAAACAACCTGCAGCTTTTTTAGTACAGCCAGCTCTTTGGCTAAGGACTTATCATTGTTGGCAGACCGGGAGGTTTTGGCGATCCTCCGCTCTAAGATTTCCAGGTCAGAGAAAATCAGCTCTAAATTGATGGTTTCAATATCTCGCACTGGATCCACACTTCCCTCCACGTGGATCACATTGGGGTCCTCAAAGCACCGTACCACATGGACCACTGCATCTACCTCACGGATGTTGGCCAAAAACTGATTGCCCAGTCCTTCTCCCTTAGAGGCTCCCTTAACCAGCCCTGCAATATCTACAAATTCAATAACAGCGGGGGTTACTTTTTTAGAATGATAAAGATCACCTAACAACCTTATTCTTTTGTCAGGAACTGCCACCACTCCCACATTGGGGTCGATTGTACAAAATGGGTAGTTGGCAGATTCAGCCCCTGCTTTGGTCAGTGAGTTAAAAAGGGTGCTTTTTCCCACATTGGGCAGCCCTACAATACCTAATTTCATATGAATTTCCTTCCTTATTTTGAATTCCCTCTTGATTTTCAAGTCAATTAATTGTAGCATAGAATCGGTTTAATGAAAACCCCAAAGACCCTAAAATACGCAAAATCAGGCAGCTTAAAAGAGATGATTTACAGAAAATGTCGAACTATGACATAGTGTGGAGTAATGTGTCGTTCGATAATGTTTGATTTTCACGCATTTTGGCGGTAAAATAGAAAAAAAGTTGAAAGGAGTTATTGAGGAATGGGTGGTGCAGATATCAGCTTTGTACATCTGGGAATCCAAATTCAAAATTTGCGGAACGATATTTATATTTTTGGTTTCCGCATTGCCTACTACGGAATTATCATTGGCCTGGGAATGTTGGCTGGTATCTGGGTGGCGCAGTCAGATGCGAAAAGAAGAGGGCAGGATCCGGAGATTTATCTGGATTTTGCCTTATATGGGATTATTTTTTCAATAATTGGAGCCAGAATCTATTATGTGATTTTTCAGTGGGACAATTACAAAAACAATCTGCTGCAGATTTTTAATCTGCGGGCAGGTGGGCTGGCGATCTACGGAGGAGTGATTGCAGCGATACTTACGCTGATTATATTCACACGAATCCGTAAGCTTTCCTTTTTTTCCATGGCAGATAGTGGAGTGTTAGGACTGGTGACGGGACAGATTATTGGTAGGTGGGGAAATTTTTTTAACTGTGAAGCCTTTGGAGGGTATACAGACAGCTTGTTTGCGATGAGGCTTCGCCTGTCTTTAGTGGGAGAAAATATGCTTAACCAGGACTTGTTAAACCACATGATCGTGGAGGATGGAGAAGCGTTTATTCAGGTCCATCCAACCTTTCTCTATGAGTCTGTATGGAATCTGGGAATCCTTATTTTTATGCTATGGTACCGTCATCGAAAACGTTTCGATGGAGAAATGCTTTGGATTTACCTGTTGGGTTATGGTCTGGGAAGATTTTTGATTGAGGGGCTGCGAACAGATCAACTGATCTTTTTTCATACAGGGATTCCGGTATCGCAGGCATTGTCATTGTTGTTGTTCCTGACTGCAGTGTGGGTATTGTTTACTTATCGCCAGCAGACAGAGAAAAAACCAAAAGGAGAAATTTAGCATGAAAGGTGCAAAGGAAGAGCTGGTAAGAAACATAGAACAGGCGAGGGAGCGTCTGGACAACAGTATTGAAAAGAAAGAGGATTATGAATCAATTTACCAAAACAGTGTGGATCTGGACCGGCTGATAGAACAATATATTGCGTCCGGTTTTTGATTTGCTAGTACATGTTGAGGCAGCTGGCCAAAAGGTCAGCTGTCTTTTTTTTGAAAAAATCCTTGATATTTTCCTGTATTTGTACTAGAATAAAACTACAGTGGTGGAAAGTGGTATAAAGTGGTGGGAAATGGTGACAAAGTGGTTTGATAGGGCGGACGGGTGGCAGTCATGTTCATGGGCGAATATAATCATACGGTAGATGCGAAGGGACGACTGATTGTACCTTCCAAATTCAGGGAACAGCTTGGAGATGAATTCGTGGTTACGAAGGGTCTTGACGGCTGTCTGTTTGTCTATGAGAACACCGAGTGGAAAGCCCTGGAAGAAAAGCTTCACGCCCTGCCCCTTACGAATGCCAACGCAAGAAAATTTTCCCGTTTTTTCCTGGCAGGCGCCAGTACCTGTGAGGTGGACAAACAGGGACGGATCCTTCTGCCGGCAGTGCTGCGGGAATTTGCCGGAATTGACAAGGATGCTGTGCTGGTGGGAGTGGGAAATCGAATTGAAATATGGAGTAAGGAAGCCTGGAACCAGTCCAATACCTATGATGATATGGAAGAAATCGCAGAGAATATGGAAGGTCTTGGCATATGATATTAGAAAAATTTGAATTTGAGCACAGACCAGTTTTGCTTGAGGAAACCATTGACAGTTTGAATATCAAAGAGGATGGTATCTATGTGGATGGGACGCTGGGAGGAGGCGGCCATGCCAGTCACGTTTTGCAAAGGCTGAATACAGGACATCTCATCGGAATTGATCAGGATGCAGATGCTATAAGGGCAGCCACAAAACGTCTTGAACCGTTTAAGAACCAGATCACCATTGTGCGCAGCAACTATGAGGCTGTGGCAGAGGTACTGGATTCTCTGGGTGTGGCACAGGTGGATGGAATCTATCTGGATCTGGGAGTGTCCTCCTATCAGCTTGATACTTCAGAGAGGGGATTTACCTACCGGGATGAGGATGCTCCTTTGGACATGCGCATGGATCAGAGGGGGCAGAGAACGGCAGCAGATATTGTCAATACCTGTGACGAGGCAGAGCTTAGCCGGATTCTTTGGGAGTACGGGGAGGAGCGGTTTGCCAAAAGAATTGCCCGCAATCTTGTGGAGGCAAGGAAAAAAAAGCCTTTGAGGACAGCAGGAGAGTTAGTGGAGGTGATTCGTGCATCGATTCCCATGAAACTGCAGGCATCCGGAGGCCATCCGGCGAAGAGAACCTTCCAGGCTTTAAGAATTGAGTTAAATCAAGAGCTTTCTGTTCTGGAGCGGTCAATTGATGTTATGATTGAGCGATTAAAGCCGGGAGGAAGACTGAGCATTATCACCTTTCATTCCCTGGAGGACCGGATCGTGAAGAACCGTTTCCGGGAGAATGAGAACCCTTGTATATGTCCCCCGGACTTTCCGGTTTGCGTGTGCGGCAGGATCAGCAAGGGGAGAGTGGTAACCCGCAGGCCTTTCGTGCCTGCCCCAGAGGAGATTGCCGCAAATAAGCGGTCAAAAAGTTCCAAATTGAGAGTGTTTGAACGTGGAGAATCCACATAAAAGATAAGCCTGCTTGTCAGCAGGGGGATGGAGGAAAGGAGGAGTCAGAATGGCCGCAGGAAGAAGAACATCTGCACATCAGGAATACATCTATGGAAACACAGCAAGAGCAATTGAACCGGTGAGAAAGGAAAAGAATCAGCCCCAGCGCCCGGTTCGCCGCAAGGTGGTTAGCTATACGGTACGGAGAAATCAGGAAATGGCACTTCACATGAATCTTCCTTATGTAATTCTGCTGACCTTGGCAGCATTCTGTGTTCTTGTGATTTGTGTGAATTATTTGCAGATTCAATCAACAATCACTGCTCGTCTTGCTCATATTGAAGAGTTGGAAAGGAATGTGGAGCAGCTAAAAGCAGAAAACGATGCAACAGAGACCAGGATTAACACAAGTATCGACCTGGATTATATTTATAAGGTGGCGACAGAAGAATTAGGAATGGTCTATGCCAATCGAGATCAGGTGCTTTTGTATGATAAGACGGAAAGTGAGTATGTAAGACAATATGAGGACATCCCGGCACAATAATCCAGGTGGGAAGCCCGGAAAAAAACGTATCTTTACCGAGGATATGCGGAAAAAGCTGGCGATTGCGGTTATCGTGATTACGCTGGCTTTGTTTGCCTTAATCTATGTGCTTTATGATATTATCCAGGAAAACCAGGATAACTATAACCAGATCGTGCTCTCTCAGCAGGACTATGAAAGCCGTCCGATTCCATACCGGAGAGGAGATATTATGGACCGGAATGGCACTTATCTTGCGACCACTCAGAAAGTGTACAATTTGATTCTGGATCCCAGACAGATCATGTCTGATGAGGAAAATTTTCTGGAGCCATCTGTGTCAGCCTTAGTCCAAGTGTTTGGATATGATCCTAACACCATTCGCACATTGATCAGGGAAAATGCATCCAAACAGTATATCCGGTATGAAAGGCAGCTGGAATATGAACAGAAAAACGCCTTTGAGGAGCTGAAAAAGTCCACCAATGAGAAAAACGCTGCAGACAATTCAAAGGCCAGAATCCGCGGTGTGTGGTTCGAGGAGGAGTACAAAAGGATTTACCCTTATGATTCCTTAGGCTGTAGCATAATCGGCTTTGTTAATGGGGATGGACTGGAAGGAGCGGTGGGGATAGAGCGCTCCTACAATGACTCTCTTACTGGCATTAACGGACGAGAGTATGGATATTTGAACGATGAGTCTACTTTAGAGAGGGTGATCAAATCGGCTACCAATGGCGATACGGTAGTATCCACCATTGATTTAAAAATACAGGACGTGGTAGAGAAAAATATCCGTCAGTGGATGGAGGAGACAGGTTCAAAGCATATAGGGGTTTTGGTGATGAATCCCAATAATGGAGAGATCCTTGCCATGGCCAGTGAGCGCAGCTTTGATCTGAACAACCCCAGAGACTTAGGAGGAAGGTATACAGAGGAGGAAATCTGGGAAGCGGGATTAAAGGAAGCACAAGATACCTACAACCGGAAGCACAAGGAGGAGACTCCGATTACCATCGAACAGGTGGAGGAACATTTTTCAGATGAAGAGATCCGTTCTTATGGTCAGCAGGTGGCATGGAATCAGCTGTGGAGAAATTATTGTATCAGCGATACCTTTGAGCCAGGCTCTCCTCAGAAAATTTTTACTGTGGCAGCGGCCCTAGAGGAAGGAGTAATAAACGGAACGGAATCCTTTTTATGTGATGGCTATCAGGAGGTAGGTGGTTGGAAGATCGCCTGTGTAAAGACCAGCGGCCATGGGAATCTGACAGTGACGGAATCTCTGATGCAGTCCTGCAATGACTGTATGATGCAGATTGCTGCAATGACGGGAAAAGGTCGGTTTATCAAATATCAGAAAATGTTTGGATTTGGGGCACGGACAGGGATTGACCTTCCCGGGGAGGCAGACACCAAGAGTCTGGTATATGGGGAGGAGGATATGAATGCCTCATCTCTGGCCACAAATTCCTTTGGACAAAATTACAACTGTACCATGATTCAGATGGCGGCCGCCTACTGCTCGGTTATCAATGGTGGTTCTTACTATGAGCCCCATGTGGTGAAGCAGATTCTCAATGAACAGGGGGCGGTGGTGAAGCGGGTAGATCCAAAGCTGGTGAGGGAGACGGTGTCAGAGAGCACTGCCCGGTATATTCGGGAAGCATTGTTTCGTACTGTTTCAGAGGGAACGGGAAAAGCAGCTGCAGTGGAGGGCTATGAGATCGCAGGAAAGACTGGCACAGGAGAAAAGTATCCCAGGAAAAACAAAAAGTATCTGGTGTCCTTTTGCGGATTTGCCCCGGCTCTGGATCCTCAGGTTTTGGTGTATGTGACGATTGATGAGCCAAATGTGGAGGATCAGGCCCATAGTTCCTATGCCAGCGGTGTCTTTCAGAAGATTATGACAGAGATTCTTCCATATATGAATATCTTTCCCATATCCGATCCGGAGGATACTGAAAACGATATGGAAAATATGCTGCCTGAGCGGGAGGGAATCACTGACAATACCGCTTTGCAGGAGACAGAGGAGACAAAGACCTATGAGACGGACGAGTATGTAGAGCCCAGACAGGAGGAGGAAGGAGGAATTCCGGCCCAGCTCCCTGAGGGGGCAATGGCAGCGGGAGAGACCGCTCCTCAAGAGACGGCAGAGGAAAGCAGCGAAGCCGGAGAGGAATCCCTAGAGAGCAGTGAGGAGTCATTGGAAAGCTCGGGATAACAACAATACAGAGCAGTCTGCAGATTATTTTAGCTGTGATAGCGCAGAATATATGGGGCGGTGCATGAAAATGCTTCTGCCCCATTTTTTGGGAGTTCTAAATATGGTCCTTTTTCATATATTGTAATAATGAGCGGGACTGGAGGGTGCTATGAGCTCCAATCAGACGCAGCACCGCAGGAAAATGACCCTGCTGTGTTTCCTTATATTTTCTGCCATGACCGGACTTATGGGACGTCTTGGATATCTGATGCTGTGCCGTTCGGAGCATTACAGCCAGATGGCAGAGGATCTTCATGAGAGGGAGAGAACCATAAAGGCAGCCAGAGGAAGGATCTTAGATGTCAATGGGGTGGTGATTGCCACGAACCGGACTGTATGTACCATATCCGTAATCTACAATCAGGTAAAAGATCGGGAGAGGGTAATTAATATCCTGTGTCAGGAGCTTGATCTTGAGGAAGAGGGGGTGCGCAAAAAGGTGGAGAAGCGCAGCTCCCGGGAGATTATCCGCACCAATGTGGACAAGGAGACGGGAGATAAGATTCGGGATTATCACCTGGAGGGGGTGAAGGTGGATGAGGATTATAAGCGGTACTATCCCTTTGATTCCCTGGCTTCCAAGGTGTTGGGTTTTACTGGTGGGGACAACCAGGGAATTGTGGGGCTAGAGGTTATCTATGAGGATTATCTCAAAGGAATCAACGGTACAATCCTGACAACAACGGATGCAGCAGGCGTGGAGGTGGAGAATACCTTTGAGGACCGGGTGGAGCCGGTGGCAGGAAATGATTTGTACATCAGCCTGGATGTGAATATTCAGCAATATGCGGAGCAGGCAGCTTATGAGACCATGGAGAAAAAGGGCGCCAAAAGAGTGTCTGTCATTGTGATGAATCCGAAAAATGGGGAGATACTGGCTATGGCAAATGTGCCGGAATTTAATCTAAACGATCCCTTTACCTTAAATGTGGAGTCTCCGGAAGGAATCAGCCAGGCTGAGAAGCAAAAACTATTGAACCAGATGTGGAGGAATCCTGGAATCAATGATACCTATGAGCCAGGCTCTACCTTTAAGATTATCACTGCTGCGGCAGGTCTGGAGGCTGGGGTTGTGTCCCTGGAGGACCGTTTTTCCTGTCCTGGTTTTCGGATTGTGGAGGACAGAAAGATTCGCTGCCACAAGGCAGGAGGCCACGGCGGGGAGAATTTTCTTGAAGGGGTCATGAATTCCTGCAACCCGGTGTTTATCGATGTGGGACAAAGACTGGGAGTGGAACAGTATTATCACTATTTTGAACAGTTTGGCTTAAAAGCCAAGACTGGAATTGACCTTCCCGGTGAGGCGGCAACCATTATGCATAAAAAGGAAAATATGGGGTTGGTTGAACTTGCCACTGTCTCTTTTGGGCAATCCTTTCAGATTACCCCGATTCAGCTGATTACCACAGCATCTTCTATTATAAACGGAGGAAACCGGGTGACGCCTCATTTTGCTGTAAAGACGGTAAATGGGGATGGGTCAAAGATTCACCGGTTTACTTATCCGGTAAAGGAGCATATTGTCTCAGAGGAAACCAGCGCTGCTATGCGTTATATATTGGAGCAGGTAGTTTCTGAGGGAAGCGGAAAGAAGGCAGCCGTAGCAGGCTTTCGGATCGGAGGAAAGACTGCTACATCGGAAAAGCTTCCCAGAAGCCTGAAAAAATACATTTCTTCTTTTATCGGCTTTGCGCCGGCCAATGATCCCCAGGTGATCGCCCTGATTACCATCGATGAACCCCAGGGAATCTATTACGGCGGAACCATTGCTGCACCAGTAATTGCGGATATTTTTAAAAATATTTTGCCGTATCTGGGAATAGAGGAAGAAACTGTTTCAAGTGAATTGAATCAGTAGTTGATTATTCTATGAAAAAGACGTATACTATTCAATGTAAAAAAACAAAGGATACATAATATATAGGGGTGCAGCATGATTAATGAGACTATACTAGCGATTATTATTGCCTTCGCCATCAGTGCTATACTTTGCCCGGTGGTGATACCATTTCTTCATAAGCTGAAATTCGGGCAGCAGGTACGCACGGACGGGCCTCAGGCTCACTTAAAGAAACAGGGGACGCCGACCATGGGCGGACTGGTGATATTAACCAGTATTATCATCACGTCCCTGTTTTACATCCGGGATTATCCCAAAATCATCCCGGTTTTATTTGTGACCGTTGGATTTGGTATTATTGGATTTTTGGATGACTATATTAAGATTGTGATGAAGCGTTCGGAGGGGCTCAATCCAAAGCAGAAGCTTTTGGGGCAGATTGTGATCACCGGTGTGTTTGTCTACTATCTGATGAATTCCAGGGAGGTGGGTTCTGCATCTTTGATCCCTTTTACGGGGGGGTTTGAGAAGGGATATTTTCTGGATTTGGGCATCCTGTTTATCCCCTTTGTGTTCTGTGTTGTGTTGGGGACGGATAACGGGGTGAATTTTACGGATGGTCTGGATGGATTATGTACCAGTGTGACGATTCTGATTGCCACCTTTCTGACGATTGTGGCTATTGGTGAGAACAGCGGCATCAGTCCCATTACAGGGGCAGTGGTGGGAAGTCTTCTGGGATTTCTTTTGTTTAATGTATATCCGGCCAGAGTGTTTATGGGAGATACTGGTTCACTGGCATTGGGGGGCTTTGTGTCTTCTAGTGCGCTGATGATGCAGATGTCCTTCTTTATCCCGGTGGTGGGGCTTATTTATCTGGTGGAAGTTTTGTCGGTGATTATGCAGGTCAGCTATTTTAAGGCCACAAAGGGAAAAAGGATTTTTAAGATGGCGCCGATCCACCATCACTTTGAGCTGTGTGGATGGTCAGAGACCCGGGTGGTGGCTGTATTTTCCATTGTCACGGCAATTCTCTGTCTAGTGGCTTATCTGGGGCTTTAAGAGTACAGAATTCATTAACGATGCAAAGGATTGGGCTGTACTTTGAGAAGGGTATAGCTCATGATAGTAGGAGGATAACAAGATGAGTGATCAAAAGGTACTGGTAGCAGGAGCCGGAAAAAGCGGGATTGCGGCGGCTAAGCTTCTTTTAGCTCTGGGCGGCGAGGTGATCTTATATGACAGCAATAACAGACTGGATCCAAATAAGCTGAGGGCAAGATTTGATGAGGAAGCAAAACTGACAATTTTTTTGGGAGAGCTGTCCCGGCCGGGGCTTGTGGGGGTAGAGCTGGCGATCATTAGTCCGGGCATTGCATTGGATGCCCCTTTTGTATCAGTGCTTGATGAGGCGAAGGTACCGATCTGGGGCGAGATTCAGCTGGCCTATCATGTGGCCAAAGGCAGGCTGATTGCCATAACTGGTACCAATGGAAAAACCACTACCACAGCCCTGACAGGAGCGATCATGAAGGCTTGGTTTGACGAGGCGTTTGTGGTGGGAAATATCGGTATACCATGCACAGAGCTGGCTCTTGATACAACCGATCACTCTGTGACAATAGCTGAGGTTTCCAGTTTTCAGCTGGAGACGATCATGGATTACCGGCCGGATGTAAGTGCTATTTTAAACATTACTCCGGACCATTTAAACCGTCATGGAACCATGGAAAATTACATAGAGATCAAGGAACGGGTTACAGTCAACCAGACAGACAGAGACTGTGTGGTGCTCAACTATGAAGATCCGGTTTTGAGGGAGTTTGGGGAGCGCAGGGAGCTGAAGCCCAAGGTGATTTTCTTTAGCAGCACACATGTTCTTGACGAGGGTTTGTATTTGGATAAAGGACATATTGTTTATGCGCATGGCGGTCAGAGAGAGCCAGTGATGGAGGTGCGTGAGATGCAGCTTTTGGGACGTCACAACCATGAGAATGTGATGGCGGCCATGGCGATTGCCTTGCGTATGGGAGTTCCCATGAATGTAATCTGTCAGGTTGTGAGAAGTTTTAAGGCTGTGGAGCACAGGATCGAATTTGTGACGGAGCGGGCCGGGGTCAAATATTATAATGATTCCAAGGGAACCAATCCCGATGCGGCCATTCAGGCTATCCGTGCCATGCCCGGTCCTACAGTGCTGATTGCCGGCGGATATGATAAGCAAAGCGAGTATGATACATGGATTGAGGAGTTTGCCGGAAAGGTTAAATATCTGGTGCTGATCGGCCAGACCCGGGATAAGATTGCCGAATGTGCGCGGGCTCACGGGTTTAATGAGATCATGTATGCAGAGGACATGGAGGAGGCTGTCCATGTCTGTGCGGCCTATGCTGATGCCGGTGACAATGTACTGCTGTCCCCTGCCTGTGCAAGCTGGGGGATGTTTGACAATTATGAGCAGAGGGGAAGAATTTTTAAGGAATGTGTGAGAAGCCTGTAAGCTGCTGTGTTTGTTCCGGCAGCCGGAGAGGAGGGGAGGCACCTGGCAAAAAATAATAAACCCAGGCGGTTTTACGACTACAGTCTGTTGTTCTGTGTGATTTTTCTGATGGCTTTCGGACTGGTGATGATCTACAGTGCCAGCTCTTACACCGCACAGCTGCAGCATGGGGATGCTTCCTACTATATGATGAGGCAGTTAAAGATCGCTATGGGAGGGCTGGCGATTGCCCTTGTGATTTCTAAGCTGGATTATCACTGGTATGCCCGCTTTGCATTGCTGGCGTATATTCTTTCTTATATACTTATGATCGCTGTGGCGTTTATCGGAAAGGATTCTCATGGGAGCCGCCGGTGGCTGAATGTGGGAGGCATAACCTTCCAGCCCACAGAATTTGTCAAGATCGTGCTGATTGTGCTTTTATCAGTGGTGATAACTCAGATGGGACGAAAGATCAATTCTTTAAGAGCTGTGGGAATGGTGGCGCTTCTCACTCTTCCAATTGCCGGCCTGGTGGCCATGAATAATTTAAGTTCAGGTATTATCATTGTAGGAATTGCTTTTTTTATGTTGTTTGTGGCTTGTGAGAAAAAATGGCCCTTTTTTCTCTGTGGTGTTTTTGGTGGTTTTATGGTGGCGATTGCAGGCCCTTTGGCGACTGCCCTGGAGAAGATAAAACTGTTAAAGCCCTATCAGCTTGAGCGGATTCACGTGTGGTTAGATCCAGAGGCATATCCTATGGATGGTGGATTTCAGGTGCTTCAGGGTCTTTATGCTATCGGATCGGGAGGATTGGTGGGAAAAGGCCTGGGAGAAAGTATTCAGAAGATGGGATTTGTACCTGAGGCACAGAATGATTATATTTTTGCTATTATCTGCGAGGAGCTGGGGCTTTTTGGCGCGGTTTCGGTGATTCTCATCTTCTTATTTCTGATCTACCGGTTTATGATGATTGCTGCCAATGCACCAGATTTATTCGGTGCCCTTTTGGTGGTAGGAGTCATGGGGCACATTGCGATTCAGGTGATTTTAAATATTGCAGTGGTTACCAATACAATTCCTAATACAGGAATTACCCTGCCCTTTATCAGTTATGGAGGAACCTCAGTTATGTTTCTGATGATTGAGATGGGGATGGTTTTAAGTGTGTCAAATCAGATAAAGCTGGAAAAGTAGAGAAACAATTTCCAGGTTTTTACATAGGATAGAATATAGGCAAATACCACAGGAGGTATCGTATTGTCTGTTATTCATATCCAGGGTTTAAAAAGCCTTCATGGAGGGATTCCGATACAGGGTTCAAAAAATGCAGTGCTGCCTCTGATGGCAGCGGCTTTGCTTCACAGCGGAACAATTGTCTTAAGAAATGTCCCCGAAATACAGGATGTTTTCTGTATGCTGGGGATATTGAAATCTTTGGGCTGCCACTGTATTTTTAAAGAGCATGACCTAATAATAGATACCCGCAACTTAGACCAGGCTAGTATCTGCCATGAGCAGGGAAAAAAGATGCGCTCCTCTGTGATGCTTTTAGGGCCTTTGCTTGGCAGACTTCACAAGGTGGAAACCTGTTTTCCCGGCGGCTGTTCCATAGGAAAGAGGCCAATTGATCTGCACTTGTCAGCCCTTGAGAAGATGGGGGCCCGGATAGAGGTTAAAGGGGAGCATGTAACAGCCTATTCCCACAAACTTCATGGTGCGGATATCCGTCTTGCCTTTCCCAGCGTGGGCGCTACGGAGAATATTCTTATGGCAGCTGTGACAGCAGAAGGAGTTACCCGTATCTATGGGGCCGCCAGGGAGCCGGAGATTGGGACCTTGTGCCAGTTTTTATCTGCTATGGGAGCCAGGATTGAGGGGACTGGCAGCAGTTTTTTAACTGTGTATGGAGAAGCATCCCTTAAAGATACAACATTTGTCGTGCCAGGGGACAGGATCGTGGCAGGTACTTATCTGGGGGCAGTTATGGCTGTGGGCGGTGATATCTGTCTCTCAGGAGTGCCTGTGGACCATATGGAGGGAACTCTGCAGATGGCAAGAGAAGCAGGCTGTGAGCTTTGTCTGAAACAGAATCAGATACAGGCCAGAATGAAACAGAGGCCTTTGCCGTTTAAGCTGATCACAGGACCTTATCCGGAATTTTCCACGGATCTTCAGTCTGTAATGTTAGCGGTTGCTTCTGTGGCTCAGGGAGAGTCCTGTATCCAGGAAAATGTATTTGAGGGAAGGTTTGCCACAGCACAGGAATTGAACAAATTAGGGGCACATATTATAATAGAGGAGGGAACTGCTCTCGTAACCGGCGGCTTCCCCTTAAGGGGGAGCACAGTCCAGGCCTGGGATCTCCGGGGCGGAGCAGCGCTAGTGGTAGCAGGGCTTGCTGCAGATGGAGAAAGCCGGATCCACGGTTACTCTTATATCAGCCGTGGCTATGAGGATATTTGCCGGGATCTTAAAGCACTGGGAGCGAGTCTTTCCCTGGAAGAGGATTAGATATGCAGGAAACACAAAAAGGGAAAAAGAGGACAATGCAGATAGCCGGGGCAATGGTAATTTTGCTTACGGTGATTCTGCTTTTGTGTGTCAGCATAACAAAGGTGGAAGTGACAGGGAATCAAAAATATACAAGTGAAGAGATCACAGAGCTTTTGTTTCCAGATAAATTAAGCCGCAATACCTTGTTCTGTTTTATGAGGAATCGCCTCAAAGAGCATATACAGATTCCTTTTGTGGAAGATTACGACATTATTTTTAAAGGACCGCGCCAGGTGGAAGTGATTCTCTATGAAAAAAGTGTGGTGGGTTATGTTTCTTATATGAGCAGCTATATGTATTTTGACAAGGACGGGATCATTGTGGAGAGTGCCAATGAGGCTCTTCCGGGAGTCCCTTTAGTGACCGGGCTGAAGTTTGGGCAGATTGTCCTTTATCAGAAGCTTCCCTTAGATAAAGAGGAGATTTTCCAGGAGATTTTAAACCTGACCCAGATTTTGTCGATTTATCATATGCTGGTAGACCGGATTCAGTTTGGGGAGTACGGGGAAATCACCCTCTATCTGGGGGAAATCGAAGTTCTTATGGGAACCGGGGGGAATTTAAATAGCAAGGTCTCAGAGCTTAATGATATGCTTCCTCACCTTGAGGGACGCAGCGGAATCCTTCATCTGGAGGACTATGATGAGTCGGATATCCGTGCAGGATATACATTGGAACCCCGGTCTTAAGGAAGCATCTGAAGGCCGGGAGAAAGACAGGGATGATTGGTTACAGAAAAATATAAAAACTTGCAAAGTTTTTGTAAAATAACGGTTGATATTTTTTAGAAAATCACATATAGTATTAGATAGACCAGATTGAGAACTCATATTAAGACAAAGTGCGGGGACGGATCTGAGAGGGTTGAAGGAGGAAAAAGTCTTGTTAGAGATTAAGATAAATGATGCAGAGAATTCTGCAAGGATTGTGGTAATCGGTGTGGGCGGTGCAGGAAATAATGCAGTGAATCGTATGATTGAAGAGAATATTGCCGGTGTGGAGTTTATCGGGATCAATACGGACAAGCAGGCTCTGCAGTTTTGTAAAGCTCCCACTGCCATGCAGATCGGGGAGAAGCTTACCAAAGGTCTTGGAGCAGGAGCTAAGCCTGAAGTGGGTCAGAAGGCGGCTGAGGAGAATTCAGAAGAGCTGGCACAGATTATGAAAGGGGCGGACATGGTATTCGTCACCTGCGGTATGGGCGGGGGAACCGGTACTGGAGCCGCCCCGGTGATTGCCCGTCTGGCAAAGGACATGGGGATTCTTACGGTAGGAGTTGTGACCAAGCCCTTCCGTTTTGAGGCCAGGACGCGCATGACAAATGCTCTAAGCGGGATTGAGCGGCTGAAGGAGAGTGTAGACACCCTTATAGTAATTCCCAATGACAAGCTTTTAGAGATTGTAGACCGCAGGACAACTATGCCGGACGCCCTTAAGAAAGCAGATGAAGTGCTTCAGCAGGCGGTTCAGGGGATCACGGATTTGATCAATGTGCCGGGGCTTATTAACCTGGATTTTGCAGATGTACAGACGGTTATGACAGACAAGGGGATCGCTCATATTGGAATCGGACATGCCAAGGGGGATGAGAAAGCTTTAGAGGCAGTAAAGCAGGCAGTGGCAAGCCCGCTTTTAGAGACCACGATTGAAGGGGCCACTCATGTGATTATCAATATTTCCGGTGATATCAGCCTGATTGAGGCCAATGAGGCTGCCAGTTATGTGCAGGATTTAGCTGGTGATGACGCTAATATTATCTTTGGTGCCATGTATGATGAGAATGCGCAGGATGAGGCCAGTATCACGGTTATTGCTACTGGTCTTGATGGACATGCTACAGCATCTGCAGGCTCCTCCGTAGATAAGGCGATGGCAGGCTTTGGCAATTTTAAGCCGAAGATGCCTGGCGGGATGAATTTTGCCGGTCAGGGGAATAATCAGGCAGCAGCGGCAGCTGAGGCGAGTGCAACAGCCAGACCCAATCCACAGCCTATGGGGCAAAGACCTGTGCAGCAACCGTTACCCCCTCAGCAAGGAGGATCCGGACAAGCAGCTTATCGTCCGATGAACCGTGATGTTCAGATCAATATTCCGGACTTTTTGAAGAATAAGAGATAAAATCATATAAAGAATCATGGAACAATACAGAGGACAGGATTTCCCAAAGGGAGTTCTGTCCTTTTTTGTCGTCAAAAAAAGTCAGTTGTCCTCTCTCTGTTTGACAAAATTTTCTATTGGAAATGGTTATAATGACGTTTGGAAACAAAAGGTGAGAAAAAAGGAGGTGAGGCAAAGCAAACGTGACAGTCACGTTATATCTGGATGTATTTTTTCTGGTCAACTTCGGAATGGATTATCTGCTTCTTTTGCTGGTAAAACATCTTCTTCGCCAGAAAACTTCCTGGTTCCACTTAGCTGTAGGGGCTTTTATAGGGGCTGTGTGGGCCTGTGTGGACTTGCTGGTTTTGTCTCTTTCCGGATGGCAGGAACTGATTATGACCTGGATCGTAATCGGGGGAGCTATGGTATTTTTCGCTTTCGGAGGAGGCTGTTATTTGAAGCAGCAGTCAAAGGAAAAAAGAGGCAGATGGTTTAAGGATAACGGTCATATAATTGTATGTCTTGTGACTTTCTGGATGGTAAGTGTCATGGCAGGGGGGATATTCAGTGCCTTAGGGGGGCAGACAGCCGCAGGGATTTATCTGACTGGCACAAGAGCGGTTCGCCAATGGAGCCTGGTTCCCTTTTGTTTTTGGGTTGCAGGGATTTGTTTTGGCCTGTATGCATTTACGGGCTTTATAAGAAGATGGTCAGGCGAGCAGAAGAGATTGGTTCAGGTAAGGCTTTCCTATCAAGGGAAAGAGGTGATAGTGACAGCGCTAAGAGACACAGGAAACCAGCTGCATGAGCCCTATGGGGGAAAGCCGGTTCATGTGATTACAAAAGAAGTATGCAAAAAGCTGTGTCCGACTTTGCCAAAATTGATTTACATTCCGTTTAGGACAGTTGGGATTGAATATGGTATGATGCCTGGAATCCGGATCGATTTTATGGAGGTGGTAAAGGAGGGAAAAGTAGTGAGGCATATGGAACATCCTTGGCTGGCCATCAGCAAACGTCCATTGTCTATGAGACACCAGTATGAAATGCTTCTCAATGGGGAGGAAGGATGGGAGTAGAAAATGTCTTTTGCGGACAGACGGGGAAAACAGTCAAACAATAAGATGTGGAATATTGAGAAAGAACCTGGAGGAATTGAGGAAAAATGATAGTTAAGGTTTCGATACCCAATCGGTTTCAATTTAAAGCGGTGCCTTCTTTTACGACAATGCTCTGGCAAAGGCAGGGGGAGGTACATTACATAGGCGGTGCAGACATTTTGCCGCCACCTTTGGATGCAAAGGAGGAAGCAGAGATGATCAACCGTCTGGGAACAGATGGGGAGAAGGAGGCCCGGTCTCTTCTGATTGAACATAATCTGCGGTTAGTGGTATATATCGCAAAAAAATTTGACAATACCTGTGTGGGTGTGGAGGACCTGATCTCTATTGGGACCATTGGCCTTATCAAGGCTATCAATACCTTTAACCCGGATAAAAATATCAAGCTGGCCACCTATGCTTCCCGCTGCATTGAAAATGAGATTTTGATGTATTTGCGCAGAAACAACAAGACACGTATGGAGGTGTCTATTGATGAGCCATTAAATGTGGACTGGGACGGCAATGAGCTTCTCCTCTCAGATATACTTGGAACGGATGAGGATATTATCTACAGAGATTTAGAAGATGAGACGGAGAAGAGTTTGCTAAATCATGCCATCAGCCGCTTAAGTCCCCGGGAGCGGAAGATCGTGGAGTTGCGTTATGGCTTAAAGGATGCGGAGGGGAATGAGATGACTCAAAAGGAGGTGGCAGATCTTTTGGGGATTTCACAGTCCTATATTTCCCGTTTAGAAAAGAAGATTATGAAACGTTTGAAGAAGGAGATTATCCGGCTTGAATGATTTTTTTACCTGGCTGGTCCGGGGACTGGCGGTGCTGCTGGGGAGCTGTTATCCTGCCATGACGCCGGTGAATGAGACGGCGAGGGAGTTGGGAAAGGATCCGGCATATACCCTATATCAGGATTACAGGTATGCGTATGATACATACGTGTACCTTTTTTGGGATGAGACTACCGGAGCCGGGCCGGAGGATGCAGGGATTGTGATGGCAGGGGGCGGGTGGAACCACATGGGAGAGAATCCCTTGGCCCATGGTGAGGATGGGAATGCTAAAAATCAGCCGGATTTTGAGGAAGAAAGAGCATCAGGTTCTGGCATAAAAGGGGATAAACCGCCTGAAGAAAATAGAAATGTACCGGCCCTGGCACAGCTTAAGGACTATGATTATCTAATGAAAAATTTTTACAGTGTCCATGCCTCCACCACTGCTCCCCGGGAACTGATGAAGGCGGAGGAGCTTTTAGGGTTGGATCTGCGGGTGGAAAAGGACAGTCAGAAGCCTCAGATTTTGATCTATCACACCCATTCCCAGGAAACCTATAAAGACTACGGGCCTGACCATCCGGATGCCACTGTGGTTGGAGCCGGAAATTATTTGACAAGTCTTTTGGAGGCTAAAGGATGGAATGTGATTCATGATATCAGCACCTATGATATTCAGGGTGGAAAGCTGGACCGGAACCGGGCCTACAATTATGCTCTGGAGGGAATCAGCAAAATCCTTGAGGAGAACCCATCTATAGAGGTGGTGTTGGATCTGCACCGGGATGGGGTGAAGGAAACGCTTCATCTTGTCTCAGAGATAGGGGGAAAGCCAACGGCTAACATCATGTTTTTTCAGGGAATGAGCCGGACGCCTGAGGGGGAAATCGAGTATCTGCCTAATCCCCATCTTAAGGAAAACCTGGCGTTTACTCTTCAGATGCAGCTGTATGGAGCCCAGAGATTTCCGGGTTTTACCAGAAAAATCTATATGAAGGGTCTGAGATATAATCTGCATTTAAGGCCCAGATCTGCCCTGGTGGAGGTAGGAGCACAGACGAACAGCGGCCAGGAGGCCATGAATGCCATGGAGCCGCTGGCAGAACTTTTGGATAGGGTGTTGCAAGGTGGATGAAAAAATGATATATTTTAAAGATGCATACAACCTACAACAGGCAGGAGAGGAAAATATATGGCAGGTATGGATCAGAGTAAAATACGGAATTTTTGTATTATTGCACATATTGATCATGGCAAGTCTACATTGGCGGACCGGATTATCGAGATGACAGGGCTTTTGACCAGCAGGGAGATGCAGTCTCAAGTCCTGGACAATATGGATTTGGAGCGGGAGCGGGGAATTACCATCAAGGCTCAGACTGTGCGGACGGTTTATCGGGCAAAGGATGGGGAAGAGTATATTTTTAACCTGATTGACACGCCGGGGCATGTGGACTTCAACTATGAGGTGAGCCGGAGTCTGGCGGCCTGTGATGGGGCGATTCTGGTAGTGGATGCGGCTCAGGGCATCGAGGCCCAGACTCTGGCCAATGTATATCTGGCTTTGGACAATGACCTGGATGTGGTACCGGTGATCAATAAGATTGACTTAGCCAGCGCAGACCCGGACCGGGTAGCAGCTGAGATCGAGGATGTAATCGGTATTGAGGCTCATGATGCGCCGCGGATTTCTGCCAAGACCGGTCTTAATGTGGAGGAGGTATTGGAGGCAATTGTCCGGAAGATTCCAGCACCTACAGGGGATTGCTCGGCTCCTTTAAAGGCTCTGATCTTTGACTCAGTATATGATTCTTATAAGGGAGTAATCGTGTTCTGCAGGGTGGTGGAGGGTGCTATGAAAAAGGGCACCCGGGTGCGAATGATGGCTACCGGAGCAGAGGCGGAGATTGTGGAGGTAGGATATTTTGGGGCAGGCCAGTTTATTCCCTGCGACAGCCTAAGCGCCGGTATGGTGGGTTATCTGACGGCCAGCATAAAGAATGTGAAGGATACTATGGTAGGAGACACGGTGACAGATGCCGCCAGGCCGTGTGAGGATCCTCTGCCAGGCTATAAGAAGGTGACTTCCATGGTATACTGCGGTCTGTATCCGGCAGACGGGGCCCGGTATAATGATCTGAGAGATGCCTTAGAGAAGCTTCAGCTCAATGATGCTTCCCTGTTTTTTGAGCCGGAGACATCCGTGGCCTTAGGCTTTGGTTTTCGCTGCGGCTTTTTGGGGCTTCTTCATTTAGAGATCATCCAGGAGCGCTTAGAGAGGGAATATAACCTGGACCTTGTAACCACAGCTCCCAGTGTGGTGTACCATATCCACAAAAAGAACGAGGAGTTAATCAAGCTAACCAATCCCACCAACATGCCGGATCCCACAGAGATTGAATACATGGAAGAGCCTATTGTGTCTGCGGAGATCATGGTGACTACGGAATTTGTAGGAGCGATCATGACCCTCTGCCAGGAGCGAAGGGGTGTGTATAAGGGGATGGAGTACATGGAGGAGACCCGTGCTCTGTTAAAGTATGATCTGCCTCTTAACGAGATTATTTATGATTTTTTTGATGCCTTAAAATCCCGCTCCAGGGGATATGCCTCCTTTGACTATGATTTAAAGGGATATGAACAGGCAGAGCTGGTGAAGCTGGATATTTTGGTGAACCGGGAGGAGGTGGATGCCCTGTCCTTTATTGTCCATGGGGCTTCTGCCTATGAGCGGGGCAGGAAAATGTGTGAGAAGCTAAAGGAGGAGATTCCCCGCCACCTGTTTGAGATCCCTATCCAGGCAGCTGTGGGAGGGAAAATCATTGCCAGAGAGACGGTAAAGGCTGTGCGTAAGGATGTGCTGGCCAAGTGCTACGGCGGTGATATCACCCGGAAGAAGAAGCTGTTGGAAAAGCAGAAGGAGGGCAAGAAGCGGATGCGCCAGGTGGGAAGTGTGGAGATACCGCAGAAAGCCTTTATGAGTGTGCTTAAATTAGATGATGAATAAAAGAGAACTGGAGCTTTACATTCACATTCCGTTTTGTGCCCGGAAATGTTCATACTGCGATTTTTTGTCCTTTGCGGCACCGGAGCGGGTTTATCGGGAATATATGGACAAGCTGATTGAGGAGATCTGCGGCCAGAGCCGGTGTTTTGGAGACAGTCTTGTCACGACCATTTTTTTGGGAGGTGGGACGCCGTCTTTACTGTCTCCGGAGCTGGTGGGAGAATTGTTTGCCATGCTGTATCAGTGCTTTGATGTGGCTGAAAATGCGGAGATCACCATTGAGGCCAATCCGGGAACCCTGACCATGGAAAAGCTGGAGGTGTACCGGGAGAGCCGGATCAACCGTCTGAGTCTGGGACTTCAGTCGGCAGATGACCAGGAGCTTAAGTTTTTGGGAAGGATTCATTCCTTTGATGATTTTTTGAAAAGCTACCAGCGGGCCAGGCAGGCAGGATTTTCTAATATCAGTGTGGATCTGATGTCTGCTCTGCCGGGGCAGGACGTACACTCATGGAAAAATACTTTGCGGAAGGTAACTATGTTAAAGCCAGAGCATATTTCTGCCTACAGCCTGATGATTGAGGAGGGAACTCTGTTTTATGACTGGTATGGGGAGGGGATAGGGGTTTTAGATGGAGGAGCGGCAGGAGACTGGCGGGAGGGCCAGATCGACCTTCCCCCTTTACCGGATGAGGACACAGACCGGGAGATTTATCATATGACCAGGACGTTTCTGGCATCCCAGGGATATGAGCGCTATGAAATTTCCAATTACGCCAGGCCGGGGTTTGCCTGCCGTCACAATGTGGGATACTGGACTGGGGTGGATTATCTGGGTCTGGGTCTGGGTGCTTCCTCCTATATCGGCGGATACCGGTACCGCAATGTGTCGGATATGAAGGAGTATTTGTCTCTTGATTTAAAGGAGGCAGGAGCAGCGGCCCGGGATATCCAGGAGCTGACATTGACGGATAAGATGGAAGAGTTTATGTTTCTTGGACTCCGCATGATGGAAGGAGTTTCCGGAAATGAGTTTTTGGGCCGCTTTGGGAGAAATATGTGGAAAATTTACGGTTCGGTGATTGATGGACTGCGGGAGCAGGGCCTAATTGAGGTCAGCGCGCCTCAGGTGTGGCTTACAGAGCGGGGAATTGATGTGAGTAACCAGGTGCTTAGCCGGTTTCTTCTTTGAAGCAGACAAAAGATTCAGAAAAAATTAAAAAGTGTGTAGTTGCCCTTTCCAAAGGCTTTTGGTATACTGGTTTTTGATGGATGACGATGTAGTGACTGGAAATACAGGTAAATGTTTGGAATCTGAATCAGTACAGGAGAGCATTGGGAGGATATATGGCAGAGGTGGTTTTTAAAGGACGGATTTCTGCGAAGAAGGACAGAGGAAGAAAAGCGACAAGGATAATGGGCGCTTGGCTGGCTATTATTCTTATGGTGACAGGAGCTTTTCCTGTCTGGGCAGCTCCGGGGGATGGCGGCAGCGGTCTGCAGACAGCAGGGGCTGGCGATCCCCAAGGGGGACCCTCCCCCAGACAAGAGTTGCGGGGGGTATGGATCTCCTATCTTGACTGGGAGAAGCTGCCCGGGGACTGGGCAGGGTTTAAAAAAGGTGTGGATCAGATGATGGACCGGTGTGTGGCATTAAAGATGAATGCAGTGTTTGTTCAGGTGAGGCCAGATGCAGATGCCATGTACCCTTCCGAGTATTTTCCGTGGTCCCGTTTTATTACAGGAACGCAAGGAGAGGATCCGGGATATGATCCTCTGGCTTATTTTGTGGAGGCGGCCCATAACCGGGGACTTCAGTTCCATGCATGGATCAATCCATACCGGGTCACCGGATACTTAAACCGCTGGAACCAGGTGTCAGAAGAGAGCTTTATGAAACAGTGTCTTACAGACGGGGATCCCTCTAATGATCGCTGGGTGCTTCGGCAGAACGGAGAGTATTATCTCAACCCGGCGGTAAAGGAGGTTCGGGAGCGGATTATTAATGGAGTCCGGGAGATCGTGGACAATTATGATGTGGATGGGATCCATTTTGATGATTATTTTTATCCAGAGGTCAATGATCTGGATGAGAATAAGTGGTTTGACAAGCCGGAATATGACCAGTCTGGCAGTACCCTTTCTATCAGTGACTGGCGCAGGGAGAATGTGAATCAGCTGATCCGTGGTGTGTACCAGGTGGTAAAGGAGGCGGATTCCCGGATTCAGTTTGGAATCAGCCCGGAGGGATATGTGGATCATTTAAGAAGCAATAGCCGGCTTTTTGCGGATATAGATACATGGATGACAGAGGAAGGATATGTGGACTATATTATGCCCCAGATATACTGGGGATTTGAACACAAGCTTTCGGATGGCAGTCCGGCTCCCTTTGCTTTTTCCAATAATCTGAAAACATGGATTCGTTTGAAAAATAAGGGGAATGTGCGGTTATATTTAGGACTGGCCATGTATAAGACCGGATCAGGAAGCACAGACAATAATGCAGTGCCGGAGTGGTTGAGAAGAAATGATATTATAAAGCGTCAGGTGGAGGAGGGCCGTGCCAGCGGTCAGGTTTCAGGTTATTGTTTTTATGCCTACAGCTCGTTTCAGGAGTCCTCCTGTCAGGCTGAGGTGACAAATCTTATGAAAGCATTCCGATAGGAGGAGGGAAGGTACATAATGAAAAAGTTGGAAGATTATGTGGTGAGTATTCCGGATTTTCCGGAGCCAGGGATTATTTTCAGGGATGTGACATCGATTCTGCAGGATGGGGACGGGCTTCATCTGGCAATAGACAGTCTTTTAAAAATGTTGGACGGGATGGATTTTGATGTGGTTTTGGGACCGGAATCCAGAGGGTTTATTTTTGGTATGCCAGTGGCCTATGCGCTTCATAAGAGTTTTGTGCCAGTGAGAAAAAAGGGAAAGCTTCCCAGAAAGACCGTGTCAGCTAAGTATGAATTAGAATATGGCACAGCGGAGATTGAGATTCATGAGGACGCCATCCGCCCAGGGCAGAAAGTTGTGATCATAGATGATCTGATTGCTACAGGAGGAACGATTGAGGCGATTGTAGGACTTGTGGAGCAGCTGGGAGGAGAAGTGGTAAAGATCTGCTTTGTCATGGAGCTGGCCGGACTGAAGGGCAGGGAGAAACTTAAGAAATATCCGGTAGAGTCTGCGATTGTTTATGAAGGGAAATAAAGTGGAACGATTGTTTTTGATTGCATTGGCTGTTTTTTGTGCTGCTGGCTTTTTTCTGGCAGGAAAGGAAGCCCCTGGTTCTGCCTCTGCAGATCCAGGGGCTTATTTTTGGCCAAGATTTCTTTTGCTGTTACTGTTTCTTTTGCTACTGATTAATCTGATCTGTGAGTGGATAATATACAATAAAAAAAAGGGAAATGTTTTAGAGAAATCAGAGACTGAGAGATTGCATAAAAGGAGGCAGTTTGTGGGCATGGTTCTTGTGGCATGGTTTGTTATTTTGATGCCTGTGACAGGATTTGTGCCTGATTGTATGTTGTTTTTCGCCTTTTATGGGTATTTGTTGGGAGAAAGACGGATTTTGCTTTTGGGAGTCCGGTCCCTGGCTGTCACTCTTTTTATCTATATAGTTTTTGGGGAAATTCTTGGAATTGCGTTGCCAAAGAGTGTGGGAATGTTTGCGAAAGTTTTGGGTTTTTTTGACGGATTGTTGTCATTTTAAGTAGGGAGATTCAAAGGATGGTTACTGCCTTCTTGTTTGAGACGGAGTTTTTCTTTTCACCAGCGGCTTTTTTTCTGGTGATCGGAGGGACTATACTTGGGATTATTTTTGGTGCTATGCCGGGGGTGAATGCATCAATGGCAGTGGTTTTGGCCCTGCCTCTGGCCTATAATATGGATTCAACATTGGCAATGGCATTTTTGTCAGCCATATACTGTGCGTCCATTACCGGCGGAGGAATCACAGCGATTTTGTTTCGGGTACCAGGAACCCCAGCCAGTGCGCCTACTACCTTAGATGGCTATCCCATGGCCAGAAACGGTCAGGCTGGCAGGGCATTGGGATTTTCTCTGGTATCATCGGCATTGGGTGGAATCATTGGGGCTGTGTTTATGGCGATTCTCTGTCCGATTATCTCCACAGTAGCGCTTCTGTTTAGCCCTTCTGAGAAGTTTGCTGTATTTTTTTTGGGATTTTCAATTTTGGTATGTCTGGATCATGGAAATATCATAAAGACATGGATTGCAGGTATTGCAGGCCTTTTGATTGCCAGCCTGGGAACGGATCCGGTGACGGGAAATCTCCGGTTTGCCAGAGAAGGGCTGATATTTTCCTCTGAGGTGGAGATACTTCCGATTATGATCGGTCTTTTTGCAGTAGGGGGAGTGTTGACACAGACAGGAAAGGAGAGAAAGGGAGGCAGTGGAAGTCTGCCGGAAAGCAATGGGGGGATCGGGAATATTTTTCCTGGATTTACAGAACTGTGGCGGCTGCGGTTTCCCATGCTTCGGGCATCTCTTTTAGGGGTGCTGGTGGGGATTTTGCCAGGCGCAGGGGCAACCAGCGCCTCCTTTTTGTCCTATGCCATAGAAAAAAAGGTTTCCAGGCAGCCTGAAAAACTGGGAACCGGTGTGCCTGAGGGAATCGTAGTCTCAGAGGCTGCCAATAATGGAGCTGTGGGCGGGTCTATGGTGCCTCTTTTGTCTCTCGGGATTCCAGGCGGGAATGCGGCGGCCATTATTATGGCATTTCTTATGACCAGAGAGGCGCAGGTTGGTCCGGGACTCCACCCGGAGTATTTAAGCTGTGTGTTTTTCGCCATGCTCTTGGCGAATATTGTGATGGTGGCTGTTGCCGCAGGAGTTGCCAAAAGTTTTGTCCGGATTCTGATGGTGCCTTATCACATCGTAGGGCCAATGGTTGTGATAATGGCATTTGTCAGTGCTTATGGGCTGAGACATAGTATTCGGGATGTGGCTCTGATGGCGGGAGCCGGAGTTATGGGATGTCTGATGGTAAGGCTGGGGTATAGTCTGGCGGCTTTGGCTCTTGGTCTGGTTTTAAGTCACACGTGGGAATGGAATCTCCGGTATGCTTATGTTTTGTCCGGTGGAAGCTTAGAGAGGATCGCAACAAGGCCTCTCACGGTGCTGCTTTTGTCTGTTAGTATGCTTATTTTGTTGTATCCGGTTGTGAAGTTGTTTATGAGAAGGGAAAAGTAAGAAGCAGGGAAGAACTGGAAGGAGCAAAAAGGGTAGCCGATCCGTGGGAGCGTGCTGCCCTTTTCAGATGGAGCTTTGTCGGTCAGATGGCTGTTAAAGAGCCTTGCTTCCATATTCAGTCAAGATAGAGATAAAGTCCCGCATGTACTTGGTCAGATAGAGATCCTTGCGGTGACAGGCGTAACAGTGGCGCTTGCTGTCCACATCTTTTAGTGGGTACATATATGCCTGGGAGGGAATGGTGCCTTCCTTGTCGATATAGCCCAGAGGGCAGATCATGACAGCATTGCAGGCAATGGCCATCTTTTTTTCTATCTCGATGCTGGCGCTTTCGATAAGAAGCTTGGGGGAAATATTGTGGGAGGCAAATAGAACATCCTGGATTGCCCGGACGCTGTGTCCAGGTTTGTTGGAGATAAAATGTTCATTTTTTGCCTCCAGGATGGAGATCGGAGTGCCATTGGGAATCCGGCGGGCTAAGTCTGTATTTTTGCTGGCAAGAAGAATCAGCTCTTCATTTTCTATCAGTATATATTGCAGCTCTTCATAACGGGGAATGGTGGTCATGCAGGCAATATCTACTTTTCCATCTAAAAGAAGTTTTTCCGTTTCCGTAGAGCCGTATTCAGTTAATTCAATAGCTACATGGGGGTATTTTGCAAAAAAAACGGGAAGAACACAGGGGAGAAGCTGCATTCCTCTCTGAACAGGGATTCCCAGACGAAATTTCCCATGATCTTCATGATTGATCTCTTCAATTTCCTTTTTTAGATTCTCATGGATGGCAAGGACTTGCCGGGCTGCATCCATGTAGCGTTGTCCTGCATAGGTAAGAGTCAGAGGATCTTTGCTGCGGTTGAAAATCGGGGCGCCTAAGTTATTTTCCACCTGCTTGACCATCTGACTTAAGGAGGGCTGAGATACATAGAGCTTGCGCGCAGCATTGGTGATGCCTCCCTCCTGCAGGATGGTGAGCATATATTGGGCATGTTTGATGTTCATGGGGGACCTCCTTCTTTTGGCTATAATTTATGATAGCACAGATAAGAAAGGTTAGCAAAGGAATATAAGTTTTTTCTTATTTCCTGTATAAGAATTTATGTATTTGCGCAAGGAAGGAGATCATGATACAATTTTTTTAGTGGAAATGACAAGAGCTGTCAGGCTCTGAAGCTGAAAACTGTATATTTTATGTAGGAGGACGGATATGGAGATTAAGAAAGCAGCCATGGCCGGGACTTTAGAGTCCAGCGATGCCCAGGTGACAGTAGAGCCGGGAAACGGCCGGATTGAGCTTTCCATTGAGAGCAGTGTGATTCATCAGTTTGGAAAGCAGATCCGGGCAGTTGTTCTGGAAACTTTAGGACGGCTGGAAGTGGAAAGCGCTAAGGTGACAGTGGTGGACAAGGGGGCTTTGGACTGCACCTTAAAAGCCCGTGTGGAGTGTGCGGTGTACCGTTCCAATGATGTGACAGAGAATCTTCCGTGGGGAGGTGTGATCAAATGAGTCATCCGAACAAAAAAAGA
>JAAWEL010000033.1 GCA_022794255.1 Lachnospiraceae bacterium
ACTGCTGCTATCTTTAACAGTTTCTTTACACTCTTTTAAACGGAACAACAGCCACCCAGTCTCCCAGGTGACTGCTGCGTCCTGAAAATCTTAAAAGCTTAATTCATTCGGCTTATTAGTTGCCAGCTGCTGCACGGATCATCTCCAGCTCAGCAGCCATGTTGTTGTCAGCCGCGAACTTATCCTGAATCGGCAGAGCCAGAGCCTTGAAAGCGTCAATGTCCAGATCCTCAAAATTGGTTACGACTGCACCGTCAGCGATAACCTTCTCCTTGGACTCCTTGAACATGCGGTAAACAACCTCGCGCTCCTCCTTGGTGCAGGCCTCAACAGCTTCATCAATCCATCCCTTCTGCTCATCGGTCAGGCCATCATAGAAGTGGCCGCTCATCAGCAAAAGACGGGTGGTGTAGTCATGATGAGTCTCAGCAATGTGCTTACCATTATCAGTCTTGTGATGCTCCTTTAACATAAAGCTGGTGTAGTCATTCTCAGCGGAATCCACAACGCCCTGCTGCAATGCCTGATACAGCTCACCCCAAGCCACGGAAGTGGGAATAGCGCCGCATGCCTTCCAGAATTCCTGCTGTACCTGAGAGGACTGGGTACGGATGGTCATGCCCTTCAAATCATCCGGCTTTGTAATGTCTTTCTTTCCATAGTAATCACGAACAGAAGAGGACCAGTAAGCCATGATACGGAAGTTATTGCCTGTTTTTTCGCTAACCGTTGCCTTCATCTTCTCACCAAACTCACCGTCCAGGCACTTCTCCCAGTGGTCAAAGCTGTCAAACAGATAATTCAGGGAGAAAATATCCACCTCCGGCACACCGATTGCCGTCATAAAGCCCGGGGAGGCAACTACCATGGAAGCAGCGCCCATCTCCAGCTTCTCAATCAGCTCATTCTCGTTCTCACCCAAGGTTCCCTTATGTACCGTCACGGAAATCTTGCCGCCGGAGACATCCTCCAAAACCTCTTTGAACTTATCCATACCGTAGGAATAGGGGTTATCTAAGGAAGTCTGGTTGGAAGCAATGATCAGGTTCAGCTCCGCATTGGATGCGTCAGCCGCCGGTGCTGCCGCCTCTTTGCCTGCTGCAGTGGTCTCTCCGCCTGCCGCGGGAGCTGCAGGTGCCGCTGGTGCTGCTGCTGGCGGGGTCGGTCCACAACCTGCCAAAGATGCTGCCACCAAAGCGCCTGCCAATAACAATGATACTTTCTTCTTCATAATAATATTTCCCTTCTCTTTCCTTATTTATTTTACGCCCCGCCTTTCCCCATGGCGTGGTGTAACATGCAGTGTAACTTCAGCAATTGATGCAAATCAAATAGCTGGCAATCCAGCTTACATTGCCTGAATCGCGTTCCACTTCTCTTCGATCACCGGGATACCATTCTCCAGATTGTCCTTCCGGTTATTAATCTCTATCTCACCGGGATAGAACACCGTTCCGCCCTCCTGAGCCGGAATAGAAGACTTGATATCCGCCACCAGCTCATCTACGATCCGGTCCGTGGTCTCGGCATCGTTAAACTTAGCTGGGTCAATGGCGATCATTATCTGGGACAGTCCTATCTCATCCCCAAAGGTTCCAATCTTCTGAACAGAATTGGCATTAGTAAGCACCGTGGATATCAGATCCAGCAGCACAGATATCCCACTGCCCTTCCAATATCCCATGGGAAGAACCCTCCATGTTTTCTCAATAGCCGCCGGATCAGTTGTCAGGTTGCCGTCCTCATCATAACCACCCGGTACCGGAAGCTTCTGGCCCTTTAACCTGGCCTCCTCAATCTTGCCGTAGGAAAACTGTGATACTGCACAGTCCACTACCACATGGTCCCCATTGCTCTTGGGCACAGCCAGAATCAAAGGATTGTTTCCGATCTTTCTGTCCTTTCCGCCCCATGCCGGCATGTTGGGCATGGTGTTAGACCAACAGATACCGATACAGCCTGCGTTGGCGGCCTGCCAGCCGTAGCTGCCACCGCGCATCCAATGGTTGCTGTTGCCCAGAGCCACCATTCCGATGCCGTACTGCTTAGCCAGCTCAATAGCCCTGTCCATAGCCTGCTTGGCATTCAATGGCCCAAAGCCTCTGTGCCCCTCCCACCGCTCGATGGCTCCCATGGACATCTCGCAGGTGGCTACCACATCTGGATTGATCTCTCCTTTATCCAGGTACTCTACCACGCGGGGGAAACGGTTGATCCCATGACTGTAGATCCCATCCAGACTGTTCTGTGCAAAAACTGTGGCTGCATCCAATGCATTCTTCTCATTAAAACCTCTGCTGATCAGTACGCGCTCAAACTCTTTTAACAGCTCCTCATACTTGATTCTTAACATTGTTTTAATCCTCTCTTTTTCTTAATTTTGATACATTTTTTACATCTACAATTTTTGCAATCGATTGTAGATTAAATTTTATCATAATTCACTACCCTTTTCAACTGCAATTCGTCCACTATTTTATACAAATTACCCTATTTATTTTTGTAATAATTTCACAATTTTCTGACGAAAATTGTATTTAAACTTCTCACATTCCTGTTTCCTTAATTATGTACAATCACTGACAGCTTCTTTTAAAGGAAAGCCAGAGAACAATCTGGATTATATCCCGGCAAACCTTTTTGTCTAAATTTCCATCTGACTGCGTTGTCGATGATCAAAAATGCCACCACACCGCCTCTCTTCTTCACCTTGCTGATGAAAATCTATCCTGCATAGTATCGCCAGATATACTACAGACAGCGCATTAGGGAATATCTTTTTCATAAGATTTAATCCCGGCCACCTCTGTCTTTTGTCTGAAACAGATTCGTGAATCATGTTAAATCTTCTTTATTGCAATCGATTGCAATTTGTAACATTATCATAACACAGGTTTTTTGCATTTTCAAGTATGTTTTTATTGTGTTATTTCACATTTTTTATGTTATATTTTTATGCATAATATATAGAACTCTTCTATTTCTCCAATTATATATATATTTCATCACATTCTTTCCAGCATTCTTTTGTAATCGATTGCAATCCGCTTTCGCCATACTTCTCAATCGCTGACAACTATAAATTTTCCATTAATAAAAGTCCTGTCAGCTGGATTTGCTCCAACTGGCAGGACCAATGAAAATTACACAAGAAATATGTATTTGCCGGGGATTTTGCCCCTCCCCTATGTACTTTCCCTCTCAATAATCTCCGAAAACATCATCATCTTTTTGCTCTGAATCTTTCCTTCCAGTCCGTCTCTGAGAATCGTTGCCGCAGACTCACTAAGGGCTTGAAGCCGATTATCCAGAGTTGTCAGCCTGGGCATACAGATCTCTCCATAAATACTATTATCAATCCCGATTAGGCCTAAACGGTCCGGAACCAGATAGCCCCGGTCACAAGCGGCGCGGACTCCCCCCACTGCCACCAAATCAATGGTATAGATAATCCCCTGTATATCCGGGTGCTCATCTAAAATGTGAAGCGTGATATCATACCCGGCCCTTACTGAGCTTTCCTCCATCTCATACAGCCACAAATCCGTTTTTGTTGCCCCATGACGCAGCATACCATCACAGTATCCCTGCTGCTTGCGTCCATTAGCCGGGGAGACGGAATCCAGCACAAAGGCAATCCTTGTCTTTCCTTTTTCCCACAGCAAATCCACACATTTCCCAACACCGGTATCTTCATCCACAATCACCCCGGACACATTGGGAAGCTTCAGAAAACCATTTACCATCACAATAGGCACTTTAGGAAGATGCCTTTTTATACTCTCCTCCACCACCTCGGTCTCAAACATAGACCCCATCAGGATTACTCCCTCCACACGGCGCTGTTCCAGTATACGGATATATTCCGCCTTGTCCTCATCTCTGGGGCCAGTGCTCATAATGATGCAACAATATCCCCGTTTTGTCAGCTCCTGCTCAATGACAAAAGCACTGTCTACATGATGCGCCACCCGAATATCCACAATGAGGATTCCCACCAGCCGGGTAGACTGCATAACCAGTCCCCTGGCCGCCACATCGGGTATGTAATTGTATTTCTTTAGTAATACCTGAACCCGCTGCCGGGTCTCCTGCTTAATCCCCGGCTTGTTATTGATTACCCGGGACACCGTACTGGCGGCAACTCCCGCCTCACGGGCTATATCATAAATGGTCACGTTCCTTAACACCTCAACCTCTTTAAATCCCACTACGTTTTGCTTTTCCTTTGCTGTCTGTTCTTTTTACTAACTATACATTATTTTAGACAGGCACACAAGAGGCTTTTCGTTTCTTGTGAATTCCATCTAATTATTGAGGTTTCTGGCATTGCAATCGATTGTTTTTTTGGTTATTATGACGATTCATGTTAAAGGTGATGATACAAAATCAAAGCTATCATCTCCACTGGTTCATCACCTGCTGCCTGGATTCCATGACCTTCCCCATTACCTGTAAATGTCACATCACCCGGACCGATCAATATTTCTTTCCCATTATCATTAAACCTTGCTGTCCCGCTCAGAATATAATACGTCTCTGATTCGTTCTGATGAATATGGTATCCAATCTCAGCTCCCGGATATATGGTTGTATGAGCAAATACCCGGCCTTTCTGGTACAGTTCCTCTGGCCCTTCCAGCAATTCACGGACCAAGATTTCCCCTGTTCCATTAAACGGAGCAGGTTTTCGGGTGCTTCTGATCTCTTCCTTTCTCCGAATCATTCACGTCCTCCTCTCTCTCATTTCCGGCTGTTCCGCCACATACAAACTGTCAGGAAAAATACACCCTCTGGCTGTTATTGTAATATATGTTCTCCAGCTCTTGCCTGGTAAAGCCCTTTCCCTTTTCCAGATAATCACAGAGGTGCTCATAGGTATCCTCCGTTGCTGCAAAGGGCGCATCACTTCCCCACAAAAGCTTGTCCGAGCCCAGGATATCTCTTGCCCGAATCAGATATTCCATGGTCTCCGGGTATGGATAAGCATCAGGCGCCATGATCTTTGGCAATGCCGCAATATCAAACCATACATTTTCCCGATTTAAAAGCTCCAGACTCAGCATCCATTCCCGCTCTCTTCCCCTCACCGGCGCCAGAAGATGGCAGATTACGATCTTAAGCCCCGGACATTCCCGGGATATTTTTGCAAGAGCCCACGGCTGGTGGCTGTCCATGGAAATATCCCCTACGTCAAGAGCCACCACCCCTCTGTTTTTCTCAATCAGACGATATATTTCCATCATCCGCTCTCCGGCCAGATCAAAGGGATCATGACATCCCATAAGACCACCCCCTGAACTGACTTCAAACTTTACAAGACAAAATTGCTGCTCTTCCAGATAATATTTTAAGGTTTCCATATGATCTTTCATAAATGGATCCACCGTACAGGATGGGCAAAACCGATCCGGATACTTTCTAAGCACTTCATAGTGATATCCATTCTGAAAGCCATACATACTTCCGTGCATCAGCACCGCCTTCTCCACCTGGTTCTGATCCATGATCTCAAGTGCCCGCTCTGCCAGAAAACAGGTATCTCCAAATGCTTTGGGAAAAAGCTGAAAAATCTCACCGTTTCCCCACCGGGCTTTCCCCTCTCCTATAGCCCGTAATTCTCCTCTTCTGCAATATCCTGCCACCACCTGTGCCAGGTGCAGATGTGCATCTATTTTTTTCATCTTCAAGCCGCCTCCTGTGTCTTTTTCATTTTAAACTGATTCAGCCAGTTTTTAAATTTTTCCTGATGCTGCAGGGCATCAAACCCCACTGCAATGATGATAACAATCCCTTTTACCAGTCCATGCTCTGTGGACGGCACACTGAGTAAATTGAGTCCGTTATTCAAAAGGCCTATCAGAATCGCTCCAAACAAAGCTCCTGACACAGTACCTTCTCCCCCCAGAAGGCTGACTCCTCCGATCACTGCTGCTGTAATCACCTCGGTCTCATAGCCGCTTCCTGTTGTTGCCATGCACTGCTGGGTCATGGATGCCAGAACCACACCCCCGATTGCTGTGGTAAAACCAGAAAACACATATGCCAGAATCATAATTTTTGTATCACTGATACCTGACAGACGGGATGCCGGCCTGTTTCCTCCCACTGCATATACATACCGGCCAAGAGCGGTCTTGCGCAGAATAAACCAGCTGATCAATGCTATTAACAGCATAATATATATGGGAACCGGGAAGCTGAAGATCTTTTTCATGCCAATGTCTGTAAAAAGCTCTGGCTGCAGACAGCTTAAAATCTTATTGTTCGTCAGAATCATGGACAGTCCCAAAAAAATGATCTGCGTGGCAAAAGTGATCAGAAAGGCCGGTACCCGAAATCTGGTGATAATAGCCCCATGAATCAGGCCGGCAAGGATTCCCACAGTCAATGCAGCAAGGATTCCCAGGACAACCCCTGTGTCCGAATATTCAAAATAGCGGATAATTTTCACAACTGTCACCGCACAGAGTCCGCACAGACTACCTATGGAAAGATCAATCCCTCCGATCAAAAACACAAAGATTGTCCCACACACCATAATTCCATACACCGATATGGACCAGAGCACATTGGAGAGATTGCCTACCGTCAAAAAACTAGACGGGCGCAGAACAGTGAGAACCAACATAAAGACTGCCAGGATAACCGGCTTGCTGAATTTGGAAATATTAATCCCTCTCATCAGGACACCTCCTTTTCCATCAGGCCCGATGCTGCTTCCAGCACCATGGACTGAGTCACCACACCGTTATCAAATTCACGGATAATCGATCCTTTCCGCATCACCAGAATCCGGTGAGACACCCGGATCAGCTCTTCCAGATCTGAGGATACGAGAATAACCACCACTCCATTTTTTGCCAGTTCCTCTAAAATTCCGTAAATCTCACCCTTCGCCCCCACATCGATCCCTGCCGTAGGTTCATCTACAATCAGCACCTTCAGATCCCGCATGAGCCATTTGCCCAATACCACTTTCTGCTGATTCCCACCGGACATAAGGCCCACCTGCTTCTCTGGATCTGCCGGACGAATATCAATCTGGGCAATTGCCTCTCTGCACATTTCCAGCTCTGCCTTGTCAGAGACTGCCAGCCCGTTTTTCTTTATCCGGTCATAGTTGGTCAATGCTATGTTTTTGTTCACCGATAAAAGAGGAATGAACCCCTGCCCTCTCCGGTCCTCAGGCACAAATCCAAATCCGGCCCGTATACTTCTTTTGGGGGAGGGATAAAGCTTTTCTCCGTTGAGAAAGATGGTTCCCTCCCGGTAATGGTCAATCCCATAGATTGCCCTGACCAGCTCAGTCCTCCCTGCCCCGATCAGCCCTCCCAGACCTAAAATCTCTCCTTTATGTGCCTTAAAGCAGATATTATGGAAGCATCCTGTCTCATCAGACAGATTCTGAACTTCCAAAACCACCTCATTGCTGTTTTTGCGCATCTCATTGCCATTGCCGGCGGATTCATCCATCACTTTCCCGATCATTGTCTCAATCACCTTTCGGGGTTCAATCTCATCATGATTCAATACCGCAGCATTTTTTCCATCTCTGAGTACCGTCAACCGGTCAGAAAGTTTATAGACCTCTTCCAGGCGATGGGAAATATAAATAATGGATACCCCCTTTTTCCTGAGCGTGTCAATAATCGAAAACAGGCTCTCTGCTTCCTTGCCGCTTAAGCTGGCAGTGGGCTCATCCATGATCAGAAGTCGGGAATCACAAGACAATCCCTTTAAGATTTCCACCAGCTGTCTCAGGCCAATCCCCAGATTGGACACCAGAGCTGTAGGTTCCAGAGGGAAATCATACTTTTCAATGAGTTCCCGGGTCATTTCATTCATTTTCTTATGGTCTATAAGCCCCAGCTTTCTCGGTTCCCTTCCCAGAAACACATTTTGAGCCACCGTCAAAGGCGGAATCACAGACAGCTCCTGGTAAATACAGGCCATTCCCAGCCTCTGACAATCCTTGTAGCTGTTGATCACCGCCTCCTTTCCCTCCCAGAACACCGAGCCGCTGTCCTTTGTGTAAACCCCTGTCAGAATTTTGATAAGAGTTGATTTGCCTGCGCCGTTTTCTCCCATCAATGCATGGACCTCTCCTTTTCTCACCAAAAAGTCCACCTGATGCAGCACCGGAACTCCTGAAAAGCTTTTGCAGATTCCTTTTGCTTCCAGAATCACGTTCTCATTCATGAGCCAACCGCCTCCTTCCTGCCCTTCTCCACAGCCAGCTTTTCCATCCGTCCATTATACCAGGCATCAAACATTACCACCAAAATGATAATGGCTCCCTTGATCACATACTGATATGCCGTGTTCATCTGCAGCTTTAAAACCCCATTGTCCAGCGCAGACATAAACAAGGCGCCTATAAACGTCCCCACAATATCTCCGTAACCGCCGGAAAGAGATACTCCCCCCACCACCGCGGCGGCAATCGGATCAAACTCAAAGCCGTTTCCCAAAAGAGCAGTGGTGCTCTGAATCCGTGCTGTTGTAAAAATTGCACCTATCGCCGAACACAATCCCACTACCATGTAGGCAATAATCTGTGTTTTGGAAATATTGATTCCGGAAAGTTCTGCCGCCTTTTTGTTGGCTCCCACAGCATACAGGTTTGTTCCAAACCTGGTTTTCTTTAAAATAAGCTGCCCCAAAATCACCACAATCACAAAGGCAATGGACACATAATGGATCTTTCCCACAGCCCCGCCCCATTTGACAAAGGAAGAATATGTCATTGCCTGGCTGGTAATCACACCGCCTTCGTCCCGAATGGCAATGGCATAAGTCAATGCCCGAAAGATCCCCATAGTGGCCAGGGTAGCAATAAATTCCGGCAAATGAAGCTTGGCCACTACAAGTCCGTTAAAAAGACCGGCTGCCAGTCCTACCAAGATTCCGATCAAAAGCATCATCCAGATGGGCAGCAGTGTATACCGATAAACATTTGCCATAGTCATGCCTACCAGCGCCATGCAGCTGCCCGTGGATAAATCAATCCCTGCCGTGATGATTACATAGGTTACGCCCACACCGATAATCCCTGCAACAGAGGCATCCCGCAAGATTTCCAAAAGATTATCCCCGTTTAAGTAGTAGCTGCTCATACAGGAAAACAACAGCACCAGAGCCCCCAACATTCCCAATGAAATCAATCGTCTAATTGTTGTCTGTTTCACAGTTTTACTCCTTTTTGTAAATAAAAAACAGGCAGGGCTTTTGCACCCTGCCCCTCCGGTCCGTTTCTCTCCACGCATACTGTTCTTTTACCAGCGGTCTTCCGGCGGAATTGTTCCAACTGTATCAATCGTCACCACAATCGGCTCCATAATAACCTGAGGAGTCTCTGTCAACACTGCAGAATCATACTCAGAGCCAATCATCAAGAGTGCGATCTTTGCTGCAGTGGAACCTTCATCCCAGCTGTTTGTGTAGATAGTTCCTGTCATGTCGCCACTCTCAATCATAGCCAGGGCATCGGATTCTCCATCTGCTCCCCAGATCACCATCTCTCCCTTCCTGCCTGCAGACTGAACAGCCAGAGCTGCCCCCTCTGCCATGGCATCGTTAATACAGAACACACCGTCAATCTTCTCATAATTCTGCAAAAAGCTGTTCATAACTGTGATGGCAGTCTCTTTCTCAAAAGAAGCTGACTGGGCATCTAAAATCTTAATGTCTGGATATTTAGCTATGGTATCACGAAAACCCTTTTCCAAATTGTCTGTCCTTGTCAGTCCGGCAACTCCCTGGATGATAACCACATCCCCCTGCTCATTCATCTCCTTTGCCATCTCATCAGCCACCATACGTCCGGCATCATAGTCCACTGCCATCACCAGAGCACTGTGTACTGTGTAGGCATCCAGGTTCAATGTGATCACCGGAATCCCTGCTTTCTCTGCCTCATCCACAGAGGGAGCAAGGGCAGTTCCATCAGAACACTGAAGAATAATGGCATCATACTTCTGGTTGATCACATCAGACATAATCTTAACCTGTGTCTCTGCACTGCTTTCTCCATTAAAGGACTGCACAACAATATTGTCCCAAGATGCACATTCCCTCTCAATCCCTTCTAACCATGCCTGATTATTGGGAGTACTTAAATCATGAGCAATATAGGCAATTTTTATATCCTCCGTATAAGGATCTTTCTTTACCTTATTGCTGTTTGCTACTGGCGCTTTCTCTGTCTCTTCGTTCCCGGGATTATCAGCTTTTGCCGGTGCGGCAGTCGTAGTTTCTTCCCGTACTGTCTCCTTGCCACTGCAGGCGGTCAGTCCCAATGCCAGAGCCATCGCCAATCCCACTGCCATAATTTTCTTCATGGATAATCTCCCTTCTCTTGGTAGTTCATATGAGTTATTGTGTTATACTTGTAGTATACAACAGTTCTATAAGATGTACAATAGTTATTTTACCTACATTTTCAGATATAATTTTGTGCATTATTTTACTTCTGTTTCCTTGCCATTTTTCCTGTTCTATTGTAAAATAGGAATTGATGCATACTACATGTTTTTTTCACAGAGGCATGTCTCACCTCACAATTCTGGTGTTGTTTTTGAACCTTCATTCTGAATCGATCCCTCCAGGACAAGATATGCCTTCTTAAACTTTTCCTGACAGGCTTTTTACAAGGCCCCTATTAATCAACAGATGGAGAATGAAAATGAGTACTTCCAATCATAATTTTAAGGATCAGGCTTACACGGTCATTAAAGAGCGTTTAATTAACTGTATCTATGAGCCTGGCAGCTTCTTAAATGAAGCTCAGCTGGCTGCAGATCTGGGATGCAGCCGCACCCCGGTCCGGGAAGCAATCAACCGCCTGGAATATGACAACTTTGTCACAGTTGTCCCCAAAAAAGGGATCCATGTGTCAGATATTTCCTTGACCGATGTCCAGCAGATTTTTCAGACACGCCTTGAAATCGAACCAGTTACCCTGCGGATGGCCGCTCACAACCTTCCCCAGGCAGAGCTTTTCGCATTTAAAAGAAAGTTTTCCGGAGAACCACCGGATATCAAAAACAGCTACCGGCTAGATACGGCTATGCACCTTTTTATTATTGACTATTGTGGCAACCGCTATCTCATTGATATGATGCACAGACTTTTCGAGGACAATACCCGTGTGATTATTTCCAGCAAACAAAATCAAATACAGATCCATGACGCCAGGCTGGAACATTTGGAGATCATCGATTCCCTTATCTCCCAAGATACAGACAGAGCAGTAAAGCTGATGAAATCTCATATTGAGTCCTGCCGCAGAGCGGCTCTTGATTATTTTTATGACATGCAAGCTTATTCCGCTGCCCCCGCCTCGGCTTATAAAGCAGTGTTGGATGAATTAGAGTAATTACAATATTAAATAGAAATGGGATATCCTGTCAGACATCCAGGGTATCCCATTTTTTATTTCCTTAATTTTATTAATTTTTAATGTTATATATTGTCATAATACGACTCAATATGCTATACTAAGAACATCAGGAGTGTTATCAACAACCAAGGAAAGGTGGCACATTATGAAATTAATCGAACGAAGCCAGCTGGCAGGAATGAATATTCATTACCGCTATTTTTCTTTTGAGTATTTTTTGGAATCTCAAATGCGGGCAGGCTTTCAAACCATTGAATTATGGGCAGGATCTCCCCATTTCTTTTTGAGCGATCTGGAATATGAAGATTGTGTCCGCATAAAGCGCATGATCCGGGACCGGGGACTTACAGCTAAGGTGATCACTCCGGAAAACTGCAGTGTTCCTTATCAGTTTGCAGCAGCAGATCCGGAGCTTTACCGCAGAAGCTTTTCCTATTTTAAGAAGGGGTTGGATGCAGGAGAGGAGCTGGGCTGTGAGATCATGGCTGTCCATTCAGGCCGGGGAAACCTCAATGAGGACCGGGAGGAGGCCTGGAAAAGAGGAAGGGATATGCTGGCAAGGCTGGCTGATTATGCCCAGACTAAGGGAATCACCCTGGCAATGGAATCGCTCCGCCCTCAGGAGACCAATCTGGCTGTTACCCTGAAAGATGTTAAGCGCATGTTTGATGAGATCAGCCATCCCTATTTTAAATCTATGATTGACACCTGCGCCATGGGTGTATCCGGAGAAAATCCTGAACAGTGGTTTCAGGTGATGGGAAATGAAAATATTATCCACATGCATTTTGTGGACGGTCTGCCCTATGGTCATCTGATCTGGGGAGATGGACGGCATGACCTTGCCTCATGGCTGAAAATCTTACAGAATCATCACTATAAGGGGCTTTTAAGCCAGGAGATCACGGCACTTGATTATTGCTATGAACCGGCTGACGCAGACAGGCGCAATTATCAAATGTTTGTTCCTTATATGAGTTAATAAAACATACTTTTACCAGACAGTCAGGAGGCTTTTATGATAAAAACCGTTATTTTTGATATGGATGGTCTGATGTTTGACACAGAGCATCTCACCAGCAATGCCTGGATTGAAATCGGACAGCGCCATAGAATTCCCATCACTGAAACCATGATGAACCGTATGCGGGGCCTTCCGCTTGACGGATGCATCCGTATTTTTAAGGAGGAGCTGGGGGATGATTTTGATTATTGGGGTTTGCGTAAAGAACGGGTTGTATATGTGGATCAGTGGATCCGAGATCATGGCATGCCCATTAAGCCTGGATTAACAGAACTTTTGGAATGGCTTAAGACTCACAAATACCAGATTGCCCTGGCCACCTCCACCTACCAGGCCCCTGCCGACCACTTTCTTGACATAGCCGGAGTAAGCACCTATTTTACTTGCCGAGTTTATGGAGACATGATAGAGCATGGAAAGCCGGCTCCGGATATTTTTCTCCAAGCCGCCCGGAAAGCTGATACCCAGCCCAAGGAGTGTCTTGTTTTGGAGGACTCCTATGCTGGTGTGGAAGCCGGGTGGAAGGCTGGCATGACCGTAATCATGGTTCCGGATATGCTTCCTGCAACCAAAAGGGAGTATGAAAGGATTGCCTTGTGTGCCAAAACCCTAAAGGATGTGATCCCATTCCTGGAAAATCACGAAAAGTCATATTGACAAGATGTTGCATAATGTTATATATTGTATTTAAATATACTAAATCAGGGTCTGTTTGGGAGGTAGTATCATGAAAGAAGCAAAAATTATTGCAATCGGAGACAATGTTGTAGACAAATATCTGTCCAGGGGAAAGATGTATCCAGGCGGTCAGTGCCTGAATACCTGTGTCTATTCCCAGATGAACGGGGGATCACCTGCCTATTTGGGCAAATTCGGTGATGACGGAGTGGCTAAGTACAACTGCTCCATCTTAGACCTTCTTGGCATTGATTACAGCCATTCCCGCCATTTCCACGGAGAAAACGGGGCAGCTCAGGTTACGCTCAGAGATGGAGACCGGGTGTTTTTGGGCTCCAACCGGGGTGGTGTGGCCAAAGAGCACCTTTACAGTTTCACAGAAGCGGATCTGAATTATATCAGTGAATTTGATATTATTTATTCCAACACCAACAGCTATATCTTAAATGACCTGCCGCTTTTACATAGCACCAATGTACCGATTGCTTTTGATCTGTCTGTAGAATGGGACACAGACCTGTTAAATGTGGTCTGCCCTTATATCCAGATCGCTTTGCTTTCCTGCGCCCACTTAAGTGATGTGGAAAGGAAAAAAGAGATGCAGCGGGTAGCGGATTATGGGGTGAAATTAGTCATTGGCACCGTGGGGGAAGCCGGCTCCTATGCTTTGTATGAAGGGGAAATGATCTATGTGGAGGCTTGCCATGCCGAGGATGTGATGGACACTATGGGGGCCGGGGATTCCTACTTTGCCACTCTCCTCACCACTCTTTTGCAGGATGATGCTCCCTTATTTGAGACAAATCACGCAAAGATGTGCATACGTCTCCTTCGTGCCATGGAACGGGGTGCAGAATTTGCCGCCAAGGTATGTTCTATGGAAGGAGCCTTTGGATACGGCACTCCTATTATTGATTAAAGTTGTGTGTTTTTCACATTTTTTTGCCAATTAGCCATAGAATCCTTGCAGAATTTCCGTTTTAATGGTATTATTACATTATAAGACTATTGAAAACGACTAAAACAGCCAGATTGCGAGGTAATTCATGGTTAAAAATTCGATTGTCCCCTTATATCAGCAGTTATCAGATGAGATCAAGGCTCAGATCAATGGGGGAAAGCTAAAGGCCGGAGATCGTCTAATGACGGAGGCAGAGCTCAGCCAGCAATATGAGGTGAGCCGGATCACGGTGCGGAAGGCCATAGAATTGCTGGTGGATGAGGGGTATGTAATGCGCAAGCAGGGAATCGGTACCTTCATCGCAGAAAAAAAGCTGCGCCGTGTGGTGGACTCCGAGAATCTGGTTCTGAGCTTTTCTGAAATGAGCCAGATGAACGGACAGGAGCCTTCTTCTGATCTGCTTTCCGTTGAATGGATCACACCAGGAGCCTCAATCATCCACCATCTTCATGTGGATGAAGAAGAAAAAGTTCTTAAAATTGTCCGTCTGCGCAAAAATGACGGCATACCGGTAATGGTTGAAACCAATTACTACCCTCAGCAAATGGATTTCTTGCTGCAGGCCAATCTGACCGGATCCACCTATGAGATATTCCGTGAGCATGGATTGATTCCCTCCCACGGGAACCGGACGGTACAGATTTGTTATGCCACCTCAGAGGAAGCCCAATATCTGAATGTGGAAGCCAATCAGCCATTGCTTTTACAGACCGAGTCTGTAACTGACCAAAATGGTAAGGTACTGCATTACAGCAAAGTTGTAATAAATTCTCAGCTCTACCGCCTGACCATTATCACCTAACTCCTGCCTTAAAAGACCGGAAAACTGAGCACAAACATCAAGCTCCTTTGTACGTGTGCTCAGTTTTTTATATTAAGTAAAAAGTATTCTTTCCCCTGTCAGACAGCTGTAATGAATCGTTCAGACAAGGGATTTTTCTGCCCGCCTGTGCCGGACAAAAAGCATCGTATGTTTATCTGATGTGGAATTTGGATTGTTACATAAGAATTAACAAAAATCACAACAAATCTCAAAAAAACAGTTGCATTTTATATAACATCATGATACAATACAGTTCAGGATGTTATATGTTGTGTCAATACAACTAAAGCAGCAAAACTATTAAGAATTGAAAGGAGAGGTTATTTATGAAAAAGAACCTGAAAAGAACACTGAGTGCAGGCCTGGCTGCTATGATGGCACTGAGCCTGGCTGCCTGTGGAGGCGGCTCCTCAGATGCACCTGCAAGTACAGCGGCAACAGAAGCCGCCGGAAGCGAAGCGGCAGGGGGGGCGGCTCCGGAATCAAAGCCGGAAGCTGCAGCCAGCGGAGAGGTTAAGACAATCAAGCTGTTCCACCGTTTCCCGGATGACCCGTGTAATGCTTTCATTGAGAAAAAGATCGCAGAGTACGAGGCTGCTCACCCAGATATTAAGTTCGAAGTAACCAGCGCACAGAATCAGCCCTACAAAGAGAAGATCAAGGTTGTGGTCGGTTCTGATGAGTGTCCGGATATTTTCTTCAGCTTCTGTGGCGAGTTCTCCGAGCGTTTCATCCGTGAGGGTCTGCTGATGGATCTTACTCCTTATTTGGAAGCGGATCCTGAGTGGAAGGCCAGCCTGATGGAGACTCAGATGAATGAGTACACCACCGCAGATGGTATGGTATACGGAATCCCCTTCCGTCTGGATGCAAAAGAATTCTTCTACAATGTAGATATGTTCAATGATCTGGGACTGGAAGCTCCTGAGACCTGGGATGACTTTATTAAAGTTCTGGATGCGATCCAGGCATCTGGCGTGGTGCCGATTGCCGAGGGCAACCAGGATAAGTGGCCGGGCGCTCATTATCTGGGAGCGTTAAACGAGCAGTGTGTTCCGGATGATGTGAGGGCAAAGGACTATAATCCCAAGACCGGTGAGTTTACCGATGCCGGCTATGTGGAGGCCTTTAAGTATTATCAGCAGCTGGTTCCCTACATGAATATGGGTGTCAATGGTATGACTCATGATATGGCTCGTCTGGGCTTCACACAGGGACAGAATGCAATCCTGTTTGCAGAGCTGGTGGAGATCACCAACATCAAGCAGGAGAACCCGGATCTGAACTGGGGTATGTTCAAGTTCCCCCTGATTCCAGGTGCTAAGGGTAATCCGGATCTGGTATCCGGTGCTCCGGAGGGCTTTGCCGTTTCCTCCAAGACCGCTTATCCGGATGAGTGTGTGGAATTCTTAAAGTGGTTCCTGGGCGCTGAGACCGGCGCACAGCAGGCTGCTGAGGTTGGCTGGTTCAATGCTTCCCTGGGTGTGGATGAAGGTCTGACCGATCCGTCTCTGATCAGCGCTTATGAAGTAATTGCCAATGCCAAAAAGATGGATATCTGGTTTGACAATGCTCTGTATTCCACCGTATGTGACGAGTATCTGACCCAGATCTCTGACATCACCAACGGAGATGTGACTCCGGAGGATGCTATGGCAAAGATCCAGAAGGTCGCTGCTGAGGCTCAGAATCTGGCTCAGTAAACGTATCTGCAATTGAGAGCTGTCATGGAATAAGCTCTGAGGTTTAAAAAATGAACGACTGTTTCATGATAGGTTCTTAATCATGGAAACCATGACAGGGAGCAGGACACTGCTCCCTGTCTTTAGAAAAGCCGTTAAAGCCTGGTTTGGCTTAAGACGGTCCACATCAAAAAGGTGGGTGTCTACATGAAAAAGAAAACAAATTTAGCACCATATTTATATATCATCCCAGGGCTTTTGATGGTGCTTGGGCTGGTCTATATCCCAGTTATTGTGAATCTGATATACAGCTTTTTCCATTTGTCGTCCTACTCTTCTTCTATGAAGTTTGTTGCTTTTGACAATTACCGCCGGTTATTTACCAGCGATACCTTTCCAATCATGATTCGGAATAATATTTACTATTGTGTTATTTCCCTTATTGTTCAGGTGGGCTTTGGTACTTTCCTGGCGCTTCTTTTAGAGAGCAAGCTGGCCGGAGAACGGTTTAAAACCATCTGCCGCAATATTTACTTTATTCCTTCTCTGGTATCCCTGACTGCGGTCGGCCTGATGTTCAACTTTATCTACAATCCGCAGCTTGGTATGCTGAACACCCTGTTAAAGAATATTGGAATGGCCAGTATGCAGCAGACCTGGCTGGGTGATAAAAACCTGGCAATCTTCTGTATCATTGCCATGAGCCAGTGGCAATTCACCGGCTATATTACTCTTCTCATGGTGGTTGCCTTCCAGAACGTGCCAAACGACTATGTGGAGGCTGCAATCATTGACGGCGCCGGACCGGTAAAGCGTGCCTTAAGCATTATTCTTCCTCTTGCCAAGGAACAGCTTTTAGTCTGTACGATCATCACAGTAATCGGCGCTTTCAAGCTTTTCACCGAGGTGTATTCCACCACCGTAGGCGGTCCTGGAAACTCCTCTCAGGTATTAGGCCTGTTTTTGTACCAAAATGCATTTTTGCATGATGATATGGGTATGGCTGCCGCAACTGGTGTTCTGATCTTTATTATTACCGTGACAGCATCGATCTTCCAGCTTAAGATCAGCCGTTCCGGCGAAGTGTAAGGAGGGGTCAGCATGAGTACAGAAAAATATATCCTGAGAGCCCGTATTTTAAAGATTTTGCTTCACCTGTTCTTGCTAATTTTAGTAGCAATCATCCTCTTCCCGGTGTGCTGGCTGGTTCTTAACTCCTTAAAAACCAATCAGGAAATGTTCTTAGATTCCCTGGCGCTTCCGAAAAAATGGATGTTTGAAAACTACGTAACCGCCTGGAATAAGGGGCTGGTATCCTACTTTGTCAACTCCATTATTGTAGGTGTTCTCTCCATTGGTATTATCCTGGCGTTGAGCTCCATGATGGCCTACGGCCTGACAAGGTTTAACCTGCCAGGCAGCGGATTCCTCTTCATCCTGGTTTTAGGCGGTATGGCTCTTTCCGAGCAGGTGGCTCTGGTTCCGCTGTACAAGATTCTGCAGGCCATAAAGCTTTACAATACCCGCGCCGCGTTGGTATTGCCCTATGTGGCCTTTCGAATCCCCTTTACCATGTTCCTGATGCGCTCCTACTTCATTTCTATTCCCAAGGAGCTGGAGGAAGCTGCCATTGTGGATGGGTGTAAGAGCTGGCAGCGTTTTACCAAGATTATTCTTCCCATCAGCAAGCCGGTGCTGGCTTCCTGTGCGATTGTCAATCTGAACCATGTGTGGAACGAGTTCTTATTTGCCAATGTATTCTTAGAGAACAAGAAGCTGATGACCATTCCCCTTGGACTGATGACCTTCCAGGGCGATTTAAAGTCAGATTATGTGGTTATGCTGTCCGGCATCCTGATCTGTTCTCTGCCTATGGTTATTCTGTTCCTTTGTATGTCCAGACAGTTTGTGCGGGGCCTGACTTCCGGAGCTGTGAAAGGATGATATCACAAAAATAAAAGCTCTATAACACCTGACTGCTTTGTGTGGTCAGGTGTTTTTTTATTCCATATGAACAGACATTTGGAGTTTGGCTACAAAAATCGATTGTCATAAGAGCAGAGCAACGGGCATAAAAGTGGAACCATTACTCCACAGATAATTTCTTATCTGTGGAGTAATGGTTCCTTTTGAAGGGTTAAATATTATTTATGAAACAAGAATATTATCTGTCAGACAGAATTAATACTCCAGCTTCCACATATATCTTCTCATGGTCAGAGGATGCTCACGCTTAATCGCGATCTCCTCGCCCAGAAGTCTGGTCAGGCCACCGATCATCAGCGGGTTAAAGTACTCAACCACTGTGCTCTTGATGTGA
>JAAWEL010000034.1 GCA_022794255.1 Lachnospiraceae bacterium
AAATCATATTATTGCGCTGAAAATATTGGGAACCTGCTTATGTTTCAATTAATGGGACAAATAGCAATATTACATTTAACCCTTGGATAATTTCAAAGGGATTACGAGTTTGGAATCTTCTGGCCAACTCGTCAGCCCGTTTTTTGATATCCATAAGCATCATCCCTTTTTGTATTTCTTTGGAGTGTACTTTTCCTTGTTCTTTTTCTTTGCCAGCTCCATCCCGATCTGCATAGCTGATAAAATGGACTCAACGGCTTCCGGGCTGGCTGGATCACCATCAAACATCAGGCCATCCTGGGACAGAAGCTGCTCCCGAGTTTGATTGAGAATCTTTTCAATGTCACGTTCATCGCGGGTAGTTAGACCATTGCGTTCTTCTACTAAATCAGCCTTGGATATTCCAAAATAATTTGCCCTTAGTTCTATCTTATCAATGCGTGGATTTGTTTTTGCATTGACCCAATCTGAAAATGTAGGCATTTTTATTCCCAGAGTATTACATATTTCAGTTTGAGTTACATTAAATGCACTCATATAATGCCGTATGTTCTTTGCCATGATTTCTTTATTACCAAGACTGCTCATGTGTTCACCTCCCTGTCGGTATTATACGGTAATTCCGAAAAAAAATCAATAAAAATATAAATAAATTCGGAAAAACCATTGACATTTCGGTTAAACCGGAGTAATATGGGGTTAAACTGAAGGAGGTGAGATTGATTGGGGCGGAAAAGGATACTCCCAGAAACTAAGATGACTTTGAAAATGTGTAGAGAACTTCTTGGATATACGCAAGAAAAGGCGGCAAAGCTGATAGGAGTTAGCACAGATACACTTGGTAATTATGAGAGGGGAAAAAGCTACCCAGATATTCCTATTTTGCGAAGAATTGAAGAAGTGTATGGGATTCCTTATGATAGGATTATTTTTTTACCACTCGATTTCGGTTTAACCGAAAATGCAATATAGGAAGGAGGTGAGGGTGAGACGGGAAAAAAGAAACATAAAAAGACCGCTTCTGGCGGGAAACAGCCTTTGTGTTTATCCCAAAAGGATATTGAAACTTATCGAGAAATAGCAGATAAAGTTTATCACGGCAAAATTTCTCCGGTAAGCAAAGTATGATACTGACGGAGGGCTTCTGTAATCATTAAGCTTGTGAGTTGGATCTGGGCAGTAGTGAAATTTCCTTTTTTCATAAGTTCCTGAGCCTGCTCGTTATTAACAAAGCTGTCCATTAAAAAATCGTGGATTTTAAAGATGTCGTCTTTAGTTACATTACTCATACTGTGATTCTCCTTTTAGTTATATTACAGCATGGCGGTGCTGATAGGGGGATTATAGCATAGAATGGGGGGATTTTCCAGACGGAAATGTCCAGCATGACTTCAGACAGAAGTAACTTAAGGAAGGAGGTGAGAGGAGAAATGATAAAAAATAACATTCCGGCTCCCCACAGAAAAACGGGACAGTCGGAATGTGAAAGCTGCGAGTTACTGAAAGCAGTCCAGATAAAAAACAAACAGCTTCAATGGGAATGTGACACTGTGATACAGATAATGGATTTTCTTCTTTCCACAATTGAATTGTGGGCAAAAATGAATGGATCGATTCCCTTAGGCTCCCAGTCGGAAGAAAATATCGAAAAGGAATTTGCTAATGGGAAGGACAAGGTCAGAACTCTTTTTAATGACCTCATAAAAACGGGAGAGCCGGCCTTTCTCGATAGGCTTTTCAGAGTTCTGAATTTCCCGGAGGATTTCCAACATCTCATTTAATGCTACCTGGTCATCAACGGGTTTTGACTGAATCAGAGCCTCTAGTTCTGTAAGGGAGGGACTGCTGTGGAATGTGAGTTGATTCCCAGATATTCCAGAACCGACAACAGAATTTTCAAAAGTAGCGTTATTGAAATTAAAAGTAGTATTTGAAGGGGCAGTAGTTTCAAGAATAAACCCATTTGTCACAAAAGTTTCACCTTTTTCGGTGAGGGAAAGATGGTATGCGCCAATACTGTTAAGGGGTTGGACAATATAGCCTTCTGATTCAAGTGCAGATATATCAAACTTGTTTATATTTGATGCAGAGATACTAAGTGGCGAAGAGTTACTTTGTTCGTGTTCATAAATTTGTTTCAAAAGTTGGATTCTGGATTGTTTCATATATATCTCCTTTTATCAGTATTATAACATGGCGATGCTGATAAGGAGATTATAACATGATAAGGAGGAATTTTCCAGACAGGAAGGAGGTGGGACAGCCAAAATAATAACAGGAAACAAGTACAAACAGATGTGCATATCCTTTACCAAAAGGGAGGAGGTATCAGAATGGATCTGGAAAGGATCGTTGCTATTTTAATACATCTTTTAGAAGATCAGGAGGATGCAAAAATTAGTTATCGTATTATTCCATCAGAGGACAAAAGCGATAAAAAGGAGCCCGCCTAAGAGCGGGTGATTGGACAAGCTAAAAGGAGGAGCAATGAGAAATTTGAGCTTTATGCCGGTCGGGAAGGTGTACCTCACCCCCAGTCAGAAGCAGGCCCGGTATATCCGGCAGCTGGAGCGGTGGGTGGCGGCCCTGGGGATTATATGTGTGATTCTGATTGTCAGCTTTGGAATAGTGGTTATTTCACAAACATGAAAGGAGGCCATATGGCAAAGAAACAGGTAGTGGAGTTTGATCGGGTACATAGTGGACAGGCAGCCCACCGGCAGCAGGTACGGCTCCTGGCTTACTGGAAGAGGATGACGGGGGTAGGCAGACATGGAAGGCGGTGAGGCGCCGATGAGATATCTGTCCGGCATCGTCATCCTGGAGAATGGCATGGAATGTGAGTTTGCCCTCCGGGAGGATGCGGTAAGGCTGATGGAGCAGGAAGCGAAGCACAAGCGGAAATACCGCCGCATGAAATGCGATCTCCGGAACTATAACCTGGCGGATGAGCTGGTATGCGGGGCGATTGACCCCTATTTAAGCCGGCTGATGGCGAAACAGAAAGAAACCCCGGCAGTAGGCGCTGCCGGGGAATCCGGATGATAAATATATACACACCCCTATTATGGGGGAGATTGGAGGAAATGTCAAGATGAAAAAAAGATCATTGTATGAATTGACAGAAAGCTACCAGATCCTGATGGATATGGTATACGACCCGGAGGTGGACGAGCAGACGGTCCAGGACACAATGGAAGGGCTGTGGGGTGAGATTGAGGACAAGGCGGACGGATATGCCAAAATCCTTACGGGGATGAAAGCGGACATGGAAGCCCTCAAAGAAGA
>JAAWEL010000082.1 GCA_022794255.1 Lachnospiraceae bacterium
ATAAGGAGGCTGAATGTAGTATTAGGCGGGCGAAAATCGGCCGCTTTATTAAGTTTATCCTGAAATTGGCATCTTCGGAAAGGTAAGAGAAAGGGCTTAACTCAATGAAATAGTGATTTTAATGTGTTAAATGGATATCCTAAAATTATTTGGTTATGGACCAATACAGGGAATAATTTTTATCCGGAAGGTATGATTATACCTGTTAGTAATATGCCTCAATACGATTTGTATTTAATTGCCGCTCATAACGCATATGCTGTTTTAGCTGGTTTTGATGGTTCGACAACCACTATTCAAAATATTTTAAATACTGATGGGGACAAGTACAATTTACATTTTGCGCAACGGCCAGTGTCTGTAAGCTATACGCAGGGTGGTATTTATTTTGGGCCGTGTACATATCGCCAGGCTAATGCAGGCTCCATTAATACTAATAATGCCTGGTTGATGCCCCACCGCATCTATGGTATTAAAATGTAACCTTATGTTTTGTTAAGAGCCTTTTGAATTAGGATATTAATTTGTAAGTAACCGTTTCCATTCAGACCATTGATTCAGGCTACTATTATAAGTGCGTACATAAGTATAGTAATCACTATAATTCAATGTTCCATATCTATAAAAAATTTGTTTTACTTCGTTATTGTAAGAAAATACTTGAAGCCAACCATTGACGGAATCTTCTGGAAAATGGTTAAAAGATGAGGAATTAGTACCAACCCACCAAACACCAGCAGATATTAAAGTATTTAGGTCTGTATCATTAGGCTTTCTTCCACTGCCTAAATCACTATTTAATTTAGTCAGCTGATCCTGCAGGTATTTCCCATACGCCGCATCCAGCGCAAATTGTCCAGGCGTATCACACAAACCATTATTCACCAGCTTCCCCATATGTAACACATACTTCATCCCTGCTTTCAGATTCCGGAAGAATTGGAACAGGTTCATTTTATTCACAATGCTTCCCAGGAAATCCGGAAAACTATTAATCCCCTCCACTTCTCCTGAATCATCAAAGGTCGGATTCTCAATATTTAAAATATCCTGTACAGTTGCCGTCCCTGCCGGATTAACCACCATTGTAATCTGAGCTGCGTTCTGGATCGTATGTTGTATATTGTAGATAAAAGCCGATGGTGAAGTATCGCTCTGTACAGGCATTTCGTCTGGGGTGATCGCTCTGATCACAGAAAACAATGTTTCTTCTCCATTTCCTACTTTTGCATATAAACCGATTGTTTGGATAGCATACGGCTGGGTCACTCCCTCATTATCAAATCGGACACTGATCTGGGCAACATTACTATTAATAACCTGTGATCCTGATGGGATTACACTTTGTTCCACATCCTGTAGCCCTGTCAATGCCATAATATTCACACCTGACGGATAGGCATAGCTAGATGTTTGTGCACTGATAAACTCCAATGCACTTTTATTAGCCAATGCCTGCGCTATTAAATTCTGTCCTTCCGCTGTCACTACAGCTGCCCTATATGCTCCCATGTTCTTCTCCTCCCGCATGAATAGTATAAATAGATATTTGTGATACACATACTCCTATATTGCTCTTGACATCTACACCATGGATTGTCTCATAGTATATCGTCTGTATATGTGTAATTCCAGATACGGCTCCACCGGCATATAATCTGCCAGGAACCGTATTTCTGCTTTCCTGATTTGCAATGATCTGAATATGAGCTGGTACAATATCCCATAACAGATCATATAAAAGATCAATGGCGCCATATCGGTCTGATGTTACCTTTATCTTTAATTGACAAGCCGTAGAATCAATAGACATAATATATCCATCCCTGCCATAGAGCTCTGTCAATCTGTCCCGCAAAAATCCAACCGAAAAAGGAACCATCATATTCAATTTTAGCATTACCCGTATGCGCCTAAATTCTAAAGGTTCTTCAGGCTGAATTTCAATTCCAAGCAGTCTCTCGTAATAAACTATAGAAGCCTCGTCACAGATCATAATATAAAAATTGTCCTGCAGCTGTTTTACAATTTTTTTAATCTGTTCACCTCCATAAGCATGAGCCGCCAAAATCTGCTGAAACTCAATAATCGACCGAAAATATTGGGGTAATTGTCTCTGCAGAATTTCCAACACCTCATTCACCATTAATCACCACCGTTCCTAACTCCGGTATCTGCTGTAAATGAGCCATCTCCACAAGATGTATATCCTCCCCGGAACCATTAACCAAAATCCCTGTGACATTGACAATGGTGGGAATAGTCAGTATGGCATAAATAATCCTTGACAGATATATCGTAACTGCATACTCTACTTTATGACCTGTCAGAGCGTTTCCCCAGGTTTGTGTTACCGAGTTTAAATATTCCTTTATCTTCTCCTCTATCTGCACCTGGTAAGCTTCCACACCATTTTGTGTCCCGGAAACAAACTCAATATTACAACGGATGTTTAACGTAAGAGGGGATGCTGTAGTAATCGTCACTGCTGCTCCGATCGGTGCCATGCCATACCCGTTTGCCGAAGGAACGGTTTCTCCATTTTCAGAAGGACATATTGCGTTCTGCACGGCTTGAATTGTCGCAGAAAGAGCCGGTTTCAAATCACTCCCCAATATACTGCATAATACAGTTCCACCGCCTTTCCAGGCTGGATATACCTGTACAGCGCCTACACCTGCTATCCCTAAAATAGCATTTCGATAAGCCTGTATATTTCCGCCAAAAGCAGGTACCCGAAAAGTTTCAAAATACCGGGCCCTCAAAGAATCATCAGTTTCTTCTTCTGCTCCGGCAATAAGAATGTCCTCCAGAATCGCTGAGCTAAGATTTGGCACAGCAGTAATGGGGATCAGATTACCCACATATCCGTTCCCTATCACTCCAGGTGTCAGGCACTTCATTTCATATGTATATACGTCTGCCTCTGATGACAGCAATGGGCCGGAAATAAATATGACAGAATCTGCTCCATTAATTGTTTTAAACCGGGAACCGGAATTAACCGGAACATTAAAAGTGGCCTTACGCACTGCAGCCACAGCCGAAGTCCGGAAAATATTGCGTTCCTGCGTAATCAAATCCAAAAAGCCGCCTACCGCTGTATCTGCATAAGCATTATCCTGCATTTGGGACAGTAGCAGATATAAGCCCTCTAAATACCATGCCACCGGCCCTACTGCTGTCTGTATCATGCTCCCTTCCCTGGTATCGATTGTATCCGAAACCTGATTTAACATCTGCTGCTCTATATATTTAGCCGTATATCCGGAAAAATCAATCACAGCGACACCTCCTTTGCGAAAGTACCAAATACAGTAATAACATTAAATCTGCAGATAATATGATCCGTTCCCGAGGGAGAAAATACGAAATCTTCCACAGCTGTTATGCGCTTGTCTACGGAAAACGCATCCTCTATCCTTCTGGGAAGATCGCTTACTATAAAGTCATATTCCTCACCTACCAGTTCTGTAAGCTCACTGCCAAAATTAGCGGTATATATCTGCCATTCAAACCGCTCATTCTGTAAAATAATGTCTACTGCCTGTTTCATAGCCTCCAATCCAGAATCCATGCCGGATATCTGTCTTGCCGACCAGTCAATGATAAAAGTATTTGTGGGTTTCTCTTCATGCTGCAAAGATGTATCAAACCCCACTCCTTCTGGCAATGCCGCCATATTTCCACCCCCTACATAATCTTGGACAGTACTATATACTGCTGTCCATTCTGGACCCGCAGCATCAAAACCCGGTCCCCCTTCTTTAGATTTCCTCTTACCGTATCCGTAAGAATCAAGGCGGCAGACGGCAGTGGCTGCATGGCAATATCTACCTGCACATTCAGCGGGGATACGGAAGTAACCGTTCCTGTGGCCTTATCGGTCAATTTCATAGCTGCTATTGTATTCTGCACAATTTGTTGGATCACTCCCGCCAGCTCAGCCAAGGCTTACACCCCCTAACTGGGCAAATGACTTTATTTCAATACTCATGGTATGGGCCTCCTCCTCAAAGCTGTGGGTTACCTTTTCCGCCAGAAGCAGACGAGTGGCTGTCAAATCCTCGATTGACCCAATTCTAACAGGGACAATCGCTCCTGCCCGTACCTCTTTTACCCCAAGTGCCTCTATTTTAACGGTCTGTAAAACACGATTATAATATTGCAGATACATGGCACACATTTCATCAATCTGGGCATCATTCATGTTTTCGTCCACTTCGCTGTAATATTGCAGGATGCCCCATTTTTTGATTGTCTCGGAATCCTCATGGATATAGACATTGGTTCTTCCACTTTCCTCATTCTTTTTTACCAGCTTAATCCGGTTGTAGGTGTCCGAATCAATATCCCGTTTGTATGTATATTCCGTTGCCATGCTTCCGTCTCCGATCACCGTCCGCGTAAACAGATCTTTCGCCTCCACCAAAGTCAATTTCCCGAAATCATCATAGAACACAAATATTTTCTGGGTTTGAATAATAGTCTGGGCCAGCGCATCAAAAATAATATCCAGGCACGCCTCATCTTCCTTAATAAGGCATGGGAATACATATCCCGTATCCGCCAGTGTCCCTGTCACAAGGCCAAAATCGGCAGCAATCCGTTGGATAATCTGGGAAAGGGACATATTTTCAAACACATAGCTGGCATTGGCCTTCAGATACCGCAGCTGATCGTATGCCACGTAGGATATCTCTCCGTCCTGATTCCGTTCTAAAGAAAAAACATATCCTTTAAACATTTTCACTCCATCCGCTACAAGCTCCACCGGGCTCCCCTCCTCAATTGCCGCAGAACCAGACTCGATGCAGGTAAAAGACATTTTCCCCGGAGAATCCATCCGGTTTGTGGTGATCTCCACCTCCTTTGCTACATTTGCATAATCCGAAATTACTGTCTGTGTGATTCCTCCCGGAGCCTTTTTTATTGTCTGTGCCTGCAAAGATATGCTCATATTCTCACCCCGTTATCTGCAGCTGGCTTTCCTGTGTCCACCCATAATGTCCTACCAGTATCGGATAAGGATTTCCGGAAACAATCCTTTTAACCGTGGTGGTTATGTTGTTCGCATTTCCGTGGGGTTTCGCTCCATTACTGTCATAGCAATAGACCCCATTCACAATCACTGTAGCCCCTACACGCATCACCGGCATATCAATAGCTCTGGGTGTCTCCCCTGGCGCCTGAACGGTAGAGTTACCGGAAATCCCGGAAGAGGCCGGAGCCGAGGTCACAACCGATACGGTTTCCGGATTGCAGGGCCGATATTCCAGAAGATCAATGGAATAATATACGTCATCCGGCTCACCGCCTTTATCCTTCGCCTCAAAACCGGATATGACACATTTCATGTTTGTGTCATAAAGTCCTGACCGGGAAATGATTAGGCGGCATACCTGTTTCTTTTTTAATGCTTTCTCCAAAAGCTTTATATAATATTCCGGTTGCTTTGCCCTGCTATTTACATAAGAAGCAGCAAGGTCCCCCGGAAAAAGTCCTTCCCAGGAGACCTCCTTTAATGCCGGCTTTTTCGGAACTACAATCTGACCAATTCCAAGGACATCATATTTCTTATGGTCCGTAGAATATTTAATCTCCAGTTCTTCCGGATTTACCGGAATCCTGGCTTTCTTTTTTCCAAAAACGATATAGATAGAGCATTGATTCGGAACCTTCAATTTTTTCCCTCCTATCCGTGTGTAACAGCCGTCTGGGAACTGACCTGCTCAATCAAAATTTTTTTGATGTAATCAGCCACATCCTGCGGTTTTAAATTTCCTGAAGCACCGGCAGGCAGGGTCACGCTAATCTGAGGAGCAAGTGTTTTCAGCTCAATCTCATTCATGTACCGGCGCTCTGCCAGATCACGATATAGCTTTACATCTTCATCTGCCAGCCGGATATCACCTTCTACATTTTTTACGCTTCCCACACTCCCCACTTTTCCGATATTTCCTCCATCCGGGATAGCTATTTGCCCCATACCTCCAAAACCTCCAGCTCCACCGCCACCAAAGTTCTTAGTAAAATCATCCATGCTCAGGCTGAAATTGTCCAGCTTCTTCCCAAAGTCCTTTCCCATTTCCGCGCCTTTTAACATATTTGCTCCGATGTCCGTTGCTTCCATACGCTTGATTTTAACCTGGTTTTCTCCTACCTTTGATTCTACAAAATCATCTACCGTATTCCGAAACCCGGCCACATCACCGGATATATTGGTACCCAGAAGGGCGTCAATAGCACTGGCGGCGGTCTGCACAATAGAAAGAATGGTATCCAGAAGGTCTGCAAATAAATTGGCAATAGCCGTTACCGGATCATTAAATACATTGGCAAAAAACTCTGCAAATGTGGCGAAAAGGTTCCAGCATGTGGCAATCACCGTATAAATTATAGTATAAATTTCTCCTAGTGCCACACCTGCTACTATCCCCATCTGCTCCCAGGAGACCCCTGCCTGCTGCAGAAGAAATACGGTAAGGCCTATCGCCGCACCCACTGCCATAATCGTCCATGTAACCGGGCTCCACGCAACAGCGGCTGACAATCCGGATATTATCCCGGCCACTCCCGCAGCCGCAAACGCCGCACCAATACCAATCAGTATCGGATATACATAGTCCCAGTTTTCCACCACCCAGGTTGCCCCAGATGCCATCAGATCAATCGCCCCGGAGGCAATACCGGAAAGTATCTCAAACCCGCCGATCAGGCTGTTTATCACTGTGCTTCCAGTATCGCTGTTGAGAAAACTGTTAAGCTTGTCTGATACTTCATCCAGGGCATTTACCCCGGCATTTTTCATCATGGTCCATGCATCGGAATAAGTCATTGGCATACTCGCAAATTTGGCGTCTGTCTCCTTAGCGGCCGCAAACATGGCAGCCTTCACAATATCTGCTGTGATCTTTCCCTCCGCTGCCATGTCCTTTAGCTTCCCTTTGGGAACGTCCATATAGTCAGCAATGGACTGGATAATATTCGGCGCCTGCTCCATAATACTGTTAAACTCTTCACCGCGCAGGACACCGGAACCCATGGCCTGTGTCAGCTGCAGCATGGCCGCCTGGACACCAGAAGCCTCCGTACCAGCGATCTTAAACTGCTTATTAACCTGCTCCATAAAGGCAACAATCTCCTCAGAACTGCCAAAAGCATCTCCGGCCATCAGCCCCAACTTGGATACGGCATTGGCTGTTTCCTGGTAAGCTCCCCGGGTCCGCTGTGCAGATTGATAGATCATCTCCTGCAGCTCCAGAGTGGAGCCTAAACCTCCGTCCACTTCATCGATCACCATACCAAGCCGGGCTTGCGTCTGGGCCATTGTGTCTGATAAGCCAATCAGGCCTGCTGCCAGTTTGATTCCTCCAAAAGTGGCTGCTATACGGGATGCGGTAGACAGAAGGCGCTTTGAGATATCGTCCGTTCTTTTTGCGGAATCTCCCAAACTGTCCTGGGCAGCTTTTGCCCGATTGGTGTTGCCTGCGATTTCTTTCAATATCTCATTGGTTTCATTCATTTTCCGTACAAGCAAGGTTGCCGAATCATCACCAACCCGCTGAATCGTTGCTTCCAGACTTGCCATCTGAGATACGGAGCGCTCTCCATAAGAAAGAAACTTGGAAAACTCTGCGCTGAATCGGTCCGCCAAAACCAGCTCTTCTCGTATTTCTCCCATACCCTATCCCCTCTTTACCTCTTTTGCAGCCCGCTCCATCATAGCCAGCATTAATATTTTTTCATTTTCCGGCCTTGCCGCAAAATCTGCGGGGAATATACCAAAGGAGATAAAAGCGAAAAAGGCCGCCTCTGTCTCCCAGTCATTCCCCCTCAGGAGTTTTTTGCTTTGGCCAGCTTCTCCTGCGCCATATTGATATCATTGATGTCAAATATAGCACCACTGATAATCTGTTTCTCTCCGACAGAAAACATCCGGCCAGGGACCATATTCGGGTCTATCACACCGTAATAAGCGCAGAGCTCCGAATCTCTTAAATCCGGCTCCACCACACAGGCAACTATGATCTGATTCCCATACATAATATTATCCAGCTTCCCTTCTTTGTCTGTGCAACGGCGGGAAATTGCCTCGTTCTCCTCTGCGGAAATGCATTTTACTACAATCGGAACAGGATTCCCTTCCTCATCCGTAAAACGATCCAGAAACACTTCTTTCGTTCGCCCTGCCGGTGCCGGTTTCAAAAATGCACTTAATTTTCCCATATTAATTTCCTCCTAACTGAGATGGTGTGTGGAACGATTCCAGGGGTTCAAAATCTGTAAACGTAAACGGGATTTCTTCCTGGAGGTAATCTACTGAATCATCAAGCATAGCAATGGGAATCTTGGATAAAGTAACCCCATAAATCGCAACAATCTGGTCGCCCACAGATGCCCCCTTATCCTGATTTATAACCTGAAAATTGATCTCCGGAAGTTTCCCTGTTCTTTTAAACTCCGTCAGCACATCTAAAAATTCCGGAGTACCGTAATATATCGTAAGGGTTCCGGAGTACTTAACCCCTTTCACTTTTGTCTGATTGACCAATGCACCAACTACTGGAAATTCCGATGTTTCAAATTCCGCATTAGCTTCAAACTTTTTCAGTCCGAACAACTCTATATTCCGGCCGTTTTTAACCATAAAGGCACTTCCGGCTTTTCCTTTTAGCCCATCATTTGCCAATAAATATCCCATATGTCACCCCCTACTCCGTATCTGTGTTGACGGATACAGTTACGGTCATATAAATTTTTTCGATAGAATCCACCGGCTGTAATGCAACACCGATTAAAACAGAATCCACCGTGCTTCCCTGTGAGGTGGTCACATCATCCGGAATAAAATTTTGGATGCCTCCATTAGCCTGCATCTCATTCAGATACCCCACAATCCATGCTTTTAGCAAACTTCTGCCCTCATCATTGTTATTAATCTTGCCGATGTAATATAAACTAAACTGCCGGTACACATCATTGCAGAATTGATCCAGCACACGGATTACCCGGTTTTTCGCGTATTCCGAACCTTTGTCTGCTGTGAAAGATGTGAGGGAATTGATATCTGTACAAACCTTTACCGCGTCAAAATTATCAATAAAGACTATCTTTCCCTCTTTGATAGCTGCCGTAACCTCTATATCCGTGAGTTTTGGCGCAGCCTCTACTGCCCCAGGATACCGGGCATAGGTCAAAGACTGATTGTATCTGGCGCCCGCCTGGGCGCCTCCCAGCCACCAGGTAGCCTGCTGGGCCGTAAGTGTTGTCTCGTCAGACAGCTTTACGCCGTTATTCACGGAAATCACCCACTCGCTGTTGCTGTCCTGTGCATTGGCCATGACTGCCTGACACTTCATACCTACATTTTCCGATATACGCTTCACAAAAGAGGCGATTGCCTGCATAACCGTGCTGTCCTCCCCGTCATATACCAGGATATCAAACGAATATGGCTCGATAGCCGAAAGAAACACAGCGTAGTCCGAAGATGTAACGGAAGGATCCTTTCCTCCGGACAATGGAGCGCCCGCCGTATTCTCCAAATCACCGGTTCCGGAAAACTCCACCCAGTCGTTTGGCTCCAAAGCAGAAATTTCCGTCACCACCTGATTGTTGACAATCGTTCCATCTACTACGGTTTCTACCTCATAGTTTCCCGCAGTATCCGGATCCTCCTGCACAATAATGGTAATATCATTCCCGCGTATTCCTTCATGCAAAGCGGTAACTGTCAGCCCGCCGACCGTTCCGGCTGCCTTCGCCCCTCCGGTGCCCACCGGGCGGTATAATAAAATTTTAATCGGGCCAGCTGTGGTATCACTCCCCTTCATCATCTCCCGCAGGAACAATGCTTTTTCATGGGTAATGTCGTATCCGATAAATTTACGCAGATCCTCTCCCGGAATAATTTCCTGAACCACCCCGCAAGGCCCCCAGGATAACGACTCTGCAATAGCCACCGTCCCTTTCTCTCCGATACTGACGGGCAGATTTCCCTGGGATTTAGTATTGATATAAACCCCTGGCTGAACCTTGTTCTGGCTCGTCCATGTGCCTCCTGCCATAGTTATCTACTTCCTTTCTTTGTTTTTGTATAAAAAGAATACCCATCCTCTGACAGGCATCTTGATTACCTCTCATGATTATTGTACCTATATCCCACGTAAAGATACGTATTCCTATTGACATACGTATCTTTACGTGGTATAATATCCTCATGATAAGGAAAGGAGCACACAAGATGCCGATGACACCTCGGGAGATGATAAAACATCTCAAACAAAATGGTTTTACAGAAGTCAGCCAAAATGGATCCCATGTAAAACTGAAAAATGAATCCACCGGCCGACATACCATAGTTCCTTATCACTCTAAGTCCCTGAAAAGAGGACTGGAACAAGAAATATTGAAACAGGCGGGATTAAAATAATCCCGCCATCCTTTCCCCATATACAAGGAGGTATTTCATGAAACAATATTTTTACCCTGCAATTTTCCACACCGCTGAGGAGGGCGGCCTTTGGGTTTCTTTTCCGGATCTTCCCGAATGTCTGACCGAAGGTGATTCCATGGAAGAAGCATATCAGATGGCGATCGAAGCCCTTGGCCTTGCACTCACCGATCGCATCCGTGACCAGGAACCTCTCCCCACGCCTTCACCCCCTAATCAAATCCTTCTGGATGATGCTGACAGTCACATTGTCATCATTCAATTTGATATGGAAGCCTACCAAAAAAAGCATAATTCCAAAGCTGTGAAAAAGACTCTCTCTATTCCGGAATGGTTAAATGAAGAAGCTATTGCCAGGGGGATCAACTTTTCCCAGGTCCTTCAAGAGGCCTTGCTTACAAAAATACAATCCTATTAAATATCTGCCGCCGGCCGAAAGCAGGCGGCCTTTTATTTTAATGCAGCATCCAACGCCTCTTTGGCTTCGGATATGCTATATTCCGGCTCTACAAGGATCACCTTCGCAAAATCTCTTTGATACCCCTGTAAATGCCGGCTTTTTAACAGTTTTTCTGTCGGGTATTTCTTTTCCTTTGTTGCGACAGTCGCAACTTTACTGCTTTTTGACATAAGTACGATCCTCCTCTAATATTTCCATGGGGATTTGCTGACGTGAGATATATACCCGTTCCCGAATGTGAAATTTATAATGCAGCTCCTGATCTTCGTTCTGCCACTGATGCTCAAAGGTACGAATCAAACCAGATGCCCCATTCTCATCCGAATAGGCAAACAGCTCTAAAACTTCATCCAGATAATCCGCGATTTCATAAATTTCCTTATTCCCGTTGACGATATTGCGCTGCTGCACAAACACAATATCTACTCCCAGATCACGAAGGAATCTTCCATCAATCTGACCGCTGATCTCTGAAGGCATAAAGAATATAAAAAAGCAGGGATATTTTGTCCCCTGCTGGTTTGGGCTGTCATAGACCGGATAGTCGGGATATTGTGCTTTCAACACGCCCGCCAGATTATTTATGATATTCTCAAGGGTAAAAATCATCGAAACGCCTCCCGGACACGTTTATCCAGTTCTATCTTTACCACTTTTCTGTATCTTCTGATGGCTTTTTCTTTCATGTACTTTCCTTCCACATAGGTGGTCTTTGTACCCACCATGATTCCGCCCTCTCCATCCGGGTCCTCTTCCAGCATCCCTCCATTAACTGTCAAACCAGGGACAAAACGTTTATCTACCCTGTGTCCGTCATTTACATAGCTGCTGTATTGCATGTTATTGGCCAGGATGGTTTTTACCGCTCCACCCGTAGAAGGCGTTGTCTGGCTGTCAGTCGCCCAGTGCTGGGCCATATCCCCACTCCGGGTATTTGTCCCGGCAATGGCTGCCCCTCCATTTGGCGGGGTATTTTCTGTGGCAATACGCACCGCCTCAATAGTAGCTCCTTCCGCCACCTCTGCCATGATTTTTGGGACATTCTGTCCGGCTTTTCTAAGCTCTTTCAAACGTTTCCGCATCTGGCTCCCAAAACTTGACACAATCTCACCTCCCAATAAGATTATCCATCAACAGTCCGATCTCTTTATGCTGCAGCCCCGTAAGGGCGCCTCCAACCGGATCGTAGTAAGACACCGGATTCCCGGCAAAATACCGCTCTGCCTTATTGACATATCCCAGGGTTCCGCCCCGGATAATTATCAGCTCGTCACCGGCCTGAATATCCACCGCCAGATCACAGGCCATCTTTTCCAATGACCTTTCTCTGGCAGCCGTACCGGTCATATTGGGTCCGCCCTTCTCCGGTTTATAGATCCGGCAGGGAACAGAAACTTTGTTAATTTTCCTCCGTTCCTGCCGGCTGATATTCCCATCCATTACTGTTTCGGTACGGTAAATATCCACCGTATCTGTATACCAGCTTCTAAAAACAGGATTATCAAAAATCATATTACCAGTATCCCTCCCATTCCCACCATCCGTGCCATGGTTATCAGCTGAGCACCGTACTGGGTCGCGTTCCATGCTCCCCATTTTTCCGTACCTGCTGTAATCGCATTATTGTCATAACTAATGGATGTATCACCCATTGTAGCTGATTTTACCACACCGATCTGCTCCGCCCCGGCAGCCGCCTGCTGGGCATTGCCAGAGCCGGAAGAGTATGTTTTTAAATAAAGCGCCGCAAAATGCGCCACGTACAGCCCTGCGGCATATTGCCACATACTTCCCCAGCGGGATGGGAGAATACTCTCATTTGCCTGGATAATAAAATTCCGGAGCATTTTTCCCGGCACAAGGTCGATCACAAGCTCCTGTCCATCCTCCTCCGAAGGCATTATTTTTGTGAACTGCGGAAAATCCTCCCGAAATAGAGCTTCCGTATAATTCCCTTGTTCTCCTGGCTGTGGCACATTAGCTGCAGCTGATTTCGCTGCCATAAAGTACGGAGCCATTGGATTCGTATAACCTCCGGACCACATGGGCCTCACCTCCTGCTACTTTTTAGGATTGCGTTTCCCGCTTTCCTTCTCTTCCGGCTTTCCCTGCCCTGCCTCCGCCGGTTCATCACCCTCCTGACGAATATTTTCTTTGGCATCCGGCCGGATATCTGCCTCTCTCGCCTTTTCGGATGCTTCCTGATCTGCTTTCTCCAGATCCACATCCTTCTTCCCATGGGGAGTAGCAATCGTCCCATCCGCTATGGCTGCTTTCACAAGCCAGTGGGATGCAATGTCCTCAGGAATCTCACCCACATAATCCTTCCGGATCACATACGGTTCTCTTCCCGGGCTGTTAATTCTCAAATTTTTTTTAGAAATAATAAACATAGATGCCTCCTTAGATTCCGTCTACATAAATAATGGTCTGGTCATAAAATACTTCCACTTCTGATAGGTTCCCGGCATAGGCTGTATCAAAACAGAAGTGCTCCGTATTCGGCCCGGTCATAGCACGGGTCAGCGGAACCAACTCATCCATGGCCAGATATCTCTCCTTATTACAGTACACCACCATCCGGTCCTTGCCAGACACCCCAGCACCCTTGCACCAGGAGGTTGCTCCAATATACAAATCTGCTCCATTCTGCCTCGCCACGTTATTTTCAGATAAGAAAGTAAGGATTGTTTTTTCCGCCAGTTCGCTTACCCTTGTAGTAGCCAGGTAATTAAACTGTTCATATGGCATGACAATGTGGTTTGAAACTGCATCCCGGTCATATTCCGCAGCCTCCCATGCTGTCAGAATCGCCGTATTAACATCTGCCAGGACCTGATCCGGGGTTTTTGATTTAAAAGTCGTTGTAGTGGATCCAGCAGTTCCTACCTCAGAAGCATTGGTAATTACTGCGTCCGGATTGTTTAGCAGACCGGTTGTCCCATACCGGGAAAAACCAGTATAGGTATTTTCTTCCATGTGCTTATCATAAGTCATACGCAGACCATCCCGGAGAAGGCTGTCCAGATTGCGTCCCGTCATATTCCCTCTCTGCATATCAATCCACATCACCCGGGTACCGGCAGCAACCATATGGGTCTTATACAATCCCTTGCCAAAATCCGCCTGAACCATAGGGATTCCGTCAGAGCCCCCTGCGTGCATCAGATTATCTCCAGATCCACCGGTAATTCCATATCCCACCTGCATGGCAGACACAAACTCAGCCCAGCCCCCGCCTACACGGATAGGAATATCTCGTGTATAGGTAAAGCTGGTCAGCGGGGTACGAACCATCATATCCCGCTTTTCCAACTCGGATGTCAAAAATACCTGACCGGATGCAATCCCGGCAGCATCCATAGAAAAATTCAGGGCATTTCCACCCTGGGGCGCCTGCCCCCCTACCGTACCTAAATCAAATGTTCCTACATTCTGAAATGCCATAGCTACCTCCTTATGCATGATTCCTGGTCAGGATACACAGCTCGGCAACCCCATTAGCATCCGCTGTTCCCTTCCACTGTGCATTTGTCAACAGTTCCGTATAAGTCACCGTATCCGTCTTATCCTCAGCCGCTTCAAATCCCCCCACAACCGCATTGGGCTTTGCAGGATTTGCCTTAATCCGGATGTATACCTTCCCGCCAGGTCCCGGAGTTCCCGACTGGCAGATTACATTGACACACCCTCTCTTCATCACCGGAACCGCTTCTGCAGGCTGATACCAACCCTCATTCTGGTTCAGATAGTCGGTGGTGGATTTAATCTCTCTTACCGCCACTCCCAGGAAGGCCTCTGCCGTTCCGCTTTCTCCAAAGGGCTTCACGGCACCTGCTGTCCCATAAATCACTGCAGCCCCGAACCTCAAACCGGTATCACCCTCCAACGGGTGCGTGTCCACCACCATATCCGGCTGTCGGGCGTAGCTTCCCGCATAACCATGGGGCATCGTTTTTCCAATCACTTGTCCTCTCATTTATTTATTCTCCTTTCTGTGAGGGTTCTGGCTGTCGTAGGCCTTCTGGATAGCATCCAGATCCATCTTCGGGGCACTGTCTGCAGCTCTTCTGGCATTTTTCTGGGCGGCCCGGATGATCTTTGCAGTATCATCCTCAAGGTTCCCTGTTACACAGGCAATCAACGCATCCGATACTGCTTTGCGCTCCTTCTCATCTTTAATTGCTGCCACCGATGGACGGACCTGCTTTAATATCGCTGCTGCCACGGCTTTATCCATTACTCCTAACGACTGCTCATCTCCTGCCGGTATGACGGATGGCTTTTTCTTTTCATCCTCTCCCCTTCCTTCCAGTTCCTCGATGGCTGCATCCATAGGATCCTTTTCCCCTTTATCCTCCTCTTTCTTTTCCGGTTCTTTGTCGAGAAGGGCAAGAAGCTTATCCACCTTTTCGTTTAATGCATCAAAAAAGGCAGCGTCCTTAACCGCAGCCTTCATCCTCGCATCTTTCTTCTCTTGATTATCTCCGACATCAGGCTTTCCCTGTCCTGCCTCCGGCTCTCCTGACATCTTGGCTGTTCCTGCCATATCCAGGGCATCTGCCGTATCCATTGCCATCTGCTCGATCTCCTCCGGTGACTTGTCCTTTACGGACATTCCGAAGAGCTTCAGAAGTATCCCTGTCTTTTTCATATCCTTCCTTTCCGGCCTCCTGGCCTTACGTGATTTTTTTGTATCTGAGTCCAGTATTGCGGCTCTTCTCCCGGCTCTCCCCCGGTTGACTACCGCAATATGGTTGCCTCTGATGTTCTTCTGGGAATAGGTACCATCCCCATTCTCCACATACTCACACTCATACCCGCAGGAAATCTCCCTCTTTCCGCCCTGGACCGCCTGGATCAGGCCCCGGTTGTGTATGTGAAGGTCTGCAATCAGATACCCCTCCCACTCACCAGTACCCTGCCGGATCGTCTGAGCATGCCCTTCCTCATACATAGATACACTGTCCGGATTTAAAAGCTCAGGAGGGTGGTCATTGGTTACGGGTTTTCCCTCGAAGGACGCAATTGCTTCCGGAGCAAATACCTCCTCCGAGGAACGGTGTACCGTGATCGTACCCGCCCCGGAAAGCCCCAGCTCTGATGCTCCGTATTCCATATCTCCGATCCGGGCAATCGGAACATTGCGGCATATTAAAAAGCCCTCTCCGGTTTCGATTTGGTTTGGGCTTATAGTGTAGCCATAATAGGCAAGCACTTCTCCCACCCCTTTCTTAATTTTTTATATAAAAAGAACGCCCCTCCACAGGAAGGGCGTTCTGATTATCCTGGTTATGCTGTTTGAAATACATTTCGATATATCATATCAAATACGGCTGCCATGAACCTTTCACTAAGTTCCTGCCCTCCAACTTCCTGCATTACCCTTTTCCGGTAATCCGAAAACTCTGTCTTAGTCATCTTGGAACATTCACTTTGAAGCTCTAAAACGGAAGGTGCGATTTCAGCACAAAATTCTTTATAAGTCATGCCATCCCCTCCCCTACTTTGTTGCCACATCGAGCGTGAGCTGTTCATAGGCTGGCACTTTCACCAAATCTGCCGGCAGCCGGATGCCAAACTGCTCTGATACCATTTTGAAAACTTCCATGATTTTGTATGGTGGCGTATTCTGCCGAACTGCCGCCCGGTCTATAGCCTTTAAGTAGCTGGCAATCTCTCCAATAGGAATCTCTGATGCATTAGGGATTATCAACTCCTGCTCCATTTCATGGAAACGGTTGATGTACTTGGCAGTGAACTCTGTACCTTTCTGTCCGGTAAGCTTGTGGGCAATGAACTCGCAACCCTTCTTGGTGACCATGTAGCAGGGCATTGTCCTATTTTGACTGTTTCGATATGTACTTTCCGTAAAGAAATCGGACGAGGGAATTTTCCCTTCTCCTAATTGCACTGCATATCTCCTGATATCCTTCAACAAATCACTATGCTTCTTTTCCACCATCTCTGCCACTTCCATAGACGGGATGGTAACATTTCTCAAATCCTGCATGACTTATCCTCTCTTTCAAAAATTGTTCTTGAAAGAACTTTCGTGTCATGATAGAATATTTCATAGAACGAAAGTTCTCCATGGAGCAATCGACTGTCTTGGTAGGGTAGCGATTGCTCTTACTTTTTTTTCAACCTACTGTATAAATTGTCAACCATTTCCTCAAGCAAATCTGTCTTAGTTTTTCCAGTAAGTTCTGAACATTCTTGAAATTTTCTTACCGTTGTTTCTGTAGCCCTAAGAGCTATTTGCCTATTTTTAGGTTCTGGTCCAACAATAGGTCTTCCGGTTCTTGGCGACATTTTATCCCCCCTCTTTTACGCCTAGACATAATATAATATATGTCTAGGCAAAAGTCAATACCAAAAACAAAAAGATTATATAATAAATTGTAGTTCCACTGATGGATAGTAGCATATCAAAATTAGATTAATATGTAAATCCCACTTAAAATCTATAAAATAATTCATATCGAAATATATAAAGCTATGTGACGTTATATGATATTATATATATAATTATTAAATTTATATAAACAGATGCGAATCAAAAAAATAGAACACTCTTTAAACATTTTCACTCATCTTCTCTGTCCGGTAAGCTTGTGGGCGATGAACTCGCAACCCTTCTTGGTGACCATGTAGCAGGGCATTGTCCTATTTTGACTGTTTCGATATGTACTTTCCGTAAAGAAATCGGACGAGGGAATTTTCCCTTCTCCTAATTGCACTGCATATCTCCTGATAT
>JAAWEL010000090.1 GCA_022794255.1 Lachnospiraceae bacterium
GTTTATGTCGATATTGATGGCATGAAAAAACTATATTTTATTTTTGAAACAAAAGGCAGTACTGACGAACAAAATTTACGTGGTCGTGAACGTTTAAAAATCTGTTGTGGTCAAGCACATTTCAGAGCTGTTGACAGTGGTGCTAAACTACATACCGTAACAAAGTGGAAGGAATTTAAGATACATAATCTTTAAGTAAATAGATTCCTATTCTCCTGCAGCACAGCAGACAAAATCCCTTCTGGCCATTGATACCGGATACTCCTAAAGCTATGTGGAGGGCTTCTATCACAGTTAGAAAAATCCGGGCTTGAAAAAAAGATTTTATTTCTGATAGATGCCACAAGCAAGAATTTTTTAATCATGGATATATGGATAAAAACAAGTAGTTCAGCCCGATTGATAAGATAAAAAAACGGGCTGCACCACCTGTATTTTCAACCATGCAGAGCTTCTTTGAAAGGAAGATTTTCTGAACGATTTATGAGAAGTCTGCATTTAATATTGAATAATTAAGAGGAGTTGTCCGAAAACATGATCTCTCTGTCTTGCAAGAATACATTTTTCAGGACAGCTCCTTTTATGGTCACGATCTGCTGCCTCACCTCTCCATGGGAATCATCACGGTATACAATCCAAATTTTGATACATTCTGTCTCCTACCAATCCTTTACTGCCCCGTCAAATCTCCGCTTTGCCTCATTGCTCCCCCTCTCATTTGCCGGGTAACGCTGCTTGGCATCCTCTGCCAGCTCAACACCGATACCCGGCGATTGGGGAATTGCCATGCAGCCGTTCTCAAATCGCAGCGGTTCCTTCACCATATCATCCTCTGCCCCGTTTAAGCAAAATCCCGGTAGCTCCTGAATGCCCAGGTTGGGAATCGAGGCACAGATCTGCAGACAGGCGGCTGTGGACACTGGCCCTAAGGGGTTATGGGGAATCACCAGCACATCATTGGCTTCCGCCAGGGCACATATTTTTTGCTGGTGGTAATGCCGCTCACAGCGCACACATCTGGCCGGACATACTGACATGCATGGCGGACATCAGCATCTGAAATTCTTTTAAATCAATCAGCCGCTCAAAAAAATCCATATGCCATCCAACATTGAGCTAATCAACTAAACTATGATAACATCCACACATCACAAAAGCCTCTTGGCATTTAAGTCTAACTCTTATATCCAAATTTTCAATTTCTGAAAAAGTTTGCGTCCTGCTTTAATTTTTCCCTCTTCATTTACACAGCCAAACTCATTCCGATTATCCTCCATTTCAGCAAAATAATGTTCTCACTCATCTATTAACCGTTGTTCATATAGTTCAAGTTCATTGATAAAAAGAAGATCGTTCCTAACCCACTTTGCTCTCTGATGAAAAGCTCGATAATAATCCCTTAAAAAATAGATATTATTTTTCATATATAATATCTATTTAATTTGCAATTTAACATGTCAATATCCATTTTCTGCCTCCACACGCTCATTTTTTGAGTAAATTTCATATTCCTTAGCCAGACTATAATAGATTTCTGCAGTTTTGGGATATTTCATACTTAAAAAATCTGCATTATCTCGATATTTCTCTGCAATTCGCCGTTCCGATTTTCCCGCGTTCGGAGTGAAGCCCCCTCTTTTATTGAATACTGTAACTTTATATTCTCTCATCAGGCTATCATCGGCATCTCTTTCAATCATGCACCTAACTGCTTCACATGGCTCATGACCATCCTTTCCCTTTGGAGAAAATGCAAATAATCTTCCCATCAAAAGGCCATAAAGATTAGATTGTCTCGACTCTGCAAGCAATATTTTGAACTTATCTGTCCATGCCTGCAATTTCTCAATATCTACCTTATCATTTTCTTCTGCCGGACAAAACTTGGCTTTGTAATAAAGTTCATAGGCATTGCTTATATCAGATTCCCCTTTTTCTGATTTATTTCTTCGTTCTTCTCCTTGATGCCTGAATATTATAGATACTATTTGCGAAAATATTTCCGGGGTTCTCTTTACCTCTCTCTGAAAACATCTCATTCTTGTCCAGTCCAGTATATTCATAAAAATCATTTCCAAAGCTGCAATTGCCATACATTTTTCTTGATCTTCAATAAATGCTTCCTGAACAGGTTTCAATAAATTTTCAAGATAAAAATCTGCCATTTGAATATCCTGAGAACGCCTTATTTTTTCAATGCCGTTTAGATAATCATGAATCTGTTCTGCAGAAAAGGGCTTGTTTCGATTAATCATATACAAAAGCTTCAGATATTCCTGCATAGTGCCATATTTCCGACATTCTGATAGCGCCCATTCTTCATGATGGGCAGAATATCTTCCCGAGTTCTCCCAGAATCTGTATTTAACGCTTTCTTCCGCCTCTGAAATCAGCGGTAATTCAGATGTTCTAAATGCCTCTATCCCATATAGCTGCACAATAAAGTCCTCTTTGCACTGATAGAAATTTGCAAGCCGGAAACACTTTTCAAAAATGTCCTTGTTAAAATCCCCCGCTGCCCACAAATAATCCAAAGCCATTTCTCCTGAAATCTGGTTTCTTATAAGTAATTCATAGATATTAATATCAAATATCCCCTCAGACCAATATCGCATTAATGCTCTTCCCAGAGAATTTCCTTCATATTCTGCACAAATTTTTGCAAGTATATCCAGGCTGTAATGATTCTCCCGAAACTCTTTTATCTTTTCCTGAACAATCCTCTCTGCTTCTTTTTCATTGATATCACGCGTTCCTTCCTTATCGTAAGGAACTGGATTTAATAAGGGAAGATCCCGACTTGGATTAAACAAATACAGATATTCATATTCCGGAGTTGTTATTATAATTTTTGACAGCAATTGCTCATAGAACGCTATTTTATCCTCCCTCATGGCCCATTCTGCTGAAGCAAAATACCGATGGCGGTAAATCAACCCACGAATAGAATTCTTTATTTGTATTACTTCTGTATCAGACATCTGGGTACATTCATACAATAATGTGTCAAATATTTCTGCCCGCAATTGTTGGTTCACGTCAGAAGAAAAGTTCAGCATTTTTTTCCATCTCTCTACAGAAAAATCCATATGTTTTAGCAGAATATGTAAATAAGCTGCTAATAATGTATAAACATCCTTGCTTGCTACAGGTTTAACATCGTTATGCTCACGATATTTGGGTATTTCTAAATGCCCTATAATACTAGAGGTATTTCCTGGCAAAGCATTGTATATGTGTTCCCAGCCATTGCAATCTAATTCAAGGGCAAGTTCCGCCGCCTGAATTTTGTCTTTTAAAGAATCCAGAGCAGAAAAATTATAGCCAGGGAAGTATACCTTTGCAAAAATATCCTTAGGAGAGTTAGACTTATACTCAAAAGAGCGATCATCTAGCTGCAGCAGCCACTTTAATGCCCTTGATACATATTCTCTCTGAGTCAAAAATTGTTCGATCCCCCACAAAATATTGATATATTCATTTCTTTCAAATAAAACATCACCTGATTGATCTTCAAACAAATCCAGCAAACCAGTGTTTTTATTTAACTCGGAATCCAATCGTTTTAGGACAGCTTCCGGGGACACCTCACACAAAGCTACAAAAAATCCAGAAATGTATTTCCATTGGGCAACAGTTTGTACATATCCAAAAATCTTCTCAACTAAAGAATCTAATTTCCTCTGGCATTCTTCATCACTGCGATAGAATCCTTTCATAATCAAAGTTCGAATCATGCCAGTTCTTATTACTTCTGACCAAAATAATGTTTCTCCTTTAAATTCTGCTAACAGTTTCTCCTGTGCAGAATAGGTAAATAAAGCTTCGGATTCATTTAAAACCTCAATAAGCAGTTCTGTAAATCGTTTCCATAAAGGTTCTTCTGCAGAGATTGTCATACAATCCCATGTATTTTCAACACAGGCAAGGCAATACACTACTCCCCGATTTTTACGTGCTTTATGGATAAACGGATCTTCGCCGACTGTAAAAGGTAATAAAATTTCAATGAACTTCTCATATTTCAGGCCACTGAGAGTTTCTATAATGGCTTTATCCCCTTCCGCTTCTGTCCATTGTCCCAGAAGAAGGCAGGTTTTCTTAACCTGTTCCGGAATTCCTGTTAACCACAAAGGAGTTTTAAGATATGCTCCATTAAATATTTTTTTCTTCATTGGTACATATAGACCATGAGTCTCCGCCACAAGTTTGTTAGCTTCGTTTATATCCATTCCAGCGCTGGACAAAGCATGTACTATTGTGGCATAAGTTCTCGGTCTGAGTGTTAACGCCTTATGGGAAAAAACCGGCATATCTTCAGAGTATATAAAAATATTTGTATTTCCATCTATAGCTACTATTTCATCTTTATAGAACCTGGGAATATATATGTGACCAACTGCTGAAATTTTTCGGAGCCTCTCCCAATCCTCATAACTTTCAACAACAAAAACCGCACGGTTATCCTTTATTACCCATAATTCATTTAATATGCAATATAAGATTTCTTCCTGGCATTTTCCTTTTACATAGATACATTTATCATTTTTATGTACTTCAAATGAGCTTTTGAATTCATCATCATCAATACAAAAGAAGGAAATCCCAATTTTAGGATTTATCGTCATCCCCTTCAACCGGATGTCCATTTCATCAGCAGAATAAATTTCGATTCTCTGTTCCCGGTATTTTGCCAATTCCGATGTAACTATATCAATTTTCTTAGAAATTGTCTCCAATAAAGCGCTGTGTTCTTCTCTCCAATCCTGTTGAAAATAATGATCATACTTTTCCGGCGCCACTTCCCGAAGCTGCTCCAAAACAGTATACAGCATACCGTTTGCATAAGACTCGGCAACACTATGAGGAATCTCATATTTGTCCATCAACTTCATTAACTTATCCAGCAAATGAACTTTTATGTCATATCCATCTTCGTTTTTCAAAGCTTTTGCAAGCTCAAGCATATTTTCTTTAGACAGAACTTCCGCTATATCGTCAAAAATCTGTTCTGCATATTTTTCATGTTCAATAAAAAATTTACCGGTATCAACAAATACCTTTTTCCAGTCCTGGGTACTTTTTAGTTTTTCTACTATATTGCTTCCAGCAGATACCAACATACCTGCGCCTTCTCCGGCAGCTAACTCTAATAGCATTTTTTTCTCAATCATTTTTCTCACCCCTCCATACAGTATAAACGAGTTCTTTCATTCAGGCAATATTTTTAGAACATCTGTTCTTGTATTCTGAACTATGGTATGTTTTGATTTTTATCAAAGAAAGAATCATAACTTCCAAAACTAATTTTATCCAATTATCAACGGGAATACAAGGGAACAAAATATAAAGCGTGGCATTCTTTACAAAGGAAGCCCCCCTTTCACCCTAAAAAACGACACATGCAGCATCCGCCACATCATCAAGATTATGCGGATACGCCACATGTGTCGCTGATCTTCCAGCCTTTAATATTCAAAGATTTCTACACTTACCACATTTAACTCTCTAATAGTTCTAAGGTACACGTTTTCGCAATGGATTTGCGGATTTGAGCCCGGAGAGGCAGCACCGAAGTAGGGGATACTGACAGTTCGTCAATCCCA
>JAAWEL010000035.1 GCA_022794255.1 Lachnospiraceae bacterium
AGCAGCAAGACCAGGAGAAGCAGGAAAGCCAGGAAGAGCAGCAAGACCAGAGGAAGCAGGAAAGCCAGAGGGAGCAGCAAGACCAGGAGAAGCAGGAAAGCCAGGAAGAGCAGCAAGACCAGAGGAAGCAGGAAAGCCAGGAAGAGCAGACAGGAGAGCTTTCAGTCCAGGAGGATGGGGAGTATATCTTAAAGGATGAGGTGGCACTGTACCTGCATATTTATGGAAAGCTTCCGGGAAATTTTGTTACAAAGAAAGAGGCACAAGAGCTGGGCTGGGATAATAAAAAAGGGAATCTGGATGAGGTGGCTCCCGGAAAAAGTATTGGAGGAAGTTATTTTGGAAATTATGAGAGACTGCTTCCAGAGAAAAAAGGGCGTAAATATTATGAGTGTGATTTGGAATATGAAGGAGGATACCGGGGGGCGAAACGTCTGATATATTCCAATGACGGATTGATTTTTTATACAGAGGATCATTATAAGACCTTTGAACAATTGTATTAAGATATTTCTTGGATTATTGCAGACTTGGAAGATTTATAAGGGAAGGAAACTGTTTGTGGAAATGCGGACAGAATGGAAAGGATGTGTGTTATGCGGAAACTTTTGCTGGATTTTTGTGTGACGAAGAACCGGGAGCAGGTGCAGGATTATCTGGCGTTGGTATTTGAATTTCCGGATTATTATGGAAAGAATCTGGATGCACTTTATGACATGCTGACAGAGAACCAGGAGGATATTTGTGTGGGAGTGTTTGGCCTTGGGGAAAGGTCAGACAGGAGTGAGGATTTGACGAGATATCTAAAGCGGGTCAGACAGGTTTTTTGGGATGCACAGGAAGAAAATCCGCATTTGTGTGTGATTTTTGAAAACTTTGAAGATAATTTTGAGGGAAACGAAGGGGAGCTGTTATGAGAATCAAACCGGTACGGGATGTGAGAATCCGCACAAAGCTTTTATTATTGGGAGTTATTTCTTTTTTGGGTATGTTTATTTTGGCTAGAGAATCAGTTTCCACGGCATTGGAGATTAAAGAGGCAGGGGATGAGATGTCCGGGGTCTGGATGAATGCGGTGATTGCTGCGGAGGAACTGAACACGGCAACCTCGGACTATCGGATCAGGGAGAGCCGTCACGCGGTTACTACAGACCCAAAGCTGATGGAGGCTTTGGAACAGGAGCTGAATATGATACGGGAGGACATTGAACAGAAGTTCCTAGATTATTATGAGCTTCCTACCAGGCAGGAGGATCAGGAGATTATACAAAAGGCGGAGACAGCCTGGAAGGAATATCTGGAATACAGTGAGCTGCTGATTGACACCAGCAAGGGAAATGACCGGGAGAAGGCGACTGTGATGATGATGGGCCGCTCTCAGGAATTGTTTAATCAGGCCAGTGGCTTGTTTTTAGATGCGGTGGCTCATGACAAGCGGGTGGTTCAGGTTCATCAGAACCAGGCGGATGAACTGTATCAAAGAACTCTTCATGCAAAGTACTGGGCCATTGGGCTGGTTTCTCTGTTCATGGGCGGATTGATCTTATATTTGATTCACACGATTGAGAGACCGGTGGAAGAGCTTTTAGATGGGGCAAGGCGGGTGACTAACGGGAATTTAGATGTGCGCCTGAAATGGCAGTCCGGGGATGAGCTGGGGACACTGACAGATGCCATGAATCAGCTGATACAGCGTCTGGAAATGATTGTGAAGGATGAGACTCGCATGTTCAGAGAGACCGCAAGTGAGGATTATAATGTAAAATCAAGCTGCGAACAGGCATACCGGGGAGATTTTGCGCCGATTCTGTATGGATTTGCCAGTCTGCAGAGCCGGCTGAGAGCGACCAAACAAAGGAGGGAGCAGAAAGAGGCGGCAATGGAGACAGAGCTGACTCACCAGAAGGAAGAGGTGAGCAAGCTGCAGGATAAGTTGGAAGGTAAAAACAAGAGACAAGGATAAGGGACTATGAAAAAAGATACTCAGGCAACATGGATGCTCCAGACTAAGAAAGCGGATTTTTCTGCCATAGGACAGCGCTTCCATATCAGTCCGGTGACAGCGAGGATTATCCGTAACCGGAATGTGGTGGGGGAGGATGCAATCAGCAGATATTTAAACGGTACAATTCATGATCTGTATGATCCTCATCTGTTAAAGGATATGGATCGTATGGTGGCAATCTTAAAGGAAAAAATCCGGGAAGGAAAGTGTATCCGGATTGTGGGAGACTATGATATAGATGGGATTTGTTCTACCTATCTTTTGTATCAGGGTTTGAGGCGCTGTGGTGCAAATGCTGACTATCAGATTCCGGAAAGAATTCGGGATGGCTATGGGATCAATGAATCCATTATCCAAAGAGCCTTTGATCACGGGATTGATACGATTATTACCTGTGATAACGGGATCGCTGCATTTGAACAGATTCGCATGGCAAAAGAGCTGGGGATGACAGTCCTTATTACAGATCATCACGAAGTGCCCCGGGATGAAGCGGGAAGGGAGATGCCGCCGCCTGCAGATGCGGTGGTGAATCCTAAGCAGGAGGCATGCGGTTATCCTTTTCCAGAAATATGTGGAGGGGTGGTGGCTTATAAGCTGGTTCAGGTATTATATGAACAATTCCATGTGCCTGATGAGGAATGGGAGAATATGCTGGAGTTTGCGGCCATTGCCACCGTAGGAGATGTGATGCGCCTTCAGGACGAGAACAGGCTTCTCGTCCGGTGGGGACTAAAGCAGATGGAAAGAACCCGCAGTTTAGGGCTTAGAAAGCTGGTGGAAGTCTGCGGGCTGGATATCGGAGCTTTAACTGCCTATCATATCGGCTTTGTCATAGGTCCCTGTCTCAATGCCAGCGGAAGGCTTCAGACTGCAAAGCTGGCACTAGAGCTTTTGCTGTGTGAGGACGAGATGAGAGCATCCTTAATGGCAGAACAGCTGCGGGAGCTGAATGAAGAACGGAAGGTCATGACCCAGCAGGGAGTGGATGAGGCGCTGCGTCAGGCGGAGGAACAATATAAGAAGGATTCGGTGCTGGTAATCTTTTTGCCAGATTGTCATGAATCGGTAGCCGGAATCATTGCTGGGCGGGTAAGGGAGATCTGGAACCGGCCGGTTTTTGTGCTGACCAGGGGAGAGGACTGTGTTAAGGGATCCGGGCGCTCCATTGAGGCATATCATATGTATCGGGAAATGTGTGGAGTTCAAGAGCTTTTTCTAAAATTCGGCGGTCATCCTATGGCAGCTGGATTTTCCATGGAGGAGCACTGTGTAAAAGAGTTTCGCAGGCGCCTCAATGAACAGGCGGTCTTAAAACCGGAGGATTTTATTCCCAAAGTATGGATTGATGTGGCAATGCCGCTGGAATACATATCTGAGAGCCTGGTACAAGAGCTAAAGCTTTTGGAGCCATTCGGGCAGGGAAATGAAAAGCCCCAGTTTGCATGGAAAAATCTCCATATCCGCAGTGTGCGGGTACTGGGGAAAAACAGAAATGCAGTGAAGCTGGCTCTGGTGACAGAGCAGGGACTGGCTATGGATGGGATGCTTTTTACGGAGGGAGACCGGTTTGTGGAGGAGTTAGGAACGCAGCGGACCATGGATGTGGTGTATTATCCGGAAATAAATGAGTATAATGGGCGCAGGTCCCTGCAGCTTGTGATTCGGGAATATAAGCTACATCCATAGACAGGCCGATATTGCAGTAAAACTTGACACCAGTCAGGGAACTGTACTATAATCGAACCCAGTGCCCTTATAGGTGTTTGGCAACGAATAGCTGGTCAAAGAAAAGGAGACGATCATGGTAAATGAGATTATGAAGCTGATTGAGGATTACGATCCTGAGGTGGGAAAGGCGATTGAGCAGGAGGCCGGGCGTCAGAGGAGAAACTTAGAGCTGATTGCCTCGGAAAATATTGTGTCAGAGCCGGTGATGATGGCAATGGGAACCGTGCTGACCAATAAATATGCAGAGGGCTATTCCGGCAAACGGTATTACGGCGGTTGTGAATATGTGGATGTGGTAGAGACGATTGCCATTGAGCGGGCCAAAAAGCTTTTCAACTGCGATTATGCCAATGTACAGCCCCACTCCGGTGCCCAGGCGAACATGGCTGTTTTTGTTGCCATGTTAAAACCAGGGGATACGGTTATGGGAATGAATCTGGACCATGGTGGTCATCTGACCCATGGGAGTCCGGTGAATTTTTCCGGCCTGTATTTTAATATTGTGCCCTATGGGGTTAATGATGAGGGATATATTGATTATGATGAACTGGAGAGAATTGCCATTGAGAGTAAACCCAAGCTGATTGTGGCAGGAGCCAGCGCCTATGCCAGGGAGATTGACTTTAAGCGGTTCCGTGAGGTGGCGGATAAGGTGGGAGCCTTTTTGATGGTGGATATGGCTCATATTGCCGGTCTGGTGGCTGCTGGTGAGCATCCCAGCCCGATTCCCTATGCCCATGTGGTTACAACTACGACTCACAAGACGCTTAGAGGACCAAGAGGAGGCATGATTCTTGCCAATAAGGAGGCGGCAGACCAGTTTAATTTTAACAAAGCGATTTTCCCCGGAACGCAGGGCGGGCCCCTGGAGCATATTATCGCGGCAAAGGCAGTTTGTTTTGGAGAGGCCTTAAAGCCTGAATTTAAGGTCTATCAGGCTCAGGTGAAAAAGAATGCAGCGGCACTGGCTAAGGCGCTTAAGGAGCAGGGATTTAAGATTCTGACAGGGGGGACGGATAACCATTTGATGTTAGTGGATCTGCGGGGAATGGATGTGTCCGGCAAGGAGCTTCAGAATCGTTGTGATGAGGTTTATATTACCCTTAACAAGAATACAGTTCCCAATGATCCCAGAAGTCCTTTTGTCACCTCTGGCGTGCGGATCGGCACACCGGCTGTCACTTCCCGCGGATTAAAAGAGGAGGATATGGCAAAAATCGCAGAGTGTGTCTGGCTGGCGGCTACAGATTTTGAGAATAAGGCTGATTATATCCGGGCGGAAGTAACAAAGCTTTGTGAGAAATATCCCATCTATCAGAGGTAGGCAGAATTGGTGATAGGCCATGGCTGAATAGTTGTCAAATTTACCGGCAGATACAAAAAAAGTACTTGCAATCTATGGCATATTCTGTTAAAATATTTATCCGTGACACAATAATCCTTGCTCCTGAGACTGGAATCAGGGGCCAGAGACCACAAGGAGGTAAAGCAATGAACAAATATGAGTTAGCAGTTGTTCTGAGCGCAAAACTCGAAGATGAAGAGAGAGCTGCAGCACTGGAGAAGGTACAAGGGTATATCACCCGTTTTGGCGGTGCTGTGACAAATGTGGATGACTGGGGTAAAAAGAGACTTGCCTACGAGATCCAGAAGATGAAAGAAGCTTTCTACTACTTCATTCAGTTCGAGTCAGAGGATTCCAACTGCCCCAACGAAGTGGAAGCCCACATTCGTATTATGGAGCCAGTGATCCGCTATCTTTGCGTTAAGCAGGACGAGCAGTAGGAATAGACGACCAGCTTAAAAAGGAAGAGTGATGGTATGAATAG